>CAZFMD010000082.1:4878-6811 GCA_964520025.1 uncultured Spirochaetaceae bacterium
AAAGCATGGAACGACAGTTGAGCATCTTCGAGAGATACCTGACCCTCTGGGTCGCCCTGTGCATCGCCTCGGGAATCCTGCTCGGCAGGATTGCGCCGGTTGTGGCTACAACCCTGGATTCCCTCTCCGTGTACCAGGTCTCGATTCCCATCGCGGTGTGCCTGTTCTTCATGATGTATCCGATCATGGTCAAGATCGATTTCAATGATGTGATCCGGGCCGGGAAGACCCCCAAACCGGTGCTCATGACCCTGGGCATCAACTGGTTGATCAAACCCTTCTCCATGTTCCTGATCGCCACCCTGTTTCTCGGTGTGATCTTTCGCCGTTTTCTGCCCGGGACGGAGATCATCAAGAGCGGGCAGGAGGTGGAGCTGTGGCGCAGTTACATCTCCGGGGCCATCCTCCTGGGCATCGCGCCGTGTACGGCCATGGTGCTGATGTGGGGCTATCTGGCTCGGGGCAACGACGGGCTGACCCTGGTGATGGTGGCGATCAACTCTTTGACCATGCTGGTGCTCTACGCTCCCCTCGGGGGGTTCCTGCTCGGGGTCAATGCCATGCCCATCCCCTGGCAGACAATCCTGCTGTCCGTAGCGATTTACGTGGCCCTGCCCCTGGTGGCAGGTTATTTTTCCCGGCGCCTCATCATCCGGCGCAGGGGCCCGGAGTGGTTTCGGCAGAAATTCCTCCCCGTGCTGACCCCGGTGAGCATCGTCGCCCTTCTGGTGACCCTGGTGCTGCTGTTCTCCCTCAAGGGCAGTGTCATTCTGAGCAATCCGCTGACCATCCTCTGGATTGCCATCCCCCTGTTCATCCAGACCATCCTGATCTTCAGCCTGGGTTACTTCATCCTGTCCAGAGTGCTGAAACTCTCCTACCACGACGCCGCCCCGGCGTCGATGATCGGAGCCTCCAACCACTTCGAGGTAGCCATCGCCACCTCCACGATGCTCTACGGTCTGTCCTCAGGAGCCTCTTTGGCCACGGTTGTCGGTGTGCTGATCGAGGTCCCGGTGATGCTGCTGCTGGTTTCCATCTGCAAGCGCACCTGCTTCCTGTTCCGTGATTGCCATCTCGATCTGCCTCAGTGCAAGAACGTCAAGAAGCGGCTTGCCCGGAGTGAGGTGTAGATGGCCGTCGAGCTGTTCGACCTTCGCGGGGCAGGCAACACGAACGCTACGGCCAACGTTCTGACAGTGCCCACCCGGTGGTCTCGCCGGGACCGGTTGGACCGGCTCAAGTGCCGGCTGTTCAACTCCTTTCGCATGCGCTACACAGTGGACCCCGGGATCTACGCCGTGGGCTCGCCGAACCGCGGATCTCCGGTTCTGGTTACGGCCAACTACAAGCTCAGCTTCGATCTCCTGCGCCGGGAGCTGGCCGGTTTTCAGGCCTGGATCGTGGTACTGGACACCCGGGGCATCAACGTGTGGTGCGCAGCGGGCAAGGGCACCTTCGGGACCGAGGAATTGATCCGGCGAATCCGCTGCACTCGTTTGTCCGAGATCGTGGAGAACCGCAAAATCATCCTGCCCCAGTTGGGGGCACCGGGCATCCAGGCTCATGTGGTTAAAGATCAAACCGGGTTCTCCGTCGAATACGGCCCCGTGTATGCTAGGGATCTGCCGGCCTATTTGAGCAACGGGCACAAAGCAACGGCGCAGATGCGGACGGTGCGCTTCGGTTTCTGGGAGCGGCTGGAGCTTACGCCCATGGAGATCGTGCCCGCCCTGAAGGGATTCGCCATCTTTCTGGCCGCCGTGTTCATCCTCCTGGGGATGCAGCCGGCGGGAGTCTTGTTCCACAGCGTTCTCCGCAATGGCCTTCCCGTCGCCATCCTGGGAGCCGCCGCGCTGTTGACCGGCACCTTTCTGACACCCCTGCTCCTGCCATGGATTCCCTTCCGGTCATTCGCCCTCAAGGGACTGCT
>CAZFMD010000082.1:6911-10418 GCA_964520025.1 uncultured Spirochaetaceae bacterium
CAGCTGTATCCCGATCGCTGCACCGGCTGCGGCCGCTGTTTGGAGGTCTGCCCCCGCGAGGTGTTTGCCAGGAACGGAAAAACCGTTCGCATCGTGGATCGGGATCGCTGCATGGAGTGCGGCGCCTGCATGATGAACTGTTCTTTCGGCGCCATTCGCGTCAACCCGGGGGTGGGCTGTGCCGCGGCTATTATCAATGGGTTGATCAGGGGCGGAGAGCCGCAGTGCGGCTGCGACGGTGCCTCGGATACCTCCTGCTGCTAAACGATCATCTCCACGACGACCCCTCCCTCCTCGCGGTTTCGAATGCTCAGGGAACCGCCGTGCAACTCGGCGATGCGTTTGGCGATGGTCAGTCCCAATCCGGAACCAGGGGAACTGCGGGCGTACTCGCCGCGGTACAGGCGATCGAAGACCTTTTCCAGCTCCTCCGCCGGAATCGGTTCTCCCGAATTGGCCAGGGAGACCACGGTCCGTCCCTGCGGGTTGCTCGCAATCGAAAGCTCGATCTTCCCCCCCCGGGGTGTATGACGGATGGCGTTTGAGAAGAAATTCGAAACCCCCCGCTCAAGCAGGCCCGGATCCGCCAAAAAGTGCTCGATCCCGCAATGGGATTCGAAGTGAACCCGCTTCCCGGCCAGCTGAGCGCCGAAACGTTCGCCGATCTCCTCGACAAATACCGCTGCCTCCACCTGCGCCATGGAGATACGCAACTCCGGTGACTCCAGTCGCATCAACTCCTCCAGATCGGCAACCAGCGTTTCGATCCGGGAGATCTCCTTGAGGCTCTTTTCGACCCGATCCCTGGAAAGATCCAGCACTCCGTCCCGCATTCCTTCGAACTGGGCACGCATGGCCGCGATCGGAGTGCGCAGATCGTGGGCGATATCCTGCACCCACTGGCGGCGCATGCCCCGCTCCCGCTTCAGCTGTTCTGCCAATCGATTCGTGGAATTCGCAATTCCCGCAATCTCCCGGGCGCCCCTCTCGGGAATGCGTACCGAGAGATCTCCGTGGCTGATCCGATCAAGAGCTTGCGCCAGAGCAACGGCGGGAGCGCTGAGACCGCGGGAGAACAGCAGGGCGAAACCAACGGCAATGATCACAGCCAGGGCCAGTCCCAGGCCTATGGTGAGGCGCAGGGAGCCTAGGAATCGCATGTTGGCCGCGTCGTTTTCAAAGCGCATCATGCCGCTGCGGTAGTAGCCCAACACCTTCCCGTCCGCTTCGACGGGAACCAGATCACCCTGCCCCGCCGGAGATGCGCCGCTGCCGCCGCCTCGCCGGCGTGCACCCTCCCCTCTGTTGGTAAAAAGAAGCTGTCTCCCGGTATCATAGACGAACAGGGGCACCTCCTCCGGAACCACGACTGATTGGATTTCAGGATAATTCAGAAGGATCTGCCGGGCGGTTTCCTCCAATTGAGCGTTCCTGGCATGCTCCCACACATCCAGGGATCGACTGAAACCCACAACCGCTACCACGGCCATCACCGCGATCAGGACCAGCAGTGCTGCCAGGACGGTGACCAGGGTGCGAACGAACAGTCGATTCACTCGGGCGCTCCTGAGAAGCGGTAGCCGAAGCCTCTCACGGTTTCGATCCATGCGGGCTCACCGAGCTTGGAGCGCAGGTTCTTGATGTGGGTATCCACGGTGCGCTCCGAACCCTCGGCCACCAGGTAATCGAGGCTCTCCCCCAGAAGCCTCTCCCTGCTGACCACGGTGCCTGAACGGTCGGCCAGATAGGAGAGGATCTTCCACTCGGCCACGGTCAGATTGATCGCCGCGCCATCCACCGATGCCCGATGAGCGGCTTCATCGAGCTCCAGGATCCGCTCACCCAGAGCCCAGCTCAACGAACGGACCGATCGTGCCGCTCTCTCACCGCTGCGGCGAAGCACCGCCTCGACCCGCAGGGACAGCTCTTTGGGGGAGAAGGGCTTGACCACGTAGTCGTCCGCCCCGAGCTCGAAGCCGGTGATCCGGTCCGACTCGGTGGCCTTGGCTGTGAGAAAAATGATGGGAACCGTGTGATCTTTTCGGATCTTCCTGGCCAGAAGAAAACCGTCCCCGTCGGGGAGCATCACGTCCAAAACGATCAGATCCGGCGGTTTGGTGTCGATGGCCTCCAGTACTCCCCCAAGACGGGAAAACTCCACAACCTCGTGGTCGTTCAGACGCAGGTAGGAGCACACCGCCTCGCGGAGACTCTCGTTGTCCTCGACGACGAATATTCGTGCCATATTGGGTAGGTTTATAGTACTCGGATTCCGAATCCCGGTACAAGTTCCTTCACACAATCTTCACAACCCCTCCACGCCCGCCCTACATACCTCCTATACTGTTACTATTGAAGTTGGAGAAAAACCAACAGGAGGTTTTCAAATGAAGAGTCTGAGCACGAAAATATTGGTACTGGTCGTTGCCCTGAGCGCGGCCGCAGCCTTGGTTTCCTTTGCCGATAGCGCATCGGCTAACAGCACAGATTTCGGTGCAAAAGGAGCCGAGGGCAAGAGCGGTTTGACAGTCGAACAGATGCTGACCTACGCGATCCAGGACGAGTACCTGGCCCGAGCCGAGTACGAACTGATCATTGGGGAGTACGGCAGCATCCGGCCGTTCACCAACATCATGGCTGCCGAGGAGCGCCACATCGAGTGGGTGACGGTGCTGTTCAACGAATACGGCTACGCTCTGCCGGAGGACACGGCCGGCGATCACGTCGTTCTGCCGGAGGACCTCAAGTCCTCCTTCGAAACCGGAGTACAGGCGGAGATCGACAACATCGCGATGTACGAATCATTCCTGAAGCAGGACCTTCCCGCTGACGTGAGGGACCTGTTCGAACGGCTGAAGGGAGCTTCGGAGAACCATCTGCGAGCCTTCCGCAACAACCTGAACCGCTACAACTAAGGAGCACCTTCATGGCGAAAAAGAGCAAGGTAGAGGCGGAAGGATCTAAATCCCGTAAAACCAAAGCGCGCAGGGTCGCGAACATCCGCCTGGCTGTTCAGATCTTCTTCTTCGCGCTGATTGCTCTGATAGCTGTGAACCACACCCTGGAGGAGGCGGGCAAAGCGATTCCAATTCTTTCGTCCGCCTCTCTCCACGCCATCTGCCCCTTCGGCGGGGTGGTTTCGGTGTATCAGTTCATCACGGCTGGGACCTTCGTCCGCAAGATCCATTCCGCCTCATTCATCCTCATGTGGATCGTGTTCGCTCTGACCCTTTTTCTCGGACCTGTGTTCTGCGGCTGGGTCTGTCCGTTCGGAAGCATCCAGGAATGGTTCGGAAAGCTCGGCAAGAGGATCTTTAAACGGCGCTTCAACCGCCTGATCCCGTACAAGGTGGACAGGATTCTGCGTTATCTGCGCTACGTGGTGTTAGGCCTGATCGTCTACATGACCGCGGCCACCGGCACTCTGATGTTCGCGAACATCGATCCCTACTTCGCCCTGTTCAATTTCTGGACGACCGAGGTGGCGATCGGGGGAGTGATCATCCT
>CAZFMD010000082.1:10518-13445 GCA_964520025.1 uncultured Spirochaetaceae bacterium
GTCCGCTGGTTCGTGGCCCTGTACGCGGGGCTCCCCTACTCACCGGAGCAAGACACCCTGCTGCTCTCTCCCTCGATTTCGGTTCTGCGGGAGAGATTGAATGAAGCGCAGCTGGAGACTGTTAGAGCCAAGACCGTCACTGTCTCCACGCTCGGTGTGGGTGCCGCCGCTGAGAGCGGCGACACCCACACCGAAACCGAGATCGCTGAAGTAAAGGGAAAGACGACTTTCGGAGAGCTCCTGTCTTGGGGTGTGAGCAAAGAGACGATCGAACAGATCCTGGGTCGGCCCATCGGCAAGGCCGGGGACACGGTTCGGGATTACTGCATCGAGAACGGCATTGAGTTCTCGAGCGTAAAGGGTGCCCTGCAGGCAGCGACAGACCGGGCTCAATAAATATATTTGGAGGACAACTATGACAATCAAGAAGAAAAAGCCCAATAAGGCAAGACTCAACTACTACGTGGACATCATTATCGCCATCAGCTTCGTTGTGGTGGCACTATCCGGGATGATCCTCTTCTTCGCAGGTTCCGGCGGCTACCAGGGGGGACGCAATCCCCGCTATGCTCGTGAGGTTCTGGGTGTCAGCCGCCTGCTGTGGAAGGATCTCCACGACTGGGGCGGGATCATCATGCTGGGGGGTGTGTTTTTACACCTGGTTCTGCACTGGAAGTGGATCGTCTGCATGACCCGCAACGTATTCAAGAGATCCTCATCCGCCAGAGCAAAGTCGGCCGAAACGGCGAGTGTGGAAAGCTGTCCGGTGGAGAGCTGATTCACTTGGTTTTGACATCAGCGCCTGGAAGCCGTACTTTAGTCTGAAGAGGATACGGCAGAATGAACAGCGAAGAGAAGGGCATTTCCAGAATCGTTCGCGGGTTGTCGGTGATCGACGGTGCGGGCGTACGACTGCACCGCATCATCGGCTCACCCCGGCTCAACTACGTGGATCCCTTCGTGCTGCTGGATGAGTTCAAGAGCGATAATCCGAAGGACTACAGTGCCGGTTTTCCCGATCACCCCCATCGGGGGATCGAGACGATCACTTACATGATCAGCGGCAGTTTCCGCCACAAGGATTCCCGGGGAGGGGGCGGAGTACTGGCGCCGGGTTGCGTGCAGTGGATGACCGCCGGCAAGGGGATCATCCACAGCGAGATGCCGGAGATGCAGGACGGCCGGCTGTGGGGCTACCAGCTGTGGCTCACCCTTGCGGCCAAGGACAAGATGATCGAGCCCCGCTATCAGCATTTGAACCCGGAGGATATCCCGGCTGTCAAGAAAAAAGGACGGACCGTAAAGCTCATCTCCGGAAGCTACGAAGGAACCAGCGGGCCGGTTCAGACCGAATTTCCGGTCAGCTACTTCGATGTCGCTTTAAAGAAAGACAGCCGATTCCAGACACCTCCGAGCCAAGGACAGAACTGCTTCCTGTACGTACACTCCGGTGCCGTGGCCGTGGAGTTGAATGAACAGGCACAGCAGGTCTCATCCGGGGAGCTCGCCCTTCTGCGAAATAACGCCCGGGTATCGGTTCGCGGAATGGAGGACGGCTCGGGCTTTCTGTATCTAAGCGCCGCTCCTCACAACGAACCAATTGTGCGCGGCGGTCCCTTTGTCATGAACACGGAGGAGCAGATCCGCCAGGCCTTCCTGGACTATCAGTCCGGAAAGCTGTTCTGAGCCGGCAGGCCCGACGAACCCGGAGGTACTCGGGGCGGGCCGGGCAGCCGAACAGCCGTTATTCACAGTCGCAGGAACGTGCGTTTCACAGAGATCGCTCCTACCGGGCAGATCTCCTGGCAGCAGTAGCAGCGGATGCAGCGGCTGTAGATATACCTGGGCGGTTCTTGCTGATTGCCTCCGTGCCAGTCCAACGCTTTGGGTTGAACCGGACAGGACTCCACGCACTGTCCGCAGCGATCGCACTTGCCCCTGTCCAGCACCGGTCTGCGGGCGATCAGGTTGTCGATCCTGGCCAACAGTCCCTGGGAGGATAGATCCCGGATCGTACCCCGCTTGACGTTGAAGCTCCCGGGGCGGGCGGCGGCCGGGGAATCCCCGACAATCTCGATCTCATCCATTCTATAGGTTCCCAGCCCCCGCTGCCCGCCGGGTCCGTTGGTGGGCATCCGCATCGGATCCAGCTCGATCAAATCGCACATCACCGTATCCAGAGCCACCGGATCCGTGGAGAACAGCAGCACTCCCATGGCAACCGGATCGCCGTTGCGCGGACCGTTTCCCTCCATGGCCATGATTCCGTCCATGATGTGCAGCCGCACCTTGGGTTTGAGCGCCAGATTCAGATCAACGAGCAGCTGGGAGAAATCAAAGGCGTTGGGATGCGTGTAGTGGTATCGCCGCTTGGTCTGTCCGGGGATGCAGCCGTAGAGGTTTTTCACGGCTCCGGTCATGCGCGTAACCATGTGGGTCTTTAGTTTGGAGAGGCTCACGATCCCATCAGTAGAAAGAACGCCATTGGCGATGAGGAATCCCTTCCCGCCCTGCTGCCCCTGGCCGAAATCCGCAAGTTCCAGATCCAACTCCTGCGCTACGGCGGTGAGGCCCGCCGCGGCCAGATTGGGCTGAGGGTCCCCGTGCCCCGGAGAATCTCCGTAGGATACGCTGCTGACCCTCTCCAGAAACAGCTGCCCCACCGCCTTGAGGATTGCAGGGTGGGTGCTCACACACCGCTCAGGCGGGTCCCCGGCCAGCACGTTCGGCTTGAGCAGGATCTGCTCATCCGCGGCTGCGAAGGTGTCGATTCCCCCCAGCAGTTCGATACCGCTGCTGACCGCGGACAGTACCTCCCTCTCATCGTAGGTCGAACAGCGAACCAGGGCTACTTTGGATGGTCTCATCAAGATGCTCCTACCCATAAACTCCTGGGTTTTTTACGGTTTTGTGCTACTTTTTTACAC
>CAZFMD010000083.1:0-13354 GCA_964520025.1 uncultured Spirochaetaceae bacterium
TCTGAGAAGTTGCGGATATCCGCGCCCAGAGCCCGGGCCGAGGCGAAGAACTGCAAGGCCAGGCGCCAGGCGTCCATGCTGCCGTCGGGAACCTGGACGGCCAGGCGGAGCTTCGGGTTGAGGCGGGGCTCCATGGCCAGGGCCTGATTGGCGGTCAACAGACGAGTGGGGATGCCGCAGGCTTCGCAGGCCGGAACAAAGCTGTCGGCGTACCGCTCGTCCTCCGCGTTGAGGGCGACGAACAACCCGTAGTTGAACTCGATGGAAGAAGGGGCGATTCGCCGAAGAATGGCATTCTCCTCCATGCACTCCCGGCCGATCTCCCGGTCTTGCACCGCGTAGCGGGCGCCGCAGTGAAGCTGGCCGTGATGTCTGCCCGTGGTACCGGAGGTCAACTCCCCCCGCTCCAGCAGGGTGACTTTAAGACCCCTCAGAGCCAAGTCGTAGGCCAGGGCGGCCCCGGTCCCGCCCCCGCCGATGACGATCACCTGGGGTTGACTCATGGCAAGCATCATAGGAGGTCTGACCGGATTTCTCAAGCAGACGAGCCGGGTGCCGCGAGGGTGCTGGGTTGGGATCTGGAATATCTGCCGCTGCGGCCCATGGCGCGGCGGCATTTTTGTTGGCATGCGGGGTTGCGTGAATTAGGCTAGAATCGTACGACTGTTTTTACAGCAGTCTTTCGCCCTTACTCGACTTCGGCACACGCAGAGAACTGAGCTTCCCCGTAAAAATCGATCCGCTTGGAGGAAAAAAACAATGAAAAAGCTCTTCGTCATCTCGTTGTTGCTGTTGGCCATGGTCTTACCAGCAGCAGCGGATACGGACCTCGCACCCCTCATCGGAACCTGGGTCAATCCCGAATACAATCCAAAACGGCAAGACTCTAAGAGCGTGTTCCTGGCTGACGGAACGGGCGAAGACTACGCCACGACATACGCCGCAGAGCCGTCAATGGTCTGGACCTATACGGTGGAGGAGGCCTGGCAGGATGCCGGGGGTGCGTACTGGTAAAAAGCGATTTTAACGAAAATCCAGACCCAACAAGATCGTTACTATTACCTCCTGATACGGATCAGCCCGGATCAAACAACGTATGAAAGGGAATACATCCGTGGAAACCTCCGGGAGTTTCCCACCGAAATCAATCCGAGGAGCTACTTCTACAAGATCCTCTATCGCGAGTAGAGGGAAAAACCGGTCTGTCTCCCGAACTGAAAAAAAATATCATTGAATCCCCGCACGGAAAAAAACTTGCGTGATACCTCCTTCTCCCGTACAATAGGAGCCAGACCAAAACAACAGGAGGTATAGATGAAACGTCTGGTTTTACACATCGTTCTTTGCGGATTGCTGCTGCTTCCCGGTCTGCTGTTCGCAGGGGGAGGCCAGGAGGCGCCGGATCTCACCGGCTCGGTGACTGTGGATATGTGGCACGCCATGAGCGGAGCCCGTATCCAGCTGATCGAGGGGATCGTTCAGGACTTCATGGACCAGAATCCCAACATCAACGTGGTGGTCCAGTACGCAGGTACCTACAACGACACCCTGAACAAGACCACCGCCGCGGCCAAGGCGGGCAACGCCCCCCACGTGTTCCACCTCTACGAGATCGGAACCCTGGGCATGGCCAACAGCGGCATGGTGGTGCCGATCGGCGATCTGGCCAAGTGGGAGACCATCGACTGGGACGCCTTCTTCTCGCCCGTAGGTAACTACTACACCATCAGCGGAGCTCACTACTCCATGCCCTTCAACTCTTCCACCCCGCTGCTGTACTACAACAAGAACTTCTTCGAAGAGGTGGGCCTGCCGGACAAGGCGCCCGCTACCTTCGACGATGTGATCGAGTACTCGAAGAAGCTGAAAGATTCCAGCCTGGGACTGAAAGCCCCGATCACCTGGAACCTCCACGACTGGTACTTCGAGGAGTGGCACTGCATCATGGATGAACCCTTCGTGAACAACGACAACGGCCGCAAGGGAGAGTTTCCCACGGAGGTGCTGTTCAACCGCGAGCCCGGTCAGAAGGTGCTCGAGTGGTGGACGGGCATGGAGCGGGACGGCTACTTCCTGGACGTTGGACCGGGCTGGTCGAATCACCGGGCCGCCTTCGGCTCCGGAGAGGTGGCCATGGTCATGTCCTCAACCTCGGACGTGAACCAGCTCACCGGCCTGCTCAAGGAAAACGGCTGGGATTTGGGAACCGGCTATGTGCCCAAGCCCGCCGGGGCCAAGGGTGGAGTAACCATCGGCGGCGGCACGCTCTGGCTGTCCTCCGGGCATCCCGATGCCGAAACCTACGCCGCCTTCAAGCTGGTCAAGCACATCTCCGAGGATGATGCCCAGATGAAGTGGCACAAGGGCACCGGCTACTTCGCGGTGCGCAAGACCGCCATGGAAAAGCTGGAGTCCGAGGGCTGGTTCAACGACAATCCCAACTTCCGCACCGCCTTCAACCAGCTGCTGGAGACTCCCTACACTGTGAATACATCCGGCTCTCTGATCGGCGTGTTTCCCGAAGTGCGCGCACTGGTGGAAGGCAGCATCCAGAAGGTCTACGCCGGGGATGCGACTGTTAAGCAGGCCCTGGACGAAGCTGCCGAAAAAGCCAATCTGGCTATCGAGGAGTGGAACGAGCTGAACATGTAGCCTGTTCCTGATGAAATTGACGGCTGCGGGAAGAGATTTCCGCGGCCGTTCTTTGCCTGCGGGTGCAATTTGTCCCATGGAAGGACAAGCAATTCTCGTGCAATAATAGGATTCTCATGTATTTCCTGAAGAGGGGAGGAGTCCATGCAATCTACCTTTGAAAACAAGTGGCTGCCCTACCTGCTGCTGCTGCCGAGTTTTTTCATCCTGATCGTCTTTCTCTTTTACCCGGCAATCGAGACCTTCCGCCTGAGCCTGTACAAGGTTCATCCCTTCGGGATCCGCAAGATCTTCGCCGGCTTCTACAACTTTCGGAAGCTGTTCACCAGCCCCGACTACATCCGCAGCTTCGTGACCTCTCTGATCTTCTCGATCACCGTGGTGGTCGTCGGACTTTTTGTCTCCCTGATGATCGCCATCCTGCTCAACCAGAAGCTCAAGGGGCAGAGGGTCTACCGATCCCTGCTGATCTGGCCCTACGCTCTGTCTCCGGCCATCTCCGGGGCCATCTTCCTCTTTCTCTTCAACCCGGCCACCGGCTACCTGATCTTTTTCAGCGAAACCCTGTTCGGGGTGCAGCCGGGATGGCTGACCAACGGTACCCTGGCTCTGATCGTGGTGACCATGGCCGCCACCTGGAAGAACCTGGGGTACAACATCATCTTCTATCTAACCGGACTGCAAAACGTACAGAGAGAGGCTCTGGAGGCGGCCTCGATAGACGGAGCCGGAGCTGTGAAGCGCTTCCGGATCATCACCTTTCCGTTGCTCTCGCCCATGACCTTCTTCCTTCTGGTGATGAACCTGATCTATTCCTACTTCGCCTCTTTCGGCTTGATCGATGTGCTCACCGAAGGAGGTCCGGCCAATTCCACCAGCATCCTGATCTACCAGCTGTACAAGGATTTCTTCGTCTTCCATAAAACCGGCTACGCCGCGGCGGAGAGTTTCATCCTCTTCACTCTAGTCGTGGGCCTGACCCTGATCCAGTTCCGCACCACGGGCAAACGGGTTCACTACCAATAGGGAGGAGCAAACCATGACAATGAAGCTGTATCAGCGTTCGATCCTGCATATCCTGATCATCCTCTCGATTCTGATCGTGGGGGCTCCGGTGATCCTTTCGGTGATCATCAGTACCCAGACACCCGCGGAAGTTTTTTCATATCCGCCTAAGTTTCTACCTTCCCGAAACTTCAGCAACTACGTCGTCGCCTGGCAGAGCGTCAACCTGGGGCGGCTGATGTTCAACTCCTTCTTCATCGCTTTCATGGTCAGCCTGGGCAAGATCCTGCTCAGCCTGCTGGCCGCCTTTGCCTTCACCCATTTCAATTTCCCGGGGAAAAGTGTCCTGTTCTTCGTGGTCCTGGTGACCCTGCTGCTGCCCATCCCCGTGCGCATCGTGGCTCTGTTCGACATCACCAGCAAGCTCCGGTGGATCGACACCTACTGGGGGCTGATCGTGCCCTTTCTGGCCAGCGCCACGGGAACGTTTCTGTTCGTCCAGCGGTTTCGCCAGGTTCCGGCCGAGCTGCTCGACGCGGCCAAGATGGACGGCTGCGGCCCCATACGCTACCTGTTCCAGATCCTGATCCCCCTGTCGGCCAGCACGATCGGGGCGCTCACCGTGATCGAGTTCATCTACATCTGGAACCAGTACCTCTGGCCCCTGATGGCCACCAACTCCAAGCACATGCGGGTGGTGCAGATCGGGGTGAAGATGCTTATCTCCACGGAGTCGTTCAACAACTGGGGGGTGATCATGGCCGGGGTGGTCATGACCATGATCCCGCCTCTGCTCGTGTTCTTCTTCATGCAGGAGAGCTTCATGCGGGGATTCGCCCTTGGTACGGAGAAGTGATTCGCTGCTGCAAGGGGTACGTTTCTGCCTGATCTTCGTAAGCCTGTTTGCCCCGGCGATGTTCGGGATCCCGATAGGGCTGTGGGCTGACTCGAGTCCTGATTTCGACATCCAGGCCCACCGGGGCGGAAGAGCCCTGCGCCCGGAGAACACCCTGGCCGCGTTTGCCCACGCCGTGGATCTGGGTGCAGACACCCTGGAGATGGATCTGGCCGTCACCAGAGACCGGGTGTTGGTGGTCAGCCATGACTACAGGCTCAATCCGACAATCACACGGGGTCCGAGCGGGGAGTTCATCCGGGGGGATGCAACGGTCCTGATCAGAGATCTCGATTTCCAGCAGCTCCAGCGCTACACGGTGGGAGAGATCAGGCGAGGCAGCGACTACTGGTACAGATTTCGGGAACAGGAGCCGGTTCCCGGGCAGAAGATCCCTTCGCTGGCCCAGGTTTTCGATCTGGTCGATTCCCTGGGGGCTGATGATTTACGCTTCAATCTGGAGATCAAGACCTATCCGCCGCTTCCCGAATACACGATCGGCTACCGCGAGTTCGTCGAGCTGGTCCTGGATTTGATCCGCCGCTACGGCCTCGAAGCGCGGGTTTCGATCCAGTCCTTCGACTGGCGGACCCTGGAAGTGGTGCAAGAGCTGGCTCCGGAACTTCCCGTTGTCTGCCTAACGGTAAAGAATTTTTCGATCGACGGAGCCTGGTACAACCTTCAGCCGGGTGGAGAGGGATCCTCTCCCTGGCTGGCCGATTTGGATTTTGACGAGTACCCCGGCATTCCCGCCCTTGTTCATGCATTCGGAGCGGATATACTCAGCCCCTACTACCGGGAGATCGACCGCCGGGACGTGGAGGAGGCGCACCGGCTGGGTTTGCAGGTCATCCCCTGGACGGTCAACGATCCCCGGATCATGAAGCGGCTGATCGATTGGGGAGTCGATGGCATTATTACCGACAGACCGGATCTGTTAATCCAGGTTCTCGAACAATCGGAAACGGACTAGGAAGCCCGTCCCAAGATCTCGACAGACCGTTATCCCGAGGGGTATAAATAAAAATTATCTCATTGTGCTAAACTGTACCATGGGACAAGATGTAGCTGATGGGTGGAAAACTTGGCTCGAAACCAGTCTAAGATCCTGTACGAACTTCTAAGTACTGTTTTCCGTACACAGAACCTCTCGGAGATACTGCCTTCGGTGGTTTCCGCGGCCGCCGAAGCCGTGGGTGCTCAGGGTGGGGCGATGATTCTCAGCTCTCAGAACGGCGGAGAACTGACGGTAAATGGGGTAGGAACCGTAATCACCTATGGGCTGTCACAAGACACCTTTCACGCCAAGGGTTTGGCTACGGAGCTGATGGTCAGCCTCGGGCTTCAGGAGGAGAATCCCGTCAACATCGGTGAATACAATCGGTACGTGTTCGCCCATAGCGCTTTGGTGGATCTGGGGGTGACCGCCGTATTGGCCTCGCCCCTGGTCGTAGCCGGTCAGTCCGTGGGCCTGTTCCTGCTTCTCAGGATTTCAGAACAGCGGCCTTTCAGCAAACGGGATGGCCAATTCGTTCAGCTCCTGGCCACGGCGATCGCCGCGAGGATGGAGAACCTCCGGCTCAGACAGCTGGACCGGGAGGTCCGGGATGAGGCGGAGGCGGTCCAGCGTACCAGCTCGACTCTCACCGCCTCTCTGGAGCTGCCCACTGTTCTGGATTCTATCCTGGCCAGCGCTCATGAGCTCGTGCCGGCAGATCTGGCCCATATCTTCCTCTACGACGGGAAGACCCTGTCCTTCGGCGCAGCCTCCGGTGAGAAGGGCCGTTGGGACAAGCCGTACGCAGAACCCAGGCGGAACGGGATGACCTACAGAGTCGCCGAGACCGGAAAGCCCATCGTGGTCGAAGACATTCGTACCCATCCGCTGTACAAGAACTCCCCCAAGAAGTGGAACGGCAGTATCGTGGGCCTGCCCCTGGAGGTCAAACAGCGGATCGTCGGTGTGATGAACATCTCCAGATTCGAAACCCAGCCGTTTACCGATGAGGAGCTGCGTATCCTGAAGATGCTGGCCGATCAGGCGGCGATTGCCGTCGAGAACGCCCGCCTGTACGAAGCCGAGCGCACCCAGCGGAGGCAGATCGAAGCCATGCAGTCCTCCCTGGCTTCCTTGAGCCAGAGCCTGGATCTGTATGAGGTTCTGGATCGCCTGCTCACGGAGCTGCGTATGGTCATCCCCTATGACAGCGCATCGGTGATGCTCCTGGAGGACAACTGTCTGCGGGTGGTAGCCGGAAGGGACCTGCCCGGAGATGCGGCCATGGGAAAGACCTATCCGGTTATGGAGGTCGAGCGGGAGATCGAGCGTAGCGGGCGTCCCTTTATCCTGGTAGACGCCTCGGCGGACGATCGCTTTCACGGGTGGGGAAACACCAAGTACGTAAAGGGGTGGATGAGCGTACCCCTGCTCGGTAGTGCCGGGATGATCGGCTGCCTGACTATCGACAGCCGGAAGCTGGGAGCCTATTCCGATGAAGAGGCGGATCTGGCCATGAGCTTCGCCCATCAGGCGGCGATTGCAGTGGAAAACGCCCAGTTACACCAGAACGTGAAGGATCAGCTGGAGGCGCTGAAGACCTCCCAGGACAAGCTTGTGCAGAGTGAAAAGATGGCGGCCATCGGGAAGCTGGTTGCCGGCGTGGCCCATGAGTTGAACAATCCCCTGACCGCGATCATCGGGATCGCCCAGTTGCTGCAGACCGGTAAGCTCGGCCGAGATGTCGAGCAGGATCTGGAGAAGCTGGTAGCGGAAGCGCACCGGGCGGGGAAGATCGTACGCAGCCTTCTCGATTTTTCCAGACAGCAGCGCCCGGAGAGACACCCTGTAGATATTGATGATATTTTAAACAGCACGCTGAAGATCCTGGCCTACGAGCTTCAATCCCGAAACGTCGAATGCCGCCTGGATCTTGCCGGAGATCTTCCCGCGACCATGGCCGATGCCAATCAGCTGCAGCAGGTGTTCGTCAATCTGATCAACAACGCCTACGAAGCGATGTTCGAGGCCAGCGGCGGCGGTTTGCTTGCCGTGTCTTCGGAATTGATACAGATCGATCGGGCAAACGCAGAGACCTCCATCCGCATCTGTATCGGCGACAATGGTCCGGGAATATCGGCGGAGCTTCAGACCCAGATTTTCGATCCTTTTTTTACGACCAAGTCGCTCGGCAAGGGGACCGGTTTGGGTCTGTCGGTCTGTCATGGAATAATCGGCGAACACGACGGGCAGATCTGGATGGAGAGCACGCCGGGGAAGGGCACCCGTTTCTACGTACAGATCCCGGTGGTTTCTTTGCAGGATACCGACACGGAAAAAACCAACAGTCCGGAAGCGGGGATTGAAAAAAACGGAATCGGGAGCCTGCTGGTTGTGGAGGATGATGAGGTGGTTCGAGCCATGATAGTCCGTGTGCTGGAGCAGGCCGGCTATCAGGTGGAGACCGGAACGGATGGGTTGAACGCGCTGGAGAAGATTGCAGCGACGGGCTACGACCTGATCATCTGCGATGTACGCATGCCCCGCTTGAGCGGTATCGATCTGTACAAGCGGTTGACCTCCGCCGGATCGCAACCCCCGGGACGGTTCCTGTTTATTACCGGTGATACGGTCAGTGCGGAAACCATCGGTTTTATAGAGTCAAATCGGATTCCCTACCTGGGAAAACCCTTCGAGATCCAGGAGTTGTTGGACGCGGTAAATCAGGAACTGAAATGATGAAGAGGCTACTCATCGACACGGATTGCGGGGTCGATGATGCGGTGGCCATCATGATCGCTCTGGCCAGTGCGGAGCTCCGGGTCACGGGCCTGACCACGGTAAACGGCAACGTGGGGGTTGGGCAGGTTACCGAGAACGTGCTGCGCCTGCTTGCCTTCCTGGGCCGTGAGGAGATTCCGGTGTATCGAGGGGCTTCCCGGCCCCTGGTCGCCGGGCCGCACCACGCCGCCGGGGTGCATGGCCGCAATGGCCTGGGAGATGTGCAGCTTCCCGAAACCGGGAAAAGGGCCGAGAACGCAGAGGCTGCGGACGGGCTCCTTCATCTGGCGCGGGAGAACCCGGGGCTGACCCTCGTGGCTCTGGGTCCGCTGACCAACGTGGCCACGGCCCTGAACCTCTATCCGGAGCTGGAAGATCTGCTCGGTGAGATTGTCTCCATGGGCGGGGCCGTGGGGCCTGGCAATGTAACACCCTACGCCGAGTTCAACTACTACGCCGACCCGGAGTCCGTCCAGGCCGTGATGGAGAGCCGAGTGCCCCTGACCGTGGTTCCCTGGGACGCCGCAGTGAAGATAGCTCACACCGAAGAGCAGATCCGGGCTCTCGGATTGAGAGACAGCAAGGCGGGAAAGCTGCTCCTCGACATGCATCAAACCTTTTTTTCCTATATCGAGAAGGTCTATGGAGCAAGGGTGGCGATGTTCCCCGATCCTATCACCATGGCCTATGTCGCAGATCCGGCTATTGCCCGGGAACGTGTCCGAGCCGATCTGAAGATGGAACCCACGGATTCGCCCCGGCGGGGGGCCAGTGTCCTAAAGAAGGGAGAACGGGCGATGTTGATTACTGAAATTGACAAACCCGGGTTTCAAAGAGTACTGTTGGAGATACGCAATCTGGCGTAAATCAGTATTCCTGTAGTTTCAGAAGGAGGGAGAGATGAAAAAAGTACTGTACGTACTGCTGGTCGTGTTCGTCACCCTTAGTCTGCTCGGCCTGGCAGCCTGCAAGAAGGAAGAGGGGGCCGCAGCCAAGGGAGAGGAGAAGGTCCGGGTCGTGTTGTACGTCAATGGCACCCTCGGGGACAAGTCCTTCTTCGACTCGGCCAACCGTGGTGTAACCCAGGCAGCCGAAGAGTTCGGTTTTATGACGAAGACCATCGAAGGTACCTACGAGCAGGCGAATTGGGAACCGGATATCACCCAGTTGGCCGAAGGGGAGTGGGACATCGTCATCGCCGGGACCTGGCAGACCGTGGAGTATCTGCAAAAGCTGGCTCCCAAGCATCCGGAGAAAGTCTTCATCACATACGACACCTCTGTGGACTATTCATTGGAAGGAATGGACAACGTCTACTCGATTCTCTATGCCCAGAACGAGGGATCGTTCCTGGTCGGAGCCTTGGCTGCTTTGGTCACCTCATCGGATATGCCAAAGTCCAATCCCGAGAAGGTTGTGGGATTTCTCGGCGGTATGGATATCCCGGTCATCAATGACTTCAAGGTCGGTTACGTTCAAGGGGCTAAATACATAGATCCGGATGTGGAGGTTCTGGTTTCCTACGCGGGACTGTTCAACGATCCGGGTAAAGGCAAAGAGCTGGTGCTGGCCCAGTACGAGCAGGGAGCGGACATCGCCTTCAACGTGGCCGGTGAGACCGGAATCGGGCTCCTGGATGCGGCCAAGGACAAGGACCGCTACGCCATCGGTGTGGATTCGGATCAGTACTTCCTCTACAAGGATACCGATCCCGCCAAGTCCGCCAACATCGTCACATCTATGATGAAGAACGTGGATCAGTCCATCTATCGGGCACTGAAGATGTACGTGGAGGGAAACCTGCCGGTGGGGAAGGCGGAAACGCTGGGGATCGCCGAAGGGGCAATTGGCGTGGCCGATAACGAGAACTACCGGAAACTCATCCCCGATGAGTTCCGTAACAAGATCAAGGAACTGGAAGAGAAAATCGTCAGCGGGGAGATCGCAGTCGACACGGTATTTTAGCATTCGTTTATCCTGTGGGGATCGCCCGGCGGTCCCCACTTTTTTCTCTTTCCATTAGCTCGGGTCTTTGCCTGCGCAGGGCAAGGCGAAGGGGTGTAAAACGTGGAAACGATCCTGGAAGCAAAAAACATTTTCAAGGTCTATGAAAACGGGGTGATCGCCAACCGCGGCGTGAGTGTTGGCGTTGAGAGAAACACGATCCACGCCATCGTTGGCGAGAACGGCGCAGGGAAAACCACCCTGATGAAGATCATCTTCGGCATCGAGCATGCTCAAGGAGGGGAGATCTTTTTCAAGGGTGAGCGGGTCAACGTGCGCAGCCCCCACGACGCCATCCGGATGGGAATCGGCATGGTTCACCAGCACCTGATGCTCGCCCCCGATCTCACCGTGGCCGAGAACATGGTGTTGGGCAATGAACCCAGGCGGATTCGCTTATTTCTGGATACAGACAAGGCGATAGAGATCACCCGGCAGGTGTCGGAAGAGTACGGTTTGCAGGTTCCCTCGGACAAGAAGATCAAAGATCTGCCCATCGGGGTACGCCAGCGTGTAGAGATACTCAAGGCCCTGTTCCGAAACGCCGAGCTGCTGATCCTGGACGAACCCACCTCGGTGCTGACTCCCCAGGAAACCGAGGTGCTGTTCAAGACTTTAAAGAATCTTAAAAAGCAAGGAAAGACCATCATCTTCATCTCCCACAAGCTCAAAGAGGTCAAGCAGATCGCCGATCGAGTGACCATTATGAGGGATGCCCGGGTCATCGACACCAGAGATGCCAGTGAGCTCAGTGAGCACGACATCGCTCAGCTCATGGTCGGGAGAGACATCAGCTTCGAACGCATTCCCGAATCGCGTCAACTCGGTGAACCTGTCCTGCAAGTTCGCGACCTCTCCTACGTGAACGACGAGGGAATCCTTGTCCTCAACAAGATATCCTTCGATGTTCGCGCCGGTGAGATCTTGGGATTGGCAGGGGTCGTGGGCAATGGCCAGACCGAGCTGATCCGTATCCTTACCGGCCTTCTAAATCCCTCGGAGGGGGATATTTCTCTAAGAGGAGAAGGTCTGGTCGGATTGTCCCCTCGGAAGATACGGGAGAAAGGATTGTGTCACATTCCTGAAGACCGCATGGAGGATGGAGTAGCCGAGGAGACCAACCTGGAGGAGAACTTCATCCTGGATCGCTATTTCAAGCGGGGTTTTTCCAAAGGAACACGCTTGCTGTGGAAGGAGATCAGCCAACACAGCCGGGAGTTAATCGAGAAATTCAATATTCTTGCCCAGTCCACCAAGACGCCGGTTTCCTCCCTCTCCGGAGGGAACATACAGAAAGTGGTGGTGGCCCGGGAACTTTCCTCGGATCCCGAGCTGATCATCGCCGCTCACCCGACCCGGGGAATCGACGTGGGTTCCGAGGAGATGGTGCATCGACTTCTGCGGGAAGCTCGGGATCGGGGCAAAGCCGTGTTTCTGGCCTCCGCCGACCTGGATGAGATTCTGAAGCTGTCCACCCGGGTGGTGGTAATCTACAATGGAGAGATTGTTGCCCACTTCCAGGAGATGTCTGAAGTCAGCGCAGAGGATCTGGGACCGTATATGCTGGGTGTACAGAGAGAGGAGGCCGTGAGTGGAAAAATTTCTGCTTAAATACTTCACCCTGATCCGGGTCATCATCGCCATCGCCATCGGCATCGTGATCAGCATCTTCCTCATCTATCTGATCAGTCAGGAGCCCGGATTCTCTCTCAAATCGTTTCTGCTCGGGCCGTTTCTCTCGCGATCCCGCCTTGCCCATGTATTCGAGACCGCCTCTCCGATCATCTTCTGCGGCCTGGCCATAGCCGTGGCCTTCCAGGCCAAGCAGTTCAACATCGGAGCGGAAGGCTCGTTGTACCTGGGAGCGGCACTGGGTACCGCATTCGGCGTGTCCACGAACATGCCCGCCTTTATCCACATCCCCCTGGTCCTGCTGATAGCCGGGCTGGCCGGAGCTCTGTGGAGTTTTATTCCGGCGATCCTCAAAGCCCGCTGGAAGGCCAGCGAGCTTGTTTCTTCCCTGATGTTGAACTACGTGGCCTACTTCCTCGGGTTGTACCTGATCAACTTTCACTTCCGGGACAAGGAGGCGGGATTCCTCGTTTCCTACCAGTTGCCGGAGACCGCCTGGTTGGGCCAGTTCATTCCCGATACGCGGATCCATTACGGCATCATCCTGGCCCTGGTGTTTGCCCTGTTGGTGTACTACTTTCTCTACCACACGACCACCGGTTATGAGATCCGCAGCACCGGGTTCAACGAGCGCTTTGCCCGTTTCGGCGGCATCAACGTGTTCAAGGTCATCATTCTCTGTCAGGTGATCCTGGGATTTCTCGCCGCTCTGGGCGGGATGACAGAGGTGATGGGCATCCACCGCAGGTTCGTCTGGCAGAACCTCGGTCAACCCGGCTACGGTTGGGACGGAATCATCGTAGCCATCATCGGAAGGAATCATCCGCTGCTGATCATTCCGGCTTCCTTCTTCCTGGCCTATCTGCGCGTGGGTGGAAGGGTGCTGAACCTCATGTCCGACGTTCCGGCGGAGATGATTACCGTGATACAGTCGATCATCATCCTCCTGATCACCGCCGAAGCATTCCTGAGCCAGTGGAAGTATCGAATTACCCTGCGCCAGGCTGAGCGGGGAGGTGCGGCATGAGCCCCCTCCTGAAGAGTATCTTGAGTCCCGAGTTCGGTTTCGCCGTGTTCCGGGTTATGACCCCGCTGCTGTTCGCCGCCATCGGGGTGTCGATCTCCAACCTGGCCGGCACCATCAACATCTCCATGGAAGGAACCATGCTGGTCTCCGCCTTTGTTGGTGTTCTGGTCAGCGCGTTCACCGAAAGCCTGATCCTGGCTCTGCTGGCCGGGGTCGCCGCCGGAGTGGCCATGGGCGCGATCTTGAGCTACTTTCACCTGCGCCTGAAGGCGGACATCATCCTGGCGGCTATTGCCCTGAATCTCTTCGCTACAGGTATCACCGTGTTTCTGCTGTTTCTAGCCAGCGGCGACAAGGGATC
>CAZFMD010000084.1:0-13101 GCA_964520025.1 uncultured Spirochaetaceae bacterium
AGATCTCCACTCCCATGATCGGTTCCAGGATGGTCGGTTTGGCTCTTTCAAGCCCGATCTTGTAGGCCATCGAGGCAGCGATCCGAAAGGCCAGCTCGTTGGAATCCACCTCGTGGTACGACCCATCAAGCAGAATCGCCCGGAAATCCACCATCGGATATCCAACCAGGACTCCATTGGCCCGGGCCTCCTCTATCCCCTTCTGGACAGCAGGAATATAACCTTGCAGAATACTGCCGCCTACAATTTTATTTTCAAATAGAAACCCAGTCCCTGTGGGAAGCGGCTCGAATCGCATAACCACATGGCCATACTGACCTCGGCCACCGCTCTGGCGGATGAACTTCCCTTCAGCTTCAGCGGCTTCCGCGATTGTTTCTCTGTAAGCCACCTCCGGCCTGCCCACCGTTGCCTCCACCTTGTATTCCCGAAACAAACGCGCTAACAGAATCTCCAGGTGCAGCTCCCCCATACCGGACAGTATGGTCTGCCCCGTGTCCCGGTCATAACGGATCCGGAATGTTGGATCTTCATCCAGGAGCTTCCGGATTGCCCTGCTCAAGTCTTCAGCATCGGCTTTGGTCTTGGGCTCTATCGCGACGGACACAACAGGCTCGGGAAACACCATCGATTCGAGCAGAACGGGATTCCCCTCTTCACAGAGGGAATCTCCTGTGTGTACTCGTTTCAAGCCCACAGCCGCCGCTATGTCTCCTGCAACCACCTCCGCGATCTGCTCGCGATCGTTGGCATGCATGCGCAACAGCCTGTGCACCCGCTCTTTTCGCGCCGCCGTGGCATTATACAGCGTGCCTCCCGTTTTCAGGGCTCCGCTGTAAACCCGGAAGTAGGCCAGCTTTCCCACGTAGGGATCACTCACGATCTTGAACACCAGAGCGGCAAAAGGCTGATCCGCTCTCGGAATCAAGGTTACGTAATCCCCCGTGTTCGGCTGGATCGCCTTTACCGCTTCAGTCTCCACCGGGGAAGGCAGATAATCTAAAACCGCATCGAGCAGGGTTTGAATACCCTTGTTCTTGAAAGCCGCCCCGCATACTACGGGAAACAACTTCCCCTGGATCGTCGCCCTGCGCAGCACCTGCTTGATGCGCTCTACGCCCAGCTCGCTTCCCTCCAGATACTCTTCCAGAAAGCTATCGTCGGTTTCGGACAACCGTTCAAGAAGCGCTGCTCGCATCTGGGTCGCTTGTTCGACCAGAGCCTCGGGCGGCTCAGCGACCCGGTACCTTGCACCCAGAACATCTTCATCCCAGAGGTAGGCCTTCATCTCGATCAGATCAATCACACCGAGGAAATTCGCTTCCGCCCCGATGGGCAGCTGAATCGCCGTAGCGTTTGCTCCCAGACGGCGATGAAGCTCTTCGATAACCCCCTCGAAACGCGCCCCGACCCGATCCATTTTATTGATGAAGACGATGCGCGGAATCTTGTAACGGCCCGCCTGTTTCCAGACCGTTTCGCTCTGCGGCTCTACTCCCTTGACGGCGCAAAAAACGCCTATCACTCCATCTAATACTCTCAAAGATCGTTCCACCTCGGCCGTGAAATCCACATGGCCGGGTGTATCTATTATATTGATCTGGCAATCTCTCCAGGAGCAAAAAGTTGCGGCGGCGGTAATGGTAATGCCCCGCTCCTTTTCGAGCTCCATCCAGTCCATCTCCGCTTCCCCCGCATGGACCTCACCCATCTTGTGGGTTCTGCCCGCGTAGTAGAGGATACGCTCGGTAGTCGTCGTTTTCCCGGCGTCTATATGCGCCGCGATTCCGATGTTGCGAATCCTCTCGAGCAGGAACGGAACGGACATCCGCTGAAACGTCCCGGGATGCTCCTCTTTCAGAGCATCGCAGCCAGTTTAACTACCAACGGTAGTGGGCAAACGCCTTGTTTGCCTCTGCCATCCGGTGGGTATCTTCTTTTTTCTTGAAAGCAGCTCCTGTTTGATTGAAGGCATCCATCAGTTCGGCGGCGAGCTTCTCACTCATCGACAACCCATGACGATCCCTGGAGTACTGGATAATCCAGCGCATGGCCAGAGCCTCCCGTCTACTTTCACGGACCTCTACGGGAACCTGATAGGTCGAACCCCCGACCCTTCGGGATTTCACCTCAACCACCGGTTTGACGTTCTCGAGGGCCTTCTCGAACACTTCTACGGGGTCCTTCCCCGCTTTCTGCTTGATGATATCCAATGCATCATACACGATCCCATAACCAACCGATTTCTTCCCCCGAAGCATCATGCGCACGACGATCCGGGAGATATTCAAATTCCCGTACTTCGGATCCGGCGGAATGGGCCTCTTGGGCGGTACTCTTCTCCTTGGCATAATCAGTTCCTCATCAGACCTTGGGCCGCTTGGTTCCGTACTTGGACCTGGCCTTGCGCCGATCCTCCACGCCCAGGGTATCCTTTGCTCCCCGGATGATGTGATAGCGCACCCCCGGCAGATCTTTAACTCTGCCGCCACGGACCAATACCACCGAGTGCTCCTGCAGATTGTGACCGATCCCCGGAATGTAGGCCGTTACCTCGATTCCGTTGCTCAACCGTACCCGCGCCACCTTTCTCAATGCCGAGTTCGGCTTTTTAGGAGTGACGGTCATGACCCGGGTGCATACCCCCCTCTTCTGAGGACAGGACTGCAACGCCGGAGCCTTGTTCTTTTTGTGCACAGCTTGCCGGCCTTTGCGAACAAGCTGATTGATCGTTGGCATCAAATCTCTCCTATTATGATGACACTAAAAAATTCCTGGTGTCATCATACGTCGCAATCTTTCACTTCAGTTGCTATTGTAGATTGCGATCAGTATATAGACACACAACTCACCCGCTGTTAATAAAAAGAAAATGAGCGGGTGAGAATCTAACAATACAGACACAAAATGTCAACCCCTCGGGATTCCCCTCCCAAGAGGTTGCTCATCGTGGACTTCTCGTTGTTGCTCAAACAGTCCTACGCCAGATACTTCTTCTGGGCAGTAAGGCGCACCCATTCAGGATGGGCCTTCACCCCTTGAACATAGCAAAAATGCTCGAAACAATCAAGCGATTCTTGACAGCAATTCACTCTGTTTCCTGGAGCATGGCGGCCAGTTCTTTCTCCCGTCGTTTCTCCTCGATGATTCGGTTCACCTGCACATCCAGATCTTCCATATTTTCATCGAGAAGCTTGATATCTTTATAGGCGCGAATTCCCGTACCGGCGGGTATCAGGTGGCCGATGATCACGTTCTCCTTCAACCCGTGCAGGTGATCCCGGCTTCCCTTGATCGAAGCATTTGTCAATACCCGGGTGGTCTCCTGAAAGGAGGCCGCCGATATGAAGCTGTCGATGTTCAGCGAGGCTTTGGTGATTCCCAGCAGCAACGGCCGCGCAATGGCCGGCTGTCCACCTTCGCGAATCACCTTTTTGTTTTCCTGGTTGAACTTATATCTGTCGATCTGTTGGCCGAAGATGAAGTTCGTATCCCCGACCTGCATGATCTCGATCTTCTTCATCATCTGACGGATGATCACACCGATGTGCTTGTCGTTGATATTCACCCCCTGCAGCCGATACACCTCCTGGATCTCATTCACCAGATAACTCTGCAGGGCTTGTTCCCCGAGTATCTGCAGGACATCGTGGGGATCTATGTTGCCGTCGCACAGCTGCTCTCCCGCCTCGACATAATCACCATCCCGAACCAGCAGGTGCTTGCCCATGGGCACCAGATGCTTGAACTCCTTGTCGTAGGGATCGACAACCAGGATAACCCGTTTACCCTTGAGCAGTCCTCTGAAACCGACAACCCCACTGACCTTGGCCAGGACCGCGGGATTCTTGGGCTTTCTGGCCTCGAACAGCTCCCCGACTCGGGGAAGTCCGCCGGTGATATCCCGGGTCTTCACGCTCTCCCGCGGAAGTTTGGCCAGAATCCGTCCGGGATTTATCTCCTCCCCGTCGGCTATGTTCAGATAGGCGCTGCCGGGCAGATAGTAGGTGGCCGCGGCCTCACCTTTGTCGTCATGAATTACGATCCTGGGTTGCAGCGTTTCCACGGTGTAGTCGGTGATCTTCTTTTCGATCTTCCCCGTGTCCTCGTTGATCTCTTCTTTCAGGGTCGTGCCCAGAACGATATCCTCGAAAACCGCTTTTCCCGCAGTTTCGGCGATAATCGGTTCGCTAAAAGGATCGAAGTAGGCCATTGCCTCTTCGGTGGCAACGATCTGACCTTCATTGACCATCAGCTCAGAGCCGTTTCGAATATCCACTCTCTGAGGCTGGGTAATCAGCAGCAGAGTCTCCTTGGTCCTGTGAACGTAGGCAATCTCCTCCGCAATGATCTTCTCTCCCTTGCGCTGTACGATCACCTCACCCTTCAACACCTTCTGTCCGTTCTTGACCATTACCCGATCGCCGGTTTTCAGATCGATGGTGCGCAGAACTCGGTGAACCATGATGTAGCCCTTGCGGGTGAACAGCAGGTTGCCTCCCTTTGTCGGCACGGTATTACCGGTAATACTGTCCACCAGGACCGGATATCTGAGATAGATCCGGCTCTCCTCGCTGATCTTTGTGGCCGCACCGCCGATGTGAAAGGTCCGCATAGTGAGCTGCGTTCCCGGCTGACCGATGGATTGGGCCGCGATGATTCCCACGGCCTCTCCGATGTTCACGGTTTTGTTTGTGGCCAGGTTACGGCCGTAGCACTTCACGCATACCCCGTGCTGGGCCTCGCAGGTCAGCACCGTGCGAATGCGAACGTGCTCGATGCCCGCCGCTTCTATCTGGTCGGCGATCTCATCGGTAATCTCCTGGTTCACATCGATGATGATCTCGCCGGTGATGGGATGCCGCACCCGCTCCAGAGTGAAACGGCCTGCGATCCTGTCTCGTAGAGACTCGACGATCTCCTCTCCATCCTTGATCGCCCGCATCTCCAGACCGTTGATGGTGCCGCAGTCCTGTTCGTTTACCACCACGTCCTGGGCGATATCCACCAGCCTGCGGGTCAAATAACCCGCATCCGCGGTTTTCAGGGCCGTATCCGCCAATCCTTTACGCGCCCCATTGGTGGAGATGAAGAACTCGATCACCGAAAGCCCCTCTTTGAAGTTGCTGCGAATGGGCAGCTCGATGATCTCTCCGGAAGGCTTGGCCATCAAACCCCGCATACCGGCGAGCTGCCGGATCTGGCTGCGGGAACCCCGCGCTCCGGAGTAGGCCATCATGTGCACCGGGTTGAATCCGCCCCGATCACTGGCCAGATCGTTCATCAGTTCCTTGGTGATGTCCTCATTGGTCTTGCTCCACTCCTCCACCACCCTGTTGTAGCGCTCCTCGTTCGTTATATGCCCCTGGAGGTACTGGTTCTGGATCTCTTCCACCTGTGCGTTGGCCTTGGTGATCAGCTGCTTCTTGGTCTCCGGGATAATGATGTCTTCCATACCGATTGTCGCCCCGAAGCGGGTGGCGTAGCGGAACCCCAGGTCCTTGATCGTATCGAGCATATTTACAGTTACATCCGAGTCGTGCTCCTTGTAGCAGCGGGCGATGAGGCTGCGCAGCTCTTTCTCCCCCATAGGCTGGTTGATGAAGCCAATCGCTTCAGGCAGCTCTTCATTTAGGATGATCCGTCCCGGGGTGGTTTCGATGTACTCACCATCTCTCTTGACCTTGATCAGGGCCTGATAGTCCACCGAGCGGACGTCTATGGCCAGCAGGACCTCTTCGATGCTGCTGAAATGTTTTCCCTCGCCCTTGGCGCCCGGTTTTGCTCGGGTCAGATAGTTGATTCCCAGAACCATGTCCTGAGTGGGAATCACGATTGGGTTGCCATTAGCCGGGTTGAGGAGATTACGGGAAGACAGCATCAGAGTCCAGCACTCGATCTGGGCGGCCGGGGTGAGCGGGACGTGCACGGCCATCTGATCGCCGTCGAAATCGGCGTTGAAAGCGTGACAGACCAGGGGATGCAGCTTGATGGCCTTTCCCTCCACCAGAACCGGTTCGAAGGCCTGAATGCCCAATCGATGCAGGGTCGGGGCGCGGTTCAACAAAACGGGGTGTTCGGTGACCACCTCGTCCAGTACGGCCCAAACCTCCGGGGTTTCCATCTCCACCAGGGTCTTGGCCTTTTTGATGTTGTAGACCACGTCTTTTTCCACCAGCTTGCGCATGATGAAGGGCTTGTACAGCTCTAGGGCCATTTTCGTGGGCAGCCCGCACTGATGCAGCTTGAGCTCCGGACCCACCACGATCACCGAACGACCCGAATAGTCCACACGCTTGCCCAGGAGGTTCTGGCGGAAGCGTCCCTGCTTGCCTTTCAGCATATCGGAGAGGGATTTCAGCGGACGGTTGGCCGCGCCTTTGACGACCCGCTTCTTCTTCGAGTTGTCGAACAGGGCATCCACCGCTTCCTGGAGCATGCGCTTTTCGTTACGGATAATAATGTCCGGTGCGTGCAGTGCCAGCAGACGTTTCAGCCGATTGTTCCTGTTGATAACCCGTCTATACAGGTCGTTTAGATCCGAGGTGGCAAAACGCCCGCCGTCCAGCTGCACCATGGGCCGCAGCTCAGGGGGGATAACCGGGATAACATCCAGGATCATCCATTCCGGGCGGTTTCCCGAATCCCGGAACTGCTCGACAATTTCGATGCGTTTGAGAAGCCGCTTGTCGCTCTTGCGGCCCTTCTCCTGCATCTTGACGCGCAGCTCTGCGGACAGAGCGTCCAGGTCAAGGGTCTCCAGAAGCGTCCGGATCGCCTCGGCGCCGATTCCGGCAGAAAATGCCATGCCGTAGCGCTCGTGCGCCTCCAGGTACTCCTCCTCGGTGAGCAGCTGCATCTTCTTCAGATCCGTATCGCCGGGATCGATAACGATGTACTTTTCGTAGTAGAGGATCGAGCGAAGCGCCACGATCGCCAGATCCAGGAGTAATCCCATTCTGGAGGGAACGGAACGGTAGTACCAGATGTGAGAGACGGGGGAGGCCAGCTCGATGTGCCCCATCCTCTCGCGGCGTACGCGAAAGTGGGTCACCTCGACACCACAGCGGTCACAGATCACTCCTTTGTAGCGGATCGACTTGAACTTACCGCAGTAGCATTCCCACTCTTTGGTTGTTCCGAAGATTCGTTCACAGAACAGTCCGTCCTTCTCAGGCCGAAGCGTTCTATAATTGATCGTCTCCGGTTTTTTGACCTCGCCGTAGGACCAGGCACGTATCTGATCCGGAGAGGCCAGTTTTATCATAATGCTGTCGAAATCCTGCATCTCTCTCATTTCCTTATCCCTCCCATCGCCATCGCAGAGTGAGCAACTTTTGACTCATCTAGAAGCGGCTTCCCTGCCGATTGATCAACTCCTCGTCTCTCTCGGTCAGGGCGATCTGCTTGCCCTTGTTGTCGTAGATCGACACATCCAGGGCCAATCCCCGCAACTCCTGGACCAGTACATTGAAGGACTCGGGTATTCCGGCCTGGGTGAAAGATTCGTTCTTCACGATGCTTTCGTAGATCTTGGCCCGCCCCGACATATCATCACTCTTGATTGTAAGCAGCTCCTGCAGGGTGTTGGCCGCTCCGTAAGCCTCCAGGGCCCACACTTCCATCTCCCCAAGCCGCTGACCGCCGAACTGGGCCTTCCCGCCCAACGGCTGCTGGGTCACCAGGGAGTAGGGACCGGTGGAACGGGCGTGCATCTTGTCGTCCACCAGGTGGTGCAGCTTCATCATGTAGATGTAGCCTACGGTAACCGGGTTTTCAAAGGGTTCCCCGGTTTGCCCGTCGTACAGAGTCACCTTGGAGTTCACGGGCAACTGAGCAGCCTTGAGTTTCTCCTCGATCATCTCATTGGAGGCGGATTCGAACACCGGGGTGGCATACCACTCTCCCAGCTTGAATCCCGCCCAGCCCAGCTCCGTCTCCATGATCTGTCCCAGGTTCATACGGGAGGGTACACCCAGGGGATTCAGCACCAGGTCCACCGGCGTGCCGTCATCCATGAAGGGCATATCCTCTTCGGGCAGCACTCGGGCGATTACACCCTTGTTCCCATGACGCCCGGCCATCTTATCCCCCTCCTGGAGCTTGCGCTTGGTGGCAATGAGTATCTTCACCACCTCTTCCACTCCGGGATTGAGCTCATCTCCCTCCGAGCGTTTCAGCCGCTGCACATCGATAACCGTGCCTTCGATTCCGTGAGGCACTCTCAGGGAAGTATCCCGCACGTCCTTGGCTTTCTCCCCGAATATCGAGTTCAACAGCTTGAACTCGGGGGTTGAGTCGGTCTCGCTCTTCGGGGTTACCTTCCCCACCAGGATGGATCCGGATTTCACCTCAGCGCCGACGCGGATAATTCCCTCCTCATCCAGGTGCTCCAGGGAGTTGTCGCTGGCGTTTGGAATGTCCCGGGTCAGCTTCTCCGGGCCCAGCTTGGTCTCCCGCACCTCAATGGAGAACTCCTTGATGTGTATCGAGGTGTAACGATCCTCGCGAACGAGTTTTTCTGAAATCAGAATCGCGTCTTCGTAGTTGTAGCCGTTCCAGGGCATGAAGGCCACCAGGACATTGACCCCCAGGGCCAGTTCCCCATTGTAGGTGGCCGGTCCGTCGGCAATTACCTCCCGCTCTTTGATCTTCTGGCCGGGAGCCACGATGGGTTTCTGAATGAAACAGGTATCCTGATTGGTCCGCTGAAATTTTATAAGCGGGTAGACATCCGACTCATCAGCCTTGCCCTTGTCCGGTTTGATTACGATCTTCTCTGAGCTCACGTACTCGACCTTCCCGGCTCGTCCGGCGGCCACGGCCACACCCGAATCGAAGGCGGTCTTGCGCTCCATCCCGGTCCCCACCCGGGGAGGTTCCGGGCGCAGCAGGGGCACGGCCTGGCGCTGCATGTTGGAACCCATCAGGGCTCGGTTGGCATCGTCGTGCTCCAGAAAGGGAATCAGAGAGGTGGAGACCGATATGATCTGCTTGGGAGAAACATCCATGTACTGGATGTCCTCGGCCTTGCGGGTGATATAGTCCCCCCCCTTTCTGGCCGGAATCAGCTTTTCCTTGAACTTGCCCTTGTCATCGATTCGGCTGGTGGCCTGGGCGATGTAGTACTTCTCCTCGTCGATCGCCGACAGATATTCGATCTCATCGGTTACCACCCCGTCTCCGACCTTGCGATACGGGGTTTCCAGGAAGCCGTACTCATTGACCCGGGTATAGTTGGCCAGGGATACGATCAGTCCGATATTCGGCCCTTCCGGGGTTTCGATCGGACACATCCGCCCGTAGTGGGTGTAATGAACATCCCGCACTTCAAACCCAGCACGGTCCCTGGAAAGCCCCCCCGGGCCAAGGGCGTTGAGCCTGCGTTTATGGGTCAACTCGGCCAGGGGATTCACCTGGTCCATGAATTGGGACAACTGGCTGGATCCGAAGAACTCTTTGATCGTGGCCACGATCGGTTTGATGGAAATCAGATCCTGGGGCCGGATCGTATCCGCCTCTTTGAGGCTCATGCGTTCCTTGGCGATACGCTCCATGCGGGTGAAGGCGACTTTCAGGTGATTTGTGAGCAGCTCACCGGCGGAGCGAATTCTCCGGTTTCCGAGATGATCGATATCATCCACGTTTCGCTCGCCTATGTAGACGTGGGTGAGAAACGTGATCGTATTGATGATATCCTCGGGGATGAGCGTATGTGTCTTGTGCGCCTCATCGTAGTCGAACTTCTTGTTCAGCTTGTATCGCCCGACCCGCCCCAGATCGTAGCGCCGGGAGGTGAAGAACATGCTCTGCAGATCCTTCTCCGCGCTCTCCAATGTGATCGGTTCGCCCGGCTTGATCACGCCGTACACTCGGCTGATCGCCTCTTCCTTGGTGGGCTCATCCTTCTCCGGATCCTCCCGGGAGTAAACGACCTCCTCCCTCTCGAAACAGTTGAGAATAATCGGGGAATGAAGGGATTGCTCACTCTGGAAGTCGATGACTTCGATCGAGGCGATTCCGGAGTGGATCAACTCCTCCACATCGTGGGGATGGATCTTGTCCCCGGCCCGGTATAACCGCTTGGTCTGCCCCTCCTCCTCGTGATACACCGCACGGGCAAACACCATTCCCAGAACCTTCTCCTTGTCGGCCCTGCTCTCGGAAATCTTCACGGTCTTGGTCCGGTAAAACAGATCGATGATCTTTTCCCGCGTGTCGAATCCCAGTGCTCTAAGGAAAATCGTAGCCAGGATTTTCTTCTTCCTGTCGATCTTCGTGTAGATGAGCTCTTTCTTCTGATCAACCTCGAACTCCAGCCAGGAACCGCGGTAGGGAATGATACGGGAGGAGAACACTCCCTTGTCGTGGCTGAATATCACTCCGGGGGAACGGTGGATCTGACTGACCACCACCCGCTCGGCACCATTTACGATGAACGTGCCCCTCGGAGTCATGAGGGGGATATCCCCCATGTAAATCTCCTTCTGCCGGATTTCTCCGGTGTTGAGGAAGATCAGATTGATCTTGGCCTTGATGGGAATCGCGTGGGTCAGCCCCTTGTTCTTACATTCCTGCTCGCTGAATACCACGGCCTCCTCATCCAGGGTATAACCGCCGTACTCTAAGACCATGTCTTGATTGGGACTCTCTATCGGAAAAATGACCTGAAACACATCCTCCAGACCCTGTCGCTGTATGGATTTGCCTTCTCTGAGTTTCTCCCGCTGCAAGAATCGCTCGAACGAGGAGAGTTGAATGTCGATCAGGCTCGGCATCTCCATCGCCTCTTCCACACCCTGACCGATATAGACTCTCTTGATTATCTCAGGAACCATGTGCCCTCCCGTGCGCTGTTAGTGGACGACGATACCACCGGCGGACAGTTCCCTCCGGTGGTATCGAGATAGTGGGATTGAGGTGTAAAGTTACGATTATGTAACCTCAACCGTAGCGCCAGCTGACTCCAGCCGCTCTTTGATTTTTTGAGACTCTTCTTTGCTGATGGCCTCTTTCACAGCCTTGTCACCAGCCTCGACGAGCTCTTTCGCCTCTTTGAGTCCAAGACCGGTTATGGCCCGGACCTCCTTGATCACGGGAATCTTCTTCCCATCCTCGAAGCTCTTGAGCACGACGGAAAACTCGGTCTGCTCCTCCGCCGCTGCGGCGGCATCTCCGCCCGCGGCCGCAGGAGCTGCTGCTACCGCTACAGGTGCGGCAGCACTCACACCGAACTTCTCTTCCATCGCCTTTACCAGCTCCGAAACCTCGAGCACCGTCATATTGGCGATCGCTTCGAGGATCTCATCCTTCTTCAGTGTTGCCATTTATCTTCTCCTTGTTTTCTTTTTATTGCAGCAATAGCTGGAACACTCTTCTAAGACTAATGCTGCCTCTATTTCTCCTCTTTGCTTTCGGCCACAGCCTGAACGGTTCGCACCAATTTGGTAACAATTCCATTCAGCGCGTATGCCATGTTCGTCAATGGAGCGTTCATCGTCCCCATCAATATGGCGTACAGCTCGCTTCTACCCGGAAGCTTACTGATGGCCGCTACCTCTTCGGAAGACACCACTCTGCCGTCGACCAAGCCGCCCTTGATCTTCAGGGTTGAATCCCTGGTGAAGTCGAACAGCACCTTGGTAATCGGTCCGATGTCAGCCTTGGCCAGGGCCAGAGCCGTAGGATCGATCAGGAAATCCTCCTCGAAGGGAAATCCCAGTTCCTTGAAAGCTAACCGCGCGTAGCTGTTCTTCACCACCCGGTATTCGGCTTCTTTTTCCTGCAAGGACCGGCGCAACTCGGTAATCTGAGGCACATTGAGACCGCGGAAATCCGTGAAGATTACGTCCGAGCTGTTTTCGATCAGCTCTTTAATCTTCTGGATGCCTTCAGTCTTATAAGGCTGGATCTTTTGAGTTTTTTCTGCCATAACTTTAAGCCTTTTCCTTAGGATTCACCCTGATCCCCGGCCCCATAGTCGAGGAAACGGCGATCGATTTGATGAACTCCCCCTTGATATCCGCGGGTTTTTTCCTCTGTACCTCGTCGATGAGAAGTCGGGCATTCTCGGCGATTTGCTCCTTGTCCATGGAGACCTTTCCGATAGGCATATGAATCACCCCGGTCTTGTCCCCTCTGAACTCAACCCGCCCCTTCTTCAGCTCTTCGAGTGCCTCTTTGATATCGAAGGTGACGGTCTTGGTCTTGGGATTGGGCATCATTCCCCGGCGGCCCAGAATCGGGCCGAGCTTGCCCACATCCTTCATCATATCCGGTGTAGCCACGGCCACGTCGAAGTCGAGCCATCCGCCTTGGATCTTTTCAACAAGATCCGTATCCCCGACATAGGCGGCTCCCGCATCCTTGGCCTCATCCGCCTTCTCTCCCTTGGCAAAAACCAGGACCTTCTTCTCCGCCCTGAAACTGTTGGGCAGCACCAGGGTATCGCGAATCGAGTGTTTGGCCTTGACGTTCAACTTGAGAGCGATTTCCACGGTCTCGTCGAACTTCGCATAGGCCAGATCCTTCACCAGATCCAGGGCCTGGCCCAGGTTGTACTGCTCGGTGGCGTTGAACTTCTCCACTGTCTGCTGGTACTTCTTTCCCCTCTTCATGTCTACAGCCCCTCCACGGTCACGCCCATGCTCCGGGCTGTTCCGGCGATAATCCGCATCGCCCCTTCGATATCGGTGGCATTCAGATCCTTCATCTTCTGCTCCGCTATTGCCCGGACCTGCTCCGCCTTGATCATGGCGACCTTGTCCTTGTTCGGCACCGACGATCCCTTTTCCAGGCCGCAGGCCTTCTTGATCAACACCGCCGCGGGGGGTGTTTTAGTGATGAAGGTGAAGCTCTTGTCCGCGTACACGGTGATCACAACAGGAATGAGCAAACCCGGCTCCACGCTTTTGGTGCGATCATTGAACTGTTGAACGAACTGGGGTGCGGACACCCCATGGGGACCCAGGGCGGGACCCACCGGTGGTGCGGGGGTTGCTTTGCCCGCCGGCACCTGCAGCTTGATGAGAGCTGCGATCTTCTTTTTTGCCATCTTTTTGTTCCTCCGTTCGTGGTTAAAGCGTCCGCCTCAAAAATGCA
>CAZFMD010000085.1:0-12919 GCA_964520025.1 uncultured Spirochaetaceae bacterium
GTGGACGGCTATCCCCTGGCCAGGCAGGGGCGGGCCGGACGGGCCATCGGCATCGCCACCACGGGTTCCTTTATCGGTTCCTTCATCGGCATGGCCATGCTCAGCCTGTTCACGCCGATCATCGGAAACTTCGCCCTCAGCTTCAAGAGCTTCGAGTTCACCTGGCTGGCCATCTTCGGAATCGTGATCTGCGGCAACCTGACCGCACCCAAGGATCCGCTGAAAGGATGGATCGCCGGGTTCCTCGGCCTGTTCGTGGCCATGATCGGCATGGAGGGAATCCATGCCTATATCCGCTTCTCCTTCGGGTCGGTGGCCATGTCCGGGGGCATCGCCCTGCTCCCCGCCATGGTAGGGGCCTTCGGCTTCGCCGAGCTGATCACCATCATGAAGTTTCCAAAGATGGAGGTGGTAAAAACCAAGATCGAGCGGGTGGTGCCGCGTCCGCGGGACGTGCTCAAGTACTGGAAAACCATAGTCCGCTCGGGTATCATCGGCACCTTCATCGGAGCGGTGCCCGGCGTGGGGGAGGATATCGCCGCCTGGGTCTCCTACGACATCACCAAGCGCAGAAGCAAGGAGGGGGATAAGTTCGGCACCGGCGTGGAGGAGGGATTGATCGCCGCTGAGACCGGTAATAACGCCTGTGTTGCAGGCGCAATGATTCCAGTCCTATCCCTCGCTATCCCAGGTTCAGCGCCTGCAGCGGTGCTGCTGGCGGCCATGTTCATCCACGGAGTTCGCCCCGGACCGCTGATCATGTTGGAGTTTCCCGAGTTTGTGTTCGAAGTCGGAGCCATGGTGCTGCTGGCCTCGGCGGCCATGCTCATTCTGGGCCTCTCCCTGGTCAAGCTGTTGGTGAAGGTCCTGCTGGTTCCCCGAGAGAAGCTGATGCCCATCGTCTTCACCCTATGCGTGGTCGGCGCCTTTGCCATCCAGGCCAGAACCTTCGATATCGGAGTGATGATCGTCTTCGGCATCATCGGTTACTACATGCGGGAAATGGATTATCCGGTAGCTCCGCTGGTACTGGGGATCATCCTGGGGGACATACTGGACAAAAACCTGAGACGGGCGTTGATTCTCTCAGACGGATCGATTCTGCCCTTCTTCATCCGTCCGATCTGCGCGGTCATTGCAGCCATCACCATCCTGACCATCGTCAGCAAGATGCGCTGGTTTCAGCTGGCCGTAGGGGGAACGGTTCGGGGGATCAAATCATTGGTTACAAAGAATAAACGGTAGGAGGTTGCAGACCAAAATATCAATGCTCAGGGAGCAGGAGACGACACGCAAAGGGAGATTCGACTGCCCAATCGAATCGAATCCGTTCGAAGTCAAACGTATCGTTGTTGCTGGCTATTATCTCGATTTCGAGCTGATGGGCGGTGAAATCGAAGCCGGCTGGTAAGACAAGCTGAGTCCTGACAATAAGGGTTTCCTCTAAATTCGTTTCAAATACTGTTTGTTCAGTTTGCCCGTCCTGAATACGGGCCACAACCGCGATCTGATACAGGTCGGCATTCTCTCCCCTCCACTGTACCCTCAGGGCATTTGTATCACCGGCAAGCCACAGAGCAAGCTGCTGGCTGTCAACCCGGACATCCCGGACACTCAGAGGTACCTCGAGTACTCTCTCGATCCTGCCGATCGCCGGGTGGATCATCTGAACATGAATTTCCTCGTCGCTGTCCAGAACCAATTCGTCTTCGGTATAGAGAAATCGTCCGTCAACAATATAATCTTCGTACTTCTCACCCCGGTGCGTCTCGATGAATCCTTCATCTAAATGAAGTTCATGGCTGTCCACCTTTATCACGGCATTGTTGAAGAATGGAGATCGAGTCCGGTTAGTGCGGGTTCTTTCGTAGATCTCGCAAAGCACATGGTAGACTATTTCCCCTTCTGAATTAAGGTTATGGGGATACAAACGCATTTCCATCTCCTGCCTTGGCATAGCAGGGAAAACCGAAAGGCAGGAACACATCAGAACAAGTAGAGAGGCAAGCCCGAAATACAGGGCTTTACCAACCTTTTTACGTGCAAGGGAAGTTTGTGGGAGTGAATGATCCTGCAACTGTCAAATCCTACTCTAAAGCCTTGCCCAGAACCGGTTCGGGAATGAACCGCCTCATTAGCCGGGCACAACAGGTGCAGCGCGGTCCTGTCGATACCTCTCTCAGGGCAGGATCGCTAGGCCAGCCAGCGATCCAGGTTCTCTCCCACAAACTGCTGGTCGGTCAGGTGGGGATAGCGAGCCATTACCGCGTCGATCTTCTCCGCCTGACCCGGGGACAGTCCTTCATCCCCTCCGAGAGGATGCACTCCGGCCACCAGCCCGCTGGAGGCCATGACGTATAGGATCCCGGCGATGCAGCCTCGGAAGGCGTTTTCCGGATCGAAGACCGCCTCATTGGATTCGGTGACCTGAGAAGCCAGGGTCAGCAGACGGGAAGGGATCGAATCACTCCGCTTGGCCGAATGCACCTGTTCCAGCTGCTCCACGGCCCGCTTTGTCCAGTAGGCCCAGTGTCCCAGCAGTCCCCCCACCACCTCCAGAGTGACCATGTCTCGTTCAGTGGCGATCTGAAAGCGGGTCAACAGGTCGACGAGAATCGAATCGTCGTTGCCCGTGTACAGGGCGATCTGCCCGGCTCGGCCAGAGGCGGCCACCGCTCGTATCACCGCCAGGGTGTAGTAGCGATTGAAAGGGGCCATCTTGATAGCCACCAGGTTGGGTATTTCGGCCAGCTGCCTCCAAAACGCCTCGGATAGAACCCTCCCGCCGACTGCCGGTTGCAGGTAGAAGCCCATGATCGGCAGCACCCGGGCAACCTGGCGGGCGTGGTCCACCAGCTGCTCATCGCTGTATCCGGATAGAGATCCAAGACCGAGCAGCCCCACTTCGTAACCCAGCCCCCGGGCGATTTCCGCCTCTGCAACGGCTTGATGGGTTTCTCCAATAATGCCGGCGATCATCACCGGAGGATGGGGCAATTCACTCAGAGGTTTCCAGGTGCGGGCGGTTTCCATGGCCAGTTCCAGCACCGGCCGGTACAGGCCCACCTTGGGGTCGTGGATGGCAAACTCCGTGGTGTGCACGCCCACGGCCAAACCGCCGGCCCCGGCATCCAGGTAATAGCGGGACAGGGCCCTCTGATGGGACTCATCCAGGGTTCTGTCTATATTCAGAGCCAGGGGATGAGCCGGAATCACCATCCCGGCCCGCAACGCGCTAACGACGCGATCCGGGGCTTCGGGAAAATCTTGGGCGTTATCCACTCTACCCTCCTTATTATTCAGAACTTTCCATTCCGTACCTGATACTTGGTCGGCTTGTCCAAGGTTCGTCCTCCCCGGCTCAGCCAGTTCACCACCCGGGACAGCATCCATTCCAGGGAAACCGCGGGAGGACCGAACAGCTCCAGGCAACGGGAAGAATCGGAGAGCAGGGCGGTGGGTTGCTCATTTCCGGTGAAGCGAGCCTTGGTACCGGCCAACTCTGCGATCCGTTGGGCCAGGGAGCGCACGGACAGAATCTCCGGTCCGGCCACGTTCAAAACCGAAGCAGGGGAGGAGGCCAGGCAAAGAGAGCGGGCGATGTAGTTGTTGGCGTCCCCCTGCCAGATCACGTTCACGTACCCCATGCTCAGGTCAATCGCCTGTCCGGCAAGCACTTTCCGAGCCAGGTCCACCAGCACACCGTAGCGCAGCTCAGTCGCGTAGTTCAGGCGGATGAGCACGGTTTCGGTTCCTCCGGTGGCACTGAAATACTGGAAGATCCGCTCCCGTCCCAGGCAGGACATGGCGTACTCACCTCGGGGTTCCGGCTGCGCGCGCTCATCGGTTCCGCCGGATCCCGGCTCCACAAAGGGATAGACGTTTCCCGTGGAGAAAGCCACGATCCGCACCCCCGGACCGGACCAGCGCTCCGCGGCCAAGGCCGGCACGTACGCATTCATGGCCCAGGTCAAATCTTCCCGGGCGCTGGCGCCGAACTTCATCCCGGCCAGAAAAAAGATGTTCGCCGCATCCGGCAGCTCGGCATAGGCCAAGCGGTCGATCAGGTCCGCCTGTATTGTTTGGACTCCGACTGTTTCCAGGCGGTCTCTGAGCTGGGGATCGGAAAAACGGGATACAGCGTAGACCCTGCGCCGAACTTCGGCGGCTGTGCAGGCGTTCTTCAGCAGCCGGCAGAGAGTGGGGCCCATCTTGCCCCCCGCTCCGAGAACCAGGTAGTCTCCGGGGATCGAACGAAGCTGCTCGACGGTCTCGGGGTACGGACGGCTCAGCTCGATTTCGAGCTGCTCCTCGTTTTCAATTCTTTCTGTTTCCAAAGAAGCTCCCCCGCAAATCAAGAATACAAAGATCGAAGCAAGAAGGCAATGCAAGACGGCAATGCGCCCCCTTGCCGGAAATGCCTGCAGCGGCTAAACTTAGTAGTACTATGTCTGCCTTGGTACAGGGAAACGGGGAGCTGGTTCTGAGCGGGTTGCTTCTCCGCAATCTGATGATTGTCTGGATCGGCGTGGCAGTTGGGACCTTCTTCCTGCTGTTCTTTGTCACCGCGCCTTACGGCCGCCATACCCGCAAGGGCTGGGGGCCGGCTATTCCTGCCAGAGTCGGCTGGATCCTGATGGAGGCGGTGGCTCCCCTGGCCTTTATCTACTTCTTTCTCAAGGGCAACAAGAGTCCCAACCCGGTCACCGTCCTGTTTCTCGGATTGTTCCTTCTTCACTACCTCAACAGGTCGTTCATCTACCCCTTCCGCATGAAGAAATCCGACCGCCCCATGGCCCTCACCGTGATCGTCATGGGGATCTTCTTCAACTCGGTAAACGGGCTGATCAACGGCCGCTATCTGAATATCTTCGCAGCCCGCTACAACCCCGGTTGGCTATTGGATTTCCGCTTCATCACCGGAGCCGTGCTTTTCCTCCTCGGCATGGCGATCAATCTACATTCCGACGGGATTCTGCGCTCCCTGCGAGCTGAATCCGATTCCGAGTACAAGATTCCAAAAAGAGGAGTTTTCCAGCTCGTATCCTGCGGCAACTACCTCGGAGAGCTGATCGAGTGGATCGGTTGGGCTTTCATGACCTGGTCCCTGGCCGGAGTTACCTTTACAATCTGGACTGCGGCCAATCTGGTACCCAGGGCCCTGGCCCACCACCGCTGGTATCAGAATCAGTTTCCCGACTATCCCCAAAAGCGCAAGGCCATCATTCCCTACATCCTCTGAAGCAAACCGTCCCACTGCGCCGCCACCCGACGCATATCGTAGCAGGAGAGAACCGCTTCCCTTCCCTCCCGGCCCAATCGCTGCCTCAACTCCCTGTCGTCAGCCAGCCCGCACAGAACCGTGCTGACGACCCGGGGGTCCGCCTCATAGAGCAGTGTTCCATCCTCCTCATGAATTCTACAGTCCGGAATCAGGGTGTCCGAATAGGGGAGGATCTCCCCGGGGCCCTGAATCGGCGGACTCACCACCGGAACCGAGCAGGCCATGGCTTCGATTGCGGGGATGCAGAAACCCTCCCACTCGGAAAGATTGAGGTACAGATCCATCCGGTTGTACAGCTCGGCCATCCGCGAATCGGTCAGCTCCGCCAGGATGATCTCAACCCGATGCTCCAGATTCTCCCGGGCGATCAGGGCAGGAAGATCCAGCCCGTCCAGAGATACGAGTCGGTTGGTCCGGATCAGCAGCCGACTGTTGGGGCGTCTCCTGGCAAATAGGGCAAAGGAACGGATGATCAGATCGAGACGTTTCCTCCGGGAGTTGTTGGCCACGGTTCCGACCACGAAGGTGCGGGTGCGGACGGGCACCGGTTTGCCCGGCGGTGCAAACACGGCGGCATCCACCCCGTGGGGGATAACCGGACCGAGCCTGGAACAACCGACGGCACGCAGGTGAGAGGCTGTCCTCTCGGTCAGGGGAATGTAGATCGGCGACTGGGACAGCACGCCCTTGGGAGGACGCGAGAATTGGGACCAGAGATAAGAGGGCGTTGTTTGAATGGAGCCGTAGAGAAAGGGGAACTGGTCCGGATACCCCAGGAGGATCATGGCCTGGACTGCGGTACGGGACAGCAGCTCCTCCATAGATTGAGGTTCCCCGCTCGAACCGGCCAGCCGCCAAAGCGGATCGCCCACCGTCTTCCCTGCCCGTGCAATCTGCCTCATCTGAGACCCGGGGACGGAAAAAACCGGCCCGCCCAGAAGCACGACTCGACCCTGCCCCCTCCAAATAGCTGCAAAGGAAACCATCTGCCGGAGGAAGGAAGGTTTTCTCTCCAGGGGCAGACCCGACAGCAGAAGCACGGGGCTGTGAGCGTCCACCTCTACCTAAGTCCTGTACACGAGGCGGCCCGAGCGGAATGTCATGTGGACGCTCAGATCCTGATTCAGGATAACCAGATCGGCCTGCTTGCCCTCCTCCAGGCTGCCCTTGCGCTCCTGCAGCCCCAGAACGCAGGCCGGATTGTACGAAGCGGCGCGTACCGCCTGCTCGAGGCTGCACCCACTGTGGTGAACGCAGAGGGCCACCAGCTCACTCAACCCGAGGGAGGTGCCGATCAGGGTGCCGTCCAGGTAGCGGGCCGTGCCGTTTTTCGATTCGTAGTCCAAACCGTTGTACAGGTAGCGGCCGTCAGGCAAACCCATGGCCTGCATCCCATCAGTGATCAGCACCAGGCGGCTTCCGCCCAGTCGCTGAACTGCCATGCTCAGCATAGCCGGATGGATGTGGACCCCATCGGCGATAATTTGGGCAGTGACCTCCTCGGATTCCAACAGCGCCGGGATGGGGCCCGGATCGCGGTGGTGCATGGGCATCATGGCGTTGAACAGGTGGGTCACGTGGCAGATTCCCGCGCGGATCGCGGCAACCGTCTGCTCGTAGTCCGCCTGGGAGTGGCCGAAGGAACAAATCACCCCCCCGTCTTGCAGCTCGGAGATCAGCTGCAGGGCTCCGGGCAGCTCGGGGGCGATTGTCATCATACGCAGTTGATCCGCGCACAGTTCCCGGATTCTCCTCAGGGTGCCGGCATCCGCCGGCGCCAGGCATGCCTCAGGGATCATTCCCCGTTTGCCCTTGGCGATAAAGGGTCCCTCCAGGTGAATACCCAGTAGCTCCGCGCCCTCGGGATTGCGAAAACACCTGCTGGCGGCGGCCCGCAGGTGCCTGTTATCCTCCCCGGAACGAAAGACCGTGGTGGCCAGAAAACCGGTCACCCCGTAGCGGGCACAGGTGCGGGCGATCACATCCAGGGCTTCCGGTGTGCCGTCCAGCACGTCAGCCCCGCCGGCGCCCTGGACGTGGACATCGATAAATCCAGGCACGACGATCTTGTCCTGGGCATCGATCCGTCCGTCAAAATCCCGGATCGCCCCCGGCGCGTCGATGCTCAGGATCCTGCCCTCCCCGATCAAAATCTCCCGCCGTTCGAGTCCTTCGAAAGGGGTGATGATTCGACCGGCTGTAATCAACGTTCTTTCCATGTTCTTTCCATGTTCTTTCCATTAGGATGGTAAAAGTGTAGAAAGTTCTCCGCCCCCTGGTCAACGGCAGAAGCCGGGCAGAATCTCCATCTTGAGGAGGCACCAAAACCAGGGTAGAATTACACCCGAGGAGGAATTCGCGGTGAGCTCCCTGGTAGAGAGAAAAGCTCTGCAACGGTCCGGACAGAAGCTGACCTACTCCCCAGCGGAAAAAATCGGGGTGATCGTAGTGGATTCCTTTCCCGCTCTGGGAACCCTGGCCGCCCTGCGCTTCATCGAATGGGCTCAAGCCAATCCCGAGGGCGTGATCGCCCTGCCCACCGGGAAGACCCCTGAACACTTCATCAAAGAGGTGAACCGCTTTCGAGAAGGATGGGAGACTCCCGAGGTACGACGGGAGCTGGAAGAATGGGGGGTGGATCCGGGCCGGGGTTGCGAGCTGGCAGGGCTGCATTTCGTTCAGATCGACGAGTTCTACCCCATCAATCCGCTGCACCACAACAGCTTCTACTACTACGTCAACCGCTTCTATCTGGAGAGTTTCGGGTTGGAAACCGAGCGGGCGCTGCTAATAGACTGCAGCCGCATCGGACTTCCCGCCGGCAAAACCCTGGAAGAGGTCTGGACCAACGACGAGGTGGATATCACCCTGCGCCATCGCATGGCCCGCAACAAGACCGAGCGGACACAGAAAGAGGTCATCCAGCGAATCGATCAGTGGTGCGTCGAATACGAGGATCGGGTGCGGGCGCTGGGGGGAATCGGCTTCTTCCTGGGGGGCATAGGCCCGGACGGCCACATCGGTTTCAATGTCCGCGGATCGGATCTGTACTCCACCACCAGGCTGACCACCGTCAACTACGAAACCCAGGCGGCCGCAGCCGGTGATCTGGGAGGTATCGAAATTGCCCGCAAGCGCCTGGTGATCACCGTGGGACTGGCAACCATCTCCTCCAACCCGGACTGTGTGGCTCTGATCATCGCCGCCGGGGAGGCAAAGGCCGACATCGTGGCCGAGGCGGTGCAGGCCGAGCGTCACGTCCGGGTTCCGGCCAGCGCCCTGCGCTCTCTGAGCGCCGCCCGCTTCTATCTCACCCGGGGAGCGGCCAGGAATCTGCATTCCCGAAGGCTTACCGCTTTCCTCTCCGCCGGCAAGCCAGCGAACGAGCAAATCGAGCAAATTGTGGTCGATTTGGCCGTGGAAAAGCAGAAGCGAATCGACGGCCTGGGGGAGAAGGACTTCAGGGACTCCCCCTTCGCGAGCCAACTGCTCGCCCAAGGGGGAGCAGCCGGGCAGGATTCGGTCCGGGAGATCTGCAGCCGGGTCATCACCAGCCTCAAGGCCAAGATCGAGGCGGGCACGCACACCATGGGCGATACGGTATTTTTGCATACCGAGCCCCATCATGACGACCTGATGCTGGGATACCTGCCCTTCATCGTGCGCCACATTCGGGATCATTCGACCCGGCACTTCTTCGCCACCCTGACCAGCGGCTTCACCGCGGTGACCAACCAGTTCATGCTCATCTCCTGCCGGAAGTTGAAGAACTTCATCCGCTCCTCCGCCTTCGCCGAGCTGGAAGCCACCGGGTACTTCGATCCGGCGAACCGCATTTTCCGCAACCGGGACGTGTGGCAGTACCTGGATGGGGTGGCCGCGGGCTCCCGGACCATGAAGGACGACGGGGAGATGCGGAGGCTGTACCGAAACGTGGTGGAACTGTACGAGGAGGAAGATCGCCAGAGCCTGGAGGACCGCATCGAAGAGCTGATCAGCTACTTCGAGACCCAGTATCCGGGGAAAAAAGACCTGCCCTACATCCAGCAACTCAAGGGGATGTGTCGAGAGTGGGAGGCCGACTGCCTCTGGGGCTACTTCGGCTGGAGCGGCGAATCGGTGCGCCACCTGCGCCTGGGCTTCTACACCGGGGAGATCTTTACGGAGGAGCCGACTGTCTCCAGGGACGTGGCCCCGGTGTTGAAGCTGCTGGAAGAGATCAATCCGGATGTGATCACCCTGGCTCTGGATCCCGAGGCCAGCGGACCGGACACCCACTACAAGGTGCTGCAAACGGTTACAGAGGCCATCCACCTCTACGAGCAAAGCAGCGGCCGTAAGGATTTGAGGATTCTCGGGTACCGAAACGTCTGGTATCGCTTCCATCCGAGCGAGGCGGATATCTTCGTACCCGTCTCGCTGAACATGTTCGCACTGCAGGAGAGTGCGTTCCGCAATACCTTCATTTCTCAAAAGTCCGCCTCCTTTCCCAGCTATCAGCATGACGGGCCTTTTTCCGAGCTGGCCCAGAAGATCCAGGTCAGCCAGTACCAGGCCCTCAAGACCTGCCTTGGCCGGGAGTTCTTCTACGAGCATCCCAGCGCTCTGATTCGTGCCACCAGAGGCATGGTGTTCCTGAAGTCGATGAGCCTGGAGCAGCTGTACGAACACTCCCGCAAGCTGCGGCGCAGCACGGAAAACCGGTGAGGCTGGTTGCACTCGGATTGTCCGCCGTATTAGGATTTTCAGGCAGATGAGAAAACCAACTTTGAGCCCAGGCGAGCTTGGCCGTGCCCGGGGGCTGTTTGTAGTGTTTGCAGTCCTGAACGTCGTCGCCTTCACCCTGCTCAGCGGAAACATCATCACCCTCTACGTCCTGCGCGTGGGGGCGGGTAACTTCCTGGTCGGTCTGCTGTCCTCCTTCATGTACATCGCCTATCTGTTCCTGTTCGTCGGACGCAGGATAGCGGCAAAGTGGGGTTTGGTTTCCCTGATGGGACGGTTCTGGACGATCCGCTACCTGCTGATGCTGCCGATCCTGGGATCGCCCTTTTTCGCCAACAGGGGCTACACGGAACTGGCCTACGCCCTGATTATCATCAGCGTGCTGGGATTCAACGTGGCCAGGGGAATCGCAATTGCGGCCTACAATCCCGTGATAGGGCAGATAGCCGCGGAGAAAGACAGGGGCGCCTTCCTGGCCCGCATCCAGATGTTCCAGCATTCGATCGCATTGGCCCTGGCCGTAGCCATGGCCTTCGTACTGGGGCGCAGCGCCCCGCTATACGTGTACACCCTCTTTATCCTGGTGGGCATCGGCGCCGGACTGATCGCAGCCTCGGTCGTGTTCCGCTTCCCCGAACCGAAGCGCCCCGAGCGCTCCCGGGAGCGAAACCTGTTTCAGGGCTTCAAGGACGCGTTCTCGCAAAGAGCCTTCCGGAAGTTCATCATCGTGTACTTTTTCACAACTCTGCTGATCTACATGGTGGCACCTTTCCTGGTGGTATACTTCAAGCAAGCCTACCAGCAACCGGACAACGTGATTCTGTTCTTCCTGGTATTCGGCAGCGCCGGGGCCGTGCTCATGGCCCTGGCCAGTGGATTTCTCATCGACAAGATCGGGGCCAAGCCGCTGTTTTTCCTGTTCTTTGCCATCGTGACACTGGTGCTGATCCCCATGGTCGTTTCCCCGCCGCTAACGGGGGCTTGGCCGGTCTGGCTGTTCGCATGTTCGGTTCTGCTGTTCTTCAATCTGGGGCAGTTCGGCATCCTGAACGCCGGCCAGACCTACTTCCTAGGCGCCATAAAACCGGAGGATCGCCTCGATCTGGGGGTGATATTCTTCATGACCCTGGGGGTAGCCGGGGCTCTAGGATCGGTTGTAGGGGGCGTTATTCTAAGAAGTTTGGAGGCGTGGCTCGGCGCATCGAGTCATACCCGGGTGTTTCAGCTCTATTTCGGATCGGTTGCTGCCCTGTCACTAATTGTGCTTCTGTTCATAAACTCCATGGAGAATCTGGGAGCCTATCCGATCCGAAACGCCATGGCGGCGATCTTCTCCCCCAGGGATCTGAGGGCCATCAGCCTCACCCACCGCCTCAGGCGGGTACGGAACGTGGACGAAGAGGAACAGACTCTCAAAGCCATGGGGGAGACTCAGTCCGGTCTTTCTCTCAAAGAAATCCTCTCAGAGCTGCGCTCCCCGCGTTTTACTATCCGGGCCCAGGCGCTTCAAGCCCTGGCCGATCTGCCCCTGGACGAAGCGGCGATTCAGGCGCTCATCTCCGAGGTAAAGAATCACGCCTTCACCACCGCCTACCTGGCCGCCGAAATCATGGGAAAGAGAGGTTTGAGCCAGGGTATTCCGGCGCTGCGCAACAGTCTGGACACCCAGGACTTCTTCCTCCAGGGCAAGGCCATGGTAGCCCTGGCCCGTCTGCAGGACAAGGAGAGCTATGCAAAAATACGGGCAAAGCTCCGGGAAACCACCAATTCCCGGGTGATCATCCATGGGGCTACGGCTTTGGAGCTGGTGAGGGATGTCGAAGCCATTCCCCTGCTGCTGGAGAAAATCGGCATGAAGATGCAGCCCTACGTGCGGGATGAGCTAATGCTCTCTATGGCGGGAATCCTCGGCTTCGGCGATTGGTTCTACCTGCGGTACGTAAGCTTTCTCGAGAGCGCCGCTTCCGGTATAGCCATGCTCGGGGACTTCGTAACCGAGGCGCAGAATCCCACGGTACCCAAAGAGCTTCTCAAGGAACTTCTAACCCGGCTACCGCAACGCGACAGATCGCTGTACTCAGGCCTGGCCGTGGAGTTGCTGCAGAGCATACAGATCGAGGTAGCGGAATCCGATGTGAGTACTATCCTCTCCGAGGCCGTTCTCGACACCAGGCTGATCAAGCTGGAGCGTTTCCTGTTCCTTGTGACCGCCACGATCGTCTGGCATGCCTGCCGGCGGACAGCTCCATAAGGTGAGTTCCGGACAGGCAAGTTTTTCCGTACACGTGCCGTGGCGGCAGCTGGATAGTCGTTCCTATCCAACCAGCGGATTTCTGATCTTCAAGCCCGGAAACCGGGAAAAGTCGCGGTCGGCGGATAGAAGCTCATCCACCCCGTGGCTCAAACATATAGCGGCAATCCTGGCATCGTTCACTCTCGCACCCGTTGACCGGGATGCTTTCAAGCATCGAGCAAGATACTGAAAATAGACCTCTCCGGACTCGCCGATCAGCTTCGGTACCTTCTCATCCAGGTACCAGTCCTTTTTTGAGTTAAAAGACACCTGCAGGCCGGCCGTGATCTTTCCTTCAAGAAGGGTACAAACGACTCCCGCAGCTGCACCGAAGGAAAGCTCTGTTTCAGCCCACTTCGGGCCGCACAGAGACAATTTGTAGATAGTCAGCACACTTGGGGGTTATTCGTCCTCGGACTTGGTTGCCGGAAGCTTCATAAGAAAGCGGGTGCCCGGCTCAGGGGTGCCCGGCTGAGGGGTGCCCGGCCGAGAGCCTTGCGATGCAATGCCACCCGCCAGGACGCCGATCGACTCGCACCAGACCTCGCCGCCGTGCTGCTCCACGATCTTCTGCACCAGGTACAGACCCAGGCCCGCTCCGTCACTGGATCCGACCA
>CAZFMD010000086.1:0-12742 GCA_964520025.1 uncultured Spirochaetaceae bacterium
CCGGACTCGCCCTTGGAAACGATTTCGATCGCCTCTAAAAGAGACATGAACTCGTAGCCTGCCGGGATACCATAGAAGCGGATTCCGTAATCGGTGTCTCCCTCTGCGAACACACCGATAGCCGGAATCTTGTCAATGCCGAGTTTCTTGGCTTCGGCTTCCGCCTTGAGGAAGTCTTGGACCTCGGCGGTGATCTTGTCGGACAGGGCCGCGACCTCTTCGACCAGCTCGTGGGTTTCCTTGCAGAACTGGCACTCCATCTCCTGAGTGAACATCACCAACTTGACCGGGCCGGCCAATTTAGCGAGCCGATCACTCACCGTTTTTTTATCCTTCTCATTTATCATTGCCATATTCGCTCCTCCTCACTTTAGGCCTCTCTATATATAGTATATTTACTATATAGTATTCTTACCTAAATATACAAAATTTCGCTCAAAAAGCAAAGCACGATGGCAACTGCGCGCCATTTCGATTAAACTATTGTCTATCATAGCGGGGAAACAGAATCATGGAAATGGCTCTTTATATCGGCACGGCCATATTGACAATTGCCTGGTCGGTCTGGACCTACCTGACCTGGTCGGATCGTTCGCGCCTGGAAGACTACACAGGAAAGCGTTTCTACCTCATCGCCTCTCCGAGCGGCTATTTTCTCCTCCTTGCACTGGCAGGCTGGCAGCGGGTTCAGATGATACGGCTGGACCTCATCGGGCTGGCCGTGTACGACATACTGATCGTCATCTGCTGGATCATCCTCCTCATAGCCCGGGGTTTGAAACCCAGCCAGTTCAAGCGGATGTACACGGGTGTTCTGGCAGTATTCAACATCGTGGCCGTACTGCTGGTCGGGGGGATTTTCCTCATTCGCCTGTTCCCGCCTGTCATTATTCGGATCACCAACTTCATAAACCAGGGGATTCGCCTGGAGTTCTTCAAGTTCGCCTGGATCGGCCTGGACCCGGAAAGCCACGAACGGGATTTCATCTCCATGGCCAACAAGATCCTGATCGCACTGTTCTCCTATATACCGATTACGGTGCTGCGCACGCTGTACACCCATCGGCAGATAAGCCGCCAGCGCAGGTGGATCACCAAGGAGATCAGCACCCTGAAGCGTAAGATCGAACAGCTGGAAAAGCTGCACAAGGAATAACGTCCCCACAGAAGCTACAGAAGCTGTGAAGCTTGACAGGAGTGTTTTTTTCTCTTAAATTTACATAGACAGCCTATGCATAGAAAGGCTATGCCTTAGATGCTCTTTTTATCCATACGAGTCATTCTGCTCATTCACCTGCTGACCGCCTTCGGAACACTGGCGATCCTGGCTCTGTCACTGGCCAATATTCTCTGGCTGCGCTCCAGCGGCTATAGAGCCGTTTCTGCCGATCGGGGCAAGGTATCGGTGCTCATCCCGGCAAGAAACGAAGAGGCAAACATCCGCCTCTGCCTGGACTCCCTGTTGGATCAGAGCTACACCAACTACGAAATCATCGTGCTGGATGATTGTTCCAAGGATCGAACCTGGCATATTATCAGGGAGTACGCCCTCCGCAGCCCGGGGCGCCTGAAGGCGGTAAGAGGTTCGCCTCTGCCTCAAGGTTGGTGCGGTAAAACCCATGCCATGCAGCTGCTCTCCCAGTATGCCGACGGCGATTATCTGCTGTTTACCGACGCCGACACGATTCACTCCCGGGAAAGCCTGGCCTGGGCGGTCACCAACATCAATGAACACAGAGCCGATTTCCTCTCCGGCTACGTCCAACAGGACCTGCGGTCCTTCGGGGAGGCGCTGATCGTTCCCACCACCTATATCATGAGCGCGATCGTCATGCCCTTTTGCCTCATTCCCCGGGCCAATTCCTCCATGATTGCGATGGCGGTAGGTCAGATGGTGATGTTCCGGCGGGAGGCATTCGAAACGATCGGAGGCTACGCCTCGGTAGCCACTCAGATCAGCGAGGATGTCTTCGTAGCCAGGGCTGTGAAGAAGGCCGGCTATCGGACCGTCTTCCTCGACCTCCGCGACCAGGTTACCTGCAGGATGTACCAGGGGTACCGCAACTCCTTCGATGGAGTCGGGAAGAATATCTACGATTTTTTCAAAAATCAGCCCGCTTTCTTCGCCTCGGTTGCCTCGGTTCTGGTAGCCTTCATCGTTCTGCCTCTGGTTCTGGCTGTAATCGAGATGCAGACCGGCAGCCCCCTTCTGCGCCTCTCGGTTTTCAGCGTGCTTTGCTTTGTCCTGGCCTGGTCTCTGACACTCTACGACCGCGGACTCAAGTGGTGGGTGCCTCTGCTCTACCCCCTGACCTTTGGGCATCTGCTGTACATGGCCTGGAAGAGCTTCGGTAGAGCGGCTGCGAATGCGGGAGTCGTCTGGAAAGGACGGGTGTTCAAGTAGCCATGGCCTACAAACGGGGTGCAAAGGTTTCGACCTACGGTTCATCATTTATCCCGGCAAAGGTGATGTTCCACTTGATCCTGGCGCTGGTACTGCTGACCAACAGGTTGATCTTCCACTTGAGAATCGAGGGAAGGGAGCAGCTGCAGCGTGTGCCCTCCGGCATGCTGGTGAGCAACCACACCCTGGTTCTGGATCCGGGAATCATCGCCCAGGTACTTCGACCCCAGCGCACCTACTTCACAATGCTGGAGGAAACCGCCTGCATCCCCCTGCTCGGGACCTTCGTGCGGATGCTCGGTGCCATCCCCATTCCCACCCGGGCGGCGGCCATGCGAAGCTTGGAGAGAACGATCCGCGCGAACCTGCTGGATCTGCCCTTCGTGCACGTGTTTCCCGAAGGGGAATGCTACCTCTGGAACCAGGAGATCGAGAAATTCCAGCCAGGCGCCTTCTTCCTGGCCTGCAGGCTGAGTTTACCCGTTGTGCCGATCACCACCGTTCTTCATCAGCGCTGCTGGCTGGGAAGGACATGCTTCCACTTTGCAGGCCGCACCTTCCGCGTTCCGCCGCGGGTCACGGTCGTGGTCGGGCAACCGCTTTATCCAAAAACAACGGCGGGCGGACCGATGCGACGGGAAGCGGTGGAGATGAGCCATCAGATCCGCTCGATCATGCAGCGGACCATCAATGAGCGGCACGGCAGTAAGAGCATGTCCAAAGGCAGGATGCCCCGCCTCGCTCTTCAGGAAGGCTAGGCGCGCGGCAGGGAAACGGTGAAGGTACTGCCACTGCCGATCTGGGAATCAACCTGGATGGACCCGTTGTACTCCTCGACAATGCGTTTGACAGTGGCCAGACCCAAGCCGGTACCGGGAATGCCGGAGGTACTGGGGTTCTTGACCCTGTAGAACTCGGCGAACAGTCCCTTCATCTCTTCCTCACTCATGCCGATCCCCGTATCCCGAACTGCCACAACCACCGACTCACCGTCCTGATGCATTTTCAGCGTGAGGCTCCCCCCCTCCCGGTTGTACTTGATTCCATTGGATATGAGGTTCATGGTGATGCGATCCAGATCCTTGCGGTCCAACCGCACCGGATATTCAGTCTCACCGGCTTCCAGGATCAGGGTGACGCCGGTGCGTTCGGCCTGAGCCCGGAAAAACTCCAGCTGTTCCCCGAGGATCGTTTTCAGCTCGAGTCTTTCGATCGATTTTTCGACCTTGCCCGCATCGCTCTGGTTGAGAAACAGCAGATCCCGTATCAGATCCAGAAGGGCTTCTCCACGGATCTTGCTGCGCTCCATCATTTCGTGGATCTTCTCCACCTGATCATCAAACATCCCCGTCAGAATGATGTTGATGTAGTTGATGATGGCGGCTATGGGGCTCTTCAACTCATGAGCAACCATCGATATGAAGCGAGTCTTGTCCTGCTCCGCCTGCCACTGCCGGGTCACGTCGTCCAGAATGACAATAACCCCTGCCTTCTCCCCATCCCGCAGGTAGGGATTGACCCGAATCTCCAGCATCCGATCCCCCATCTGTTCCCAGCGGGTTCTAGCTTCATCCCGGGGTGAAGCGGAACCCAGCAGTTCATCGATAGCCTTGAGGATCTCCTCGCTCAGAGACAGTTCCTGAAGGGTCAACTGAGGTTTGTAGTTGACAGAGAGGAAACTCTCCGCCTTGGGATTCATCAGTACCGGTTCTCGATTGATGTTCAGAACCACGACGCCCTCATGCATGGAGTTGATCAGTTGATGGGAGAGGTTGCGTTCAGTGGCCAGCTCGGTCAGGTACTTTTCCCTCTCTAGAATCAGCCTGTGCTGCCTGGCCGCCCGCTCCACGACGTGCTTCAAATCTTTCGGGACGAAGGGTTTAACCAGGAAATCGAATGCCCCCTGGCGGGTGACTTCCATGGCTGCCTCAACAGTCGCCAGGGCGGAGACGATAACGATCACCGTCTGATGTCCCAGGGTCTCGTTGATGTAGCGGGTCACCTCGAAGCCGTCGATTCCGGGCATCTTCAGGTCGATTAGAGCCAGATCGTAGGAGTTTGCCTCCAGTAGCTTGATTGCCTCCTCACCGTTTTCGGCCAGGTCCACCTGGTAGCTGCTGCGTTCCAGCACCCGCCGCATCCCTTCGCGTATGCCCTCCTCGTCATCTACGACCAGAACCCTCAAGGTTTCTTCCATTGGCCTCATCTGCCTCATCCCGCCAGGTAGTGTTCGATTGTTTTCAGCAGATCCTCCAGGGGTACCGGTTTGGTGAGGATGCGGTCGGCTTTCATCCAGCTTCGGGCTTTCTGGTCGTACGAATCCGGAGTGAAACCCAATTTCTCCCGCGCGGAGGTCTGCATGATGATCGGCACCTCTGCCAGTGCGGAGTTCTCCCGCACCTTGGCGCAAAACACGAACCCGGCGTCGTAGTGCTCCATCATCAGGTCCACCAGAATCAGATCCGGAGTGGTCTGGTTCAGGGCCTCCAAACCTTCCTCCATGCCCCCGGCTGTCGACACCTCATAGCCCTTGCCCTCCAGGAAGGTCTTCTGTCCCGCTCGGAGATCGGGATCGTCGTCGACTATCAGTATTTTCTTCAAAGAGTCATCTCCCCTTGCCTGTGAAACTCGCCACCCGGCTATAGTTCCCGGGACTACAAGGAATCCAGCATCGATTTGGCCTGTCGGCCTGTTTCCGAGGATGGATCTAAGGTGTAGGCCTGGCGCAGCAAAGCCTTGGCTTCTTCCTCCCGTCCGATTTGGCTGTTGCAGAACGCTGCGAGGAAATAGACGGACTGGCTGTTCTCGTGCTCCGGGAAACGCTGTAAAAAGGGGTCGAACAGATCCAGGGCCGGCTGGTAGGCCTGCCCCTCCAGGAGAAGCTGTCCCTTGAGCAACACGTAGTCACCGTAATGAGCCATGAGATGGGAGGGCTCGGCTTCGTTCAGGTAGCGCATGGACAGCCCGCTCTTACCGGCCATGGCGTAGGCATAGCCGATGTAGAACAGATAGAGGGAGCGGGCCGGTTCATCGGCCAGTTCCAGAGCCGCCTCGAAATGATCGATCGACTCCTCGTAGTGCTGCTCCTCTAATAGGATCTTGCCCTGATCCGCCGCCTCCGTCTCCTCATCCATCCATTCGAAACCTAGGTCGTCGTCCATCTCCTCCGCGCGCACCCCCATGGCAGTGCTCTCGATTTCCGGTTGTCCGCGGAACAGATTACGAATCTTGCCTCGAACCATCTGTACGATGCCCCAGGAGGAAACCTGGCGGGAGCAGCTGGTCAGCTCGGATACGAAGTACGTACCGGCTTCACCCAGGGTGATGCGTACGCTTCCGGCGGAAAGTTCGGCCACGTCCCCGGGACCCAGGCGCAACAATGAATCCCCGGAAACACTCATTCCTATCTCAACCGGTTTCCAGCGACCGTCCTCCTGCACCTCGACAGTTCCATACAGATAGTCCACCGTGTAGTCCAAGCTGAAAACAGCAGCCGGGATCAATACCAAAATCACAAAGACGATTGTTTTCCAGTTCATCGATACACCAGCCTACAGACTATTATAACCTATCTTTCTCCGTTAATACCACCCGGATGCATTGCCGGTAGCCCTCAGTGCCGGATCTCCTGGCCGCGACTCAAGCTCAGAAACAGGCCGACACAGAGAATTACCATGACCAGGAATCCGGCCACCAGAAATAGCACGCCGCCGCTGCCGTAGCTGCGCTGCACCGCTCCGACTATCTTCACGGCGAAAGATCCCGCGCCGAAGGTGAGCGTGAACTTGATTCCATAGCTCATGGAGCGCCAGCGCGCGGGGGTCAGAAAGGCGAGCAGGCTGTTTTCGATGGGCTGCATCCCTACCGTGAAAAGCACGAAAAGACCGGCAGCCGGGATCAAGAGAGCGTTTTCCAGTAGCGCCACGGCCACGACAAAGGGAAGGGCGGCGCAGAAGAAGATGAAGTAGGCCCATTTGAGGCTGTGGCGATCGGCCACCCTGCCGCCCAGGGCCTGACCGAAGATTCCCAGCACGTACACCGATGTGGCGATGAGGGTGGCTACCAGGGTCTGGAAGGCCGGTAGATCCTCCACGGCGTCAAATCGCCGGCCGAGCAGTTCGGGAAACCTTTGGCTTAAATCGCCGAGCCGGGATTCGAGGAAAGTCGGCAGAATAACCGTAAAGCTTCTGTACATCAGCCCGGCGAACAATACTCCAATGCAGAAAACCACAAACAGGCGTATGGCGGTTCCGGAGGCCAGCTTCTCCACCTTCTTGACCTCCGTACCTCTCTCTACTGAAAAAGGCGTCAAGGCCGCGGCCATACCGACCAGCAGACCCGCCACGCCCAGGATCAGCACACCCCGGCGCCAGCCGATCAGATAGCTCAACAACCCGGAGACGAAGGGCGCACTGGCCATCCCGACATTGCCCCACACGCCGTTGATTCCCATCGCCCTGCCCCGTTTCCGGATCCCCTGAGACACCAGAGCCAATCCCGAAGGATGATAGGCCGAACAGCCGATTCCCACCAGGGCGAAAGAGGCGGTGATGAGAGGAAGAGAACGCACCAGGCCGGCCAGGATGAATCCTACGGCGGCCAGGATGATGCCCGTGTTCATCGCCCACTTGTGGCCCAGATGGTCGCTGATCCAGCCCCACCCCAGGGCCAGAAGCCCGTAGAGCAGATACATCCAAAAACTGATGTTCAGCACGGCGGCAATCGGCAAGCCCAGGTCCCGGCTCATCGGCATCACCAGAGCGGGAAACACCAGTACGTAGAAATGGGTGAAAAAATGGGTGGCCGAAGAGAAGAAAAGAATACGCCGTTCCTGTGGATTCATGAGCTGCCTCCGCTGCATGGCAAACGTTGTCCCGGGGATTATAGCCAGAATGGGCCCGGGGGAACAACGGATGCGCGTAAAATATTGACAGCTCCGGAGTTTTGGTACACTATCGGGATGCAATATCCATGAAAGCGCCGCTCGTACATCGCTTGGCCAGTTTTTCCGTTCGTCGTTCATGGATCGTGATCCTGATTGCCGGACTGCTCTCCGTGTTCCTCGGGTTTCATGCTCTCCATATCCAGGTAGACGCGGACATCTTCAATATGATTCCCCGGAACACCAAGGTGATCGCGGACATCGACAGGTTCAGCAAGAACCACGATACCGGACAGATCCTGATCTCGGTACAGAGGCGGAACCTGTTCGATCTTCGGGCTCTCCAGGCCTTCGATGCGGTCATCCACGAGCTGGAGGCGGATGAATCCGTTCTGGGCAGCATCAATCCGTTCGATTTCCTCACCTTCAAGCGAGAGGGCCGGAGGCTCCATCCGGTAACCGCGGCCCCGGAAGGCCGGGCGCCGCGGACCGAAGCGGAACTCCGGGAGTTCAAGGATCTACTGCTGTCCGATCCGCTCGCGCGCAACATGGTCCTCTCCAATGACGGGAGGGCCCTGTGCGCAATTTTCCCCGTAGAGCTCCAGGAGGACTACAGCGGTGTGCTCGATACGGTGGAGGCTCTGCGCACCACCCTCGAGCAGCACTACACGGTGCACATCACCGGGGCACCGATATTTCTCCACAAAACCAAGACCGCCCTGCTTGCCGACGTGCCCAAGTTCCTGGTTTTCAGCGTGATTGTGATCCTCGCAATCCTTTACCTGAGCTTTCGCTCACTGCGCTCACTGGGACTGCCTCTGATCGTTGTCGGACTGGGTACGCTTTGGACCATGGGAACCATGCATTTGCTGGGATTCAAACTCACGGTGGTGAGCATCATGGTGCCTCCCCTTGTCCTTACCCTGGGCAGCGCCTACAGCATCCACATCCTCAACCAATACTACCGGGAGGCAAAGGTAAAGGCAGAGGAGAAAACCTGGATTGCCCAGTCGGTGGGACATATCAACCAGACAATCCTGCTGGCCGCGCTGACAACGATCATCGGCTTCACCAGCCTGGCCTCGGCTAACCTGTCCCAAATCAAAGAGTTCGGTCTGTCCACCAGCATCGGCATCGCCTACTGTGCTCTGCTTTCCCTGTTTTTCTTTCCGGCCATTCTCAGACTACTACCGGCACCCCGAGCCCGGGAGCGCGATCGGGTGCTCAAGGGCCTGATCGCCCGCTTCATGGAAAGATTGAGCCGCTGGGTTATCCGCAATCGCCTCTACATCCTTGCCACGGTTGTCCTGATTGCAGCGGGGTTTGCCCTGACTTTGGGAAGTATCACCTATCAGACCGATTATCTGAGCTACTACCGGGAAAAACAGTGGGTCATCAGGGACAGCCGGGAGATCGTGAAGCGCTTCGGAGGATACTCCAATGTGTACATCACCATAGAGGCTCCGCAAGGCGAGAGCAACTACTTTCTCAAACCCGAAGTCCTCGAAACGATTGCCCGTTTGGAGACCGAACTGCAGCAGGATCCGGATATCTGCTACGTTTTCTCCTTCACCCAGTACCTCAAGTTGATGAACCAGAAACTGACCGGGGAGTTCTCCATCCCCGAAAGCCGGGCACCGATTCTGCTGCTGTCCCGTTACATGACGGCGATGATCAACTCTCCCTACGGCCGATCCATGGCCACCCAACCGACCAACGAAGATTTCAGCCGGTTCACCATATTCTTGCGGACCTGGAACGCGCAGACCAAGGCGCTGATGATGGAACCGGAGTTCAAACGGCTGATGGGCGAAATCGAGACTCTGGTTGAAACCAAGCTCGACATCGGATCCGAGAAGGTGATCTGGGGCCGCTCACTGGCTCTGCTGTATATCTCCGAAACCCTGTCCAGGGATCAGATATTCTCCGTCGCCGTATCATTGTTTTTTATCTTCCTGGTAACCGCAATCGGCTTCCGATCCCTGCGCCTGGGCGCGCTCACCCTGATCCCCATGGTTACCGGAATTATGTTGAATTTTATCATCATGGTGCTGTTGAAGCTGCCCTTCGACGTGGTTACCGTGATGTTCTCCAGCGTGGCGATCGGCGTGGGAATCGATGATTCCATTCATCTGATCATCCGCTACCGGCGCCAGATCCAATTCTACAGCGGAACAGTGGACAAGGCGGTTGTGCTGGCCCATACTCTGAAGACCACGGGGCGGCCGATCCTGCTCACCTCTGTTTCCCTGGTATCCGGTTTACTGGTGCTCTGTTTTTCCCAGTTTCTGCCGATTCTCTACTTCGGGATCCTGGTATCTCTGGCTTTGATTACTACCACAGTAGGGGCGCTGGTCATCCTGCCGGCGCTACTGTCTTTCGGCAATCGATAGGATCCGGCCTACTGCTGCCTTCCACCTGGCGGGCCGAGGAGTTCGGCCCAGATCACCGCTCGTTTCAGGGGCGGTAATTTTTGCAGTTTGGCCGTAATGGAAGAGGGCCCCCCGGCCGGAGCTTTGGCCGAAGGTCGATCCGATTTCGTCAGCGCCTGCATCCGCTCCCTCAGGCTTTTTTCTTGCTTTGGTGCGGCCATCCGTGCGGCGGCCATCCGGCTTTCCACAGTCGGTCTAACGACCGGTCGCGGGAACGGCGCACCTGCGGATTGAGCCGCAGCTGCTGCGGATGCCCCGTCCTCGCCCGGAGGCAACGGCGGCGGATAGGCGTAGCTGTCCCGGAGCTGCGCTTGAGCTCTGCGCGGCGGCGACGGAGTGAGGGGCGCGGGGGGCGTGGAAGCGGCATCCGAGGTTTCGCGCTGCCAGGGAAAGGGTGCCGTCCTGGTGTCCCTCCGTTCCCGCCGCGGGGGTATGGCACGTCTCGACAGCCGGGAAGCGCCCCGCGCTGTCGAAGGCGAGGGTTTCGAACCGGGACTCGCCGGAGGCTTCGCCGCCGGAATCTGCGTTCCCTCGGCCTGCGCGGCCTCCTCCCTCTGTTTTCGCTTCTTGGCGGACCGGGCGCGCAGCACGATTGAGACTACCGCGACCAGCAGGATCGGAACCAGGGTGAACAGGCCTTCGAACGCCTGTGCCCGCAGCATACGCTACTCCTCCTCAGGCTTGGACTGACCCTCTTCCCCGATGCTCTCCCGCATCTGGGTATCGGCCTGGATATTTCTCAAGCGGTAGTAATCCATGATTCCCATGTTTCCACTGCGGAACGCTTCGGCGATAGCCTTGGGAATCTCCGCTTCGGCCAGCACAACTTTGGCCCGGTTTTCCCGCACCAGAGCGGACATCTCCTGCTCCCGTGCCTGAGCCGCGGCCCTGCGCTGCTCCGCGATGGCCTGAAAACGCCGTTTGTCCGCCTCGGCCTGATCGGCCTGCAGCTTGGCGCCGACATTCTCCCCGACATCCACATCGGCGATGTCGATGGACAGGATCTCGAAGGCGGTGCCCGCATCCAATCCCTTCTGCAGAACCGTCTTGGAGATGTTGTCCGGATTCTCCAGCACATGCTTGTAGGATTCCGCCGAGCCGATGGTGGTGACGATCCCCTCTCCCACGCGGGCGATGATCGTCTCCTCGGTGGCGCCCCCGACCAGTCGCTCGATGTTGGCTCGTACCGTAACCCGCGCCTTGGCCCTCAGCTGGATTCCGTCCTTGGCCACTGCATCGATGGTTCCCCGGCTCTTCTCCGGATTGGGACAATCGATGACCTTGGGATTGACGCTGGTTTTGACCGCGTCCAAGACATCCCGCCCGGCCAGATCAATAGCCGTTGCCCGCTGGAAGTTCAGGGGGATGTTGGCCTTGCTGGCTGCGATCAGGGCTTTGCTGACCCGGATCACGTCCCCGCCGGCCAGGTAGTGGGTCTCAAGCTGATCCGAGTCGATCTTGATCCCTGCCTTGGCAAGCATGATCCGGCTGTCCACGATCAGCCGGCCCTTGACCCGCCGGATCCACATCCCGATCAGCCGACCGATACCGATATGGGCACCGGAGAGCAGGGCTCGGAACCAGAGCCCGAAGAATTTCAAGAATATAGCGATAAAGGCGATCGCTACGATTGCAACTAAAACGTAAAGGATGATCATGTTATCCTCCTTGCCGCACCACCACGCGGCTTCCCTCTACTTTCACTACTTTGATAGATTTGTCTTTATCGATAAACTCCCCGCCGGTCACGGCGCTGTACTTCTGTCCGTCGATACGCACCATGCCGGCCGGCCTCAGGATCGTCATGCTTGTTCCCTCCTTGCCGATCAGATCTACGTACTTTTCCGGGGTGAAGGAGGAGTAGCCCTTGTCCGGACCCTGCCGGTCCTGGCTGATCAGCCAGCGGCCGACCGGAGAACGGGGGAAAAAGCGGAAATACAGAACGATGAACACCGGCACCAGAACCAGGACCACGGCCAGGTAGATCGATCCGACCAGGCTGCCCAGCCGCTGGTAGGCGATTACCACACTGGCAATAATCGATCCCACCCCCGCGATTCCGATGATCCCGGCTGAGGGAACGAATACCTCCAGGATGATAGCCACAATCCCCGCTGCAGCCAGACCTATCGCCAACCACATAGTGCCTCCCTCAAGCCCGCCTGACCACAATTCTGTTGCCGCTGACCTCGATCACCTCAACCTGCGAGCCCGGTTCTATAAACTCTCCGTCCGTCTCCACAACCAGGACTTCCCCTTCGAACTCCGCCTTACCCGCAGGACGCAGCGCGGTTATCGCTTTCCCCCGCCGGCCGGTCAGCAACGCCGAGCTTTCCATGCTCTGAACCGTATAGCCTGCCATCGTGTCCTGGTTGCTCTCCAGGATAAGCCGTTTCAAGCCCGGGGCGCGGGGGAAGATGCGCAGGAGCACTACCAGCAACACCAGGGAGCCCACGAAGCCGAAACCGACATTGCGTAGGTTCCTCAAGAATATGTCCCACTGCCAGGGCACTCGGGGGATAACGAACTCCTGCCTGGAGAGCACCAGGGCCGCGATCATGAGTATGATTCCGGATATACCGGTAACCCCGAAACCGGGGATGAGGAAGATCTCGACAACCAGCAGAACTACCCCCAGGAGAAACAGGATGATTTCCAGGGATCCCACCGTTCCCAGCAGGGCTCCGCCCAGAAAGATGACAAGAAAGGCGATGATGGCAATGGTTCCAGGTACCCCGAAACCGGGGCTGGTGATCTCCAGGTACAGGGCGGCCAAACCGACAAGCACCAGCAGACTGGTCACCGCTGCTCCGGTAATTACAGAAACGACGCGGTCCGGTGCGCTCGGTTCCAGAGTCTTGACCTCGGCGACGGGGATACCGATCAGCTCGTACAACGCCTCACGATCCCCGACTGTGGCTGAGGATACGCCGTAGCGCTCCATCTCCCCCGCGGTTAAGGTCAACAGTTTGCCGGCCGGGGAGATGACCTTGCCCTTCTCCACGCTCAGTTCCTGCTCCCGGG
>CAZFMD010000087.1:0-12504 GCA_964520025.1 uncultured Spirochaetaceae bacterium
CGGTGTACATCGTGGATATCGAGCCCAAGGGATTCGACGTGATCGCCATCGACGGGTTTTTGACAGAAACCGCGGTACGGCAGGTGGAAGAGGTGCTAAAGGATCCGGAGCGCCGCCGGGCCATGGTGGAGCGCAACTTCGAGTTGGGAAAGAAGTACTTCTCCTACAGTTCTCTCAAGCGGGGATTGAGCGCCCTGCTCACAAGCTTCTTCGGCACCATTCCTTCTGGGAATCTGGCGGGCGGCTTTAACGGTCAGTAGCCGGCCTGCCGTCATCCCGCCAGCTTGCCGCACAATCCCAAAAGGGCTTTACCTGGAAATTATACCAGCTTATCATTCAATGTACGGGGACGGAGGCGTTTCACCGCTGATGCTGGAGTAGAGGCTGAAACCCAGCTGCACATTGTATTCCTGCTTCTTTTGATCGTAGAACCCTACTGGTGTACAGAAGGGAGCATTCGATGGCTAAAGAAATTTCCAATGCGAATACGACCGGAGGGGAGCTGATCCGCAGAGCAAGGCGTCACGGGCTGGACGTATTGACTACGTTAATCGTCTTCGGGCTGATGTTCTTTCACACGGCAAGCATCTTTTCAGGGCACCAACTCATTACCAACCGAATGCAGAGCGGATTAACCACCATTGCGGCGTCGCTGGTGGTGTCCTTGGAGTTCATCTGGATCATGCCTGTGATGATGCTGGTCGCCGGCATAGCTGCTTGGCATTCATTGGAACGCAGGACCCCGAATCGGTTCCTCCGGGAACGACTTCTTCGTCTGGGCGTGCCCTTCCTTACTGGGCTCGTGATAGTCAATCCACCCCAGGTGTACTACTATCTCAGGGCTAACGCCGGCCTGCCTGTGGGATTCGTATCCTTCCTGCCACGGTACTGGAATATCAGGTTTTCACTGCTGTCATTTCCCTACTTCCTCGAGTCCGCCGGCTCGGATGAGGCCTTCAGCGTCATCCACCTCTGGTTCCTCATTTTCCTCTTGGTCTACACATTGCTGCTCCTGCCGCTGTTCCTGTACATGCAAAGATCAACAGGGAAACATCTTGCAACCCGAATCAGCGGTTTTCTCTCCCGGCGCTTCGCCGTGTTTCTGTGGGCTATCCCCATCGCCCTGCTCGAGGCGTTCCTGGGCGCCATCTGGCCGAGCGGCTGGAACCGCTGGATCTGGCCCTTCATCATCCTGTTCGGCTACCTGTCGGCAGCAGACGCAGGTCTCACGGCAGCTCTGGTACGCCATCGCATCCTGGCACTGGTGATAGGTTTGCTCGGATTCTCTGTGTTCTTTATGGGAACGGGCATACTCAGTGGGGCCGGCATTGATCCCTGGGCCGGCCGAGAGGGACCGGCTGTAGTTCTGCGATTCTTCAAAGGTATTTCGAGCTGGTGCCTAACTGTAGCTGTGGTGGGGATTGCGACACGCATTGGCCAACGGAAAGTTGAGACGGATCGAACACCCGGCCGTTCCACGTTTTGGAGCCGCCTGGCTGCCTACGGCCGCGAGGCGCAGCTTCCCTACTATGTCCTGCACCAGACACCCATCATTGCCATCGGCTACTATGTCGTGGGGTGGAACTGGCCAGCGGTGGCCAAGTTCTGGATCATCTACCTCGGCTCGCTGGCAATCACATTGCTGGTCTACGAGCTGTTGGTTCGGCGAATCGGTATTATGCGCGTGCTCTTCGGCATGAAACCCAGGGGACGAGGAAGACCTCAATTGCCAGACAGTTCAATTCCTTAGAAACACCACTAGAGCGGTAATGAAGTAGTATAGTTGATATTTGCTAACCATGAACCTTTCGACCAACCCCATGTATTTGCTCCCAGTGAAGTAGCTCGTCACGATGACCAGAATTAGGGTCACCGGGGCTGATATGAGCGAATAAACTGCAAATCCCTTCCAATCCGGGACTGATCGTAGTCGAAAGAACATCAGTACCATTGCGGGAAGCAGTACGACCCCCGATGCGGCAATAAGAATCAGATGCAATTTCCCTCTCAAGGTGCTTATTTCGCCACCGGCATCCAATGGGAACAAGCATGCGACAACCACACCTAGAAATGAGCTGATGATGAACAGAACAGGCCCAACAACCGATCCATTTCCCTGATTTACACCCCGATGCAATCCAAGAAAAAAGACCAGCAGCAAAGTACTGCAAATGATAAAAAGGGGTTGAAAAAACCATCTCCTGTAAGCGTCGATCGCATAAAGGGAACTCACGTCGTCCCGGATATGACTATAACCGGGGACCAATATTCCCCCTAAGATCCACAACAGAGTATATAGAACAGGACTGAGCATTCCGCAAAGGGCCAGTATCCTGAATTTACTCATAGCATCTCCTAACGAGCTAAAAAGATGTACGCAAACAGATTCCGATTATAGGTGGCAATGCAATCCCCTGCAAGGAAGATGGTTCCATCATTTCAAATACATAATCTCAGAACGAGAAGGGGCCTCACCGGCCGTTATTGAACTACAACCTGAACAGCCGCTTCGGGTTTTCGTAGAGGAACAACCTGGCGATCTCCTCCGCCTTCCCGATATCGAACAATCCCTCCTCGATCTTGGCGGACAGGGCCCTGGCAACATCCATCCTGGCGAGATATTGATGCCCGTAGACCCCGTCTATGAATAGATAATCACCCCCGAAGGCTGAAATCTTATTGAGGGGTATCGTGTCGATCCATTCGATTAGGGCTTGCACAGAAGCGTTCGGTGAAACGATATGAGCCCAACACATGTCTATATAAACATTCTGAAAATTTTTAGCCATGACTGTCAGAATATTCTGATACGGGTAACCAATGTGAAAGATATCGAAATCCACGTCGGGATACTCGAGGAACAAATTCGCAAGGGCCTCCGGATTGCTGTTAGCCAGGATGTTCCCGCTGCCTTCCTGGATGCCGGTGTGGATCTGCACCACCAGGTTCCTCTTATTGGCTCTCTCCAGTATGAAGTGAAACATATAGTCCTGAAAGGCTTTACCGGGTAGGATCGGTTTCTGGTGCCATTCAGGAAAGTGTTTGGTTTTGAAAACTGCATTGAAGGCTTCCTCTGCTTCACTGCGGGACACTCTGTCGTAGAACTGAGAACGGACATAGGCCAGGGAGTTCTTCAAGATCGGTGATCCCTCGCGGACGGCCCGTTCGATGTTTGCCTCCGCCGCCTCGAGCCACGTGGAAAAAGAGGTGATGCGAATGCCTGATTCCCTCTCGACCCGCTCGATTTCCGCCCAGTTCTCCGGATGAACAAGGGGATTCACGATGTAAACAGGAACGAAAAGATCTCGGTCGCAGAAAAGACTTCTCTCGACCAAGGGATCGTGGTCGGCCTCCAGGGTCTCGACACAGAGAAGGCTCTTCTCTATATTGCACTTTTCCTTCAAGACCCTTTGAAAATGTCCCGGCTTCAGCGATTCAAGAAATTTCTCATTCAAGCTTTCGATCGTATCGGCGGATATCCCCTCTATCCCATAGAGCTCGCGCACGGCAATATCAAGAGCCCGCCCGTATCCCGTGTAGCGGGACAACAGCCAGAAAGGCTCGACAAGCTTCCATTTTTCGAGAATGGTCATCTCCTTTTCGATTATGGAAGCGTAATCCTGTTTCGCCAGCCCCGCCGAAATCAGGTCACGGTTGTAGTAGTGGGCGAGATACTCCTTCAGCACATCCGTTTTGCGGTCCCGTAGCTGCTCACTCGACGGCAGGTGTTCATGGGTATCCATAATCGGGAGCGAAAAGACGTACTCCTGCAGCTGTTTGTTTACCTCCATATGAAGCCTCCTCATGGTACGATGATAGCCGAAAACCTTGTTTATGGGAAAGCAAAGGAAATGTTGCGACAACAGAAGCTCGTCAGTCCGATCGCGGTCAGGAAATCGGAAATGAGTTCGGTACTATAGTTGGCAGTCGGCCCGTGACCGGTCAATCTAGGATGGGTGGTCCCGTTTGTGGCTCGACCTGGGGCAGATCATAGAGAAGCTCTAGGAATTCTTCATATGCCTCCGCATCGGAGAGCTGCTTCTGTTTCCCGGGAATGATGTAGTCATACCTGATGTACCACTGCTTTCGTTCGTATAGATGAACGATATGCATCACAGAATGTCCGCAGAAATCCCCTCCTGAGGGACGTCGTACTCAAAGGCATTCGGGTGGCGCTTGCTGATCTCAAGACATACCCTTGAAAACTCCGCTTCAAGGCTATCCATGGCCGTACCGACCGGATACAGGGTAATGATCACATGTGCCCTTGCCGGAGTATACACCGAATAGGTGACCGAAACATTCATGCTCAAGGGATCGTTAGATTTCACATCGGAAATATAAAACGATTCCTGGGAGCAGGCGAATTCAACGCCCGACAGGACATGCAGGTAAGTTTCTGCTTCGGTTTCTTCAAAACCGTAGGGCAAGGTCGAGCAGCTACCCAACAAAAACAGGACCAGGGCAACGATGGTCACGACTATCCGCTCTTTCATCCCCGCACCAAAAACCAATATATCGTTGCATCAATCCTCACTATTTGGCAGGAATTTGCTGGAAATCGGACAGTAGATCCATGATAATTCTAAGGGAAGCCTGCTTTGCCGGTAAAACCTAAGGAGGGTGAGGAGGCATGAAATGAAAAATGACTTTTCGAGTTGTGGATCCGGATCAAAAGGCCCGCGAGTGAAATACTCTCTCAAGCGGAGCCGTATTATATTAGTAGGCTTCGTCGTTTTGCTCTCTTCATGCGCCACACTACCGAAACCTCAAACCGAAAATTCGACTCTGTTGGTGATCCCTGTTAAGACCATCAAGAAAACCAACTACGAGTACTACCGCCACTACATCATAAAACTGTCTAATACCGATGCAACCATAAAAATCGAGCCCCACAGCGGCTACCTGTTCGTCCGCCATTTGCAGCCCGGCGAGTACGCCGCTGTAAAATTGATCAGTTTGCACCGCAAACATACCCGAAAGCGGGAGTTCCCCCTCTACATCCCATTTACCCTCTCAGCGGGATCGATCACCATTTTTCCATCCAGGCTCGAAATACTGTTACGCAAAGAACAGGGTCGCGACTATACGTACTATCAGTATTGGGAGTTCTACGATTTGTCGGAGGCTGAGAAGCAGACAATTATTCAAGAGATCGAGGGTTACCGGAGAATCGAATACTGGCAGATACAACCCGACTGATAAAGCTTCACTGTCCGCGGTTGCAGTAGCATTCTCAAAATACCTGGCTTAGACTAGCCCCAAAATAGGAATCCTTTGAAAATGATATGATAACACTACGGGCTGATGGGAGAATCCGTCGGATCAATACTGCCGAGCCTTCCCCCCTTTTCGGCGCCTACGAACAGAACGGTGGATGACCAATCCAACTCCCGGCCATTTAGCTGTTCCGCACAGATCTTGCGGAGCCGCTCGATCTCCGTGGCGTCCAAGACCGCGGAAGCCCGGGCGGCGTAGCTGCCTCTCTGGGAGGCGAACCAGCGCTTGATGTCTTCGGAGCGGATCGTGCGCCGGGCGGCAAACTGCCGTGTTTCCCTGTTCACCACTTTGAAACCGGCATTTTCCGCGATTCCACAGAGATCCTCCGCCGTCCAGTTGACAAGGGGATTGCCCGGATCCCGGTAAATCTTCTCCTCCGCCTCGGCAAGCCGCTTTCGAAACGCCTCACTCTGTGCGTGCAGATCCAACAGATCGGAGAGCCTCATTCCCTCGGAGGGCACGACCTCGGCCAGGGAGATCTGCCCCCCGGATTGCAGCAGCCCAGACAATGCCTTCAGGCAGCCCGCCTTGTCCGGCTCCCGGAACAGGGCATTGCGGCCCACCGCAGCATCGAAACAGACCTGCTCATTCCCCGCCTGCTTCATCAGTTCGGGGAGCGCTTTCAGCTCCCCGACCACGAGATGGGGCCGCTCCAGCTCCGAGAGGGCCTGAGCTCTGCCCTCCAACAGGGAGGCGGCCTTGGCGTCGTCGCAGACAGACCAGACTCCTCCTTCCGGAACCCGCCGCAGGGCCTCCCAGGTTAGAAGCCCCTCCCCTGCTTTGAGATCCAGCAGCAGATGATGGCGTGAAAGCGTGAGGGAGGCGAACAGCTGTTCCCGGATCACGGCAAGCTGTTCGCTCGTGCGGCTGACCGCCCGCTCCAGCCACTGATCCCGGGCCCTGCTCCCCTTGCTGAAGGTCAGTATCTCCGCGCTGCGGCGATCCACCTCCATCATGGCCTCCAGCTGGGCTTCCCGCCGGCGTCGCACCTGCTCCCCGATGGCGGACTCGTAACCCTGATTCGAGGGTTGGTAGAAGATCTTGCCCTGCAGGGCGTCGGGCAGGTACTGCTGCGCCACCCAGTGCTCCCGGTAGGCGTGCGGGTAGAGGTAGCCTTCGCCGTGGCCGAATCCCTCCTTGTCCCTGCTGGCATCCCTGAGGTGATTGGGGACCTCTCCGGCCTGCTCGGTCTCCACCACATCCAGGGCGTCGAAAAAGGCCAAGCTCGTGTTGGACTTGGGGGCGGTGGCCAGGTAGAGAACAGCCTGGGCCAGATGGAAGCGCCCCTCGGGAAGCCCCACCCGCTCGAAGGCGGCCGCCGCCGCCTGGGTCACCACCAGGGCGTTGGGATCGGCCAGGCCCACATCCTCGGAGGCGAAGATCAGCATGCGGCGGAAGATAAAACGGGGGTCCTCCCCGGCGTACACCATCCGGGCCAACCAGTACAGGGCCGCATCCACGTCGGAACCCCTCAGGCTCTTGATGAAGGCGCTGATCGTATCGAAGTGGTAATCCCCCTCCTTGTCGTACAGCACCACCCGCTGCTGGATGCTCTCCTCGGCAATGTCCAGAGTGATGTGAATCCTCTGTCCCGCCGCCGGTGGGAAACGTTCGGGGGTCGTCTCCACAGCCAACTCGATCGCGTTGAGAAGGGTGCGGGCGTCGCCCCCGGAAACGTCCACCAGGTGATCCAGAGCCTCACTGTCGAATTTCACCGTGTAGGCGCCGTAACCCCGCTCATCATCCGCGAGCGTCCTCTCGGCGATGGCATACAGATCTTCCTTTTGCAATGGCTTGAGCTGGAAAATGCGGGAGCGACTGACCAGGGCCGGATTGACCTCGAAGAAGGGATTGAGGGTGGTGGCCCCGATGAACACGATGGTACCGCTTTCCACCCAGGGCAGTAGGGCGTCCTGTTGAGCCTTGTTCCAGCGATGCACCTCGTCCACAAACAAGATGGTACGCTGGCCGTAGAGCTTGCGCCGCTGCTCGGCATCCGCGGTGCTCTGACGGATCTCCTTGACCCCGGCCAGCACGGCGTTGATGCTGAAGAACTGACTTTTCGTGGAGTTGGCGATCACCCGGGCCAGGGTGGTCTTTCCGGTCCCGGGAGGACCGTAGAAGATCAGAGAAGACAGCTGATCCGCCTGGATTGCTCGCCGCAACAGCCTCCCGTGGCCGAGTATATGCTCCTGTCCGACAAACTCATCAAGGGTACGCGGCCGCATGCGGGCGGCCAGGGGCTCACCCCCCTCGCCGCGCGCGGACGCCTGATCGAAAAGCTCCTCTTTCTGCTGGCGTTTGGATCTCAACAGTTCCTGTCCTCTCTGGCTCAGCCTATCACACTACTAGGTTTCAGCGCCCGATGACTCGGCGGCCAGCAGCTCACCGATCACGCGGCCGATCTCGCTCAGGGAGTAGGGTTTCGGAAGAAAGCCGGAGAAACGAGAAGGTTTCTTCCCGGTGGCAACAGTTTCGACCGAATAGCCGCTGGAGGCTACGGCCTTCACATTGGGTTCGATTTCCAGAAGCCGATCCAGGGTTTCCGTCCCACCGAGGCCACCCGATACGGTTAGATCGAGTATAACCGCTGCGAAGGGATGTCCGGCCTCTCTAGCTTCACAAAACCGGCGAATCGCTTCCTCTCCATCCGGCGCTCCTACAGGCTCGTAGCCCAGGGCCCTTAGCATGGTAAGGGCCGTCTTCCTTACGATATCCTCGTCATCCATGAGCAGTATCCGGGCACCGGTCCCTCGCGCCGGCTGAGTTTCAACCGATCTGACACCAGCCGGTTCTTCGACCAGGGGCAGGTAAAAACGGGCAATCGTGCCGCCGCCCCGCCGCGGGGACAACTCCAGGGTGCCTTCGTGATGCGAAGCGATCGAATAGGCGGTGGTAAGACCCAGCCCGCTGCCTCCCTCCCTGGTGGTGAAAAAGGGATCGAAGATACGCTCCGCCAGGTGCCGCGGGATTCCCGATCCCCGGTCGGCAATCTCCAGTACGACGTAGCGCCCGTTCGAGAGGACCGGATGGCTGTCCTCCCGGAGCATCGTATCCTGGAAGGTGATATCGATGAGCCCGCCTTGTTCCATGGACTGAGCGGCATTGAGCACGAGGTTCTGAACGGCCTGAGCAATCTGGCCGCTATCCACGGACACTGTACAACTGTTCGGCTTCGGCGCGATCCGGCAACCCACCTTCGATCCCCGAAGAATGAAGGTGGCCGCTTCCTTCACGATCGTGTGGAGATCGACAACCTCCCGCGGCCGTGAAGGCGACCCCTTTGCAAAGGTAAGCAGCTGACCGGTCAGCTCCCGGGCTTGAACCGCAGCTCTTTCGGTTTCCTCCAGGAGATTCGCCGGGTCTGCCCCCTCGGCGGCAAACTCCCGGGCCAGGGAGATGTTGCCCAAAATCCCGGTCAGGAGGTTGTTAAAATCATGGGCGATGCCGCCGGCCAGGACACTCAACGATTCCAGCTTCTCGGCCCGCAGCAGCGCCTCCCGGCCGCTGTTCAGCTCCGTGATATCCACGTCCAGCTCGAAGCGGACATTACGACCATCGGGCCAGCGGATGATCCGGTTGTAGATGATGTAATCTTTGCCCGTAACCGGGTTGTGAAACTCCCAGCGAATCGGCCTATGAGGATCGGCCAGGAGTTTTTCGTTGTTGCAGAACGGGCACGGGGCCTGCCGTCCCTGCAGAGCCTCGTAACAGATGCAACCCGGCAGCGGACCCTCGGCTCCTCGGGCTTCTGTATTCATGTAGAGTATCTCGTAGGTCTCGGGATCAGCCACCCAGATCGGAAACTCGATGCTTTCGAAAAGGGCCAGCAACTGCTCCCTTTCTTTGTACAGTGCTTCTTCGGCTTGTCGTCGTTGGAAGTACGCGTTGATCAGGTCGGCGGCGGTGCGCAGGAGAAGCACATCATCGCTTGTCCACCGATGCGGTCGCTGGGTATCATCGAAACCGACAAAGCCCTTGAGACCTTCGGCGTAGTAAATGGGAACCAGCAGGAAAGCCTTGATGCTCTGAGCTGCGACAAAATCCCGATCGAAGGCGGCCTCCTCCGGCATTCCGTCCACGTCGGGCACGACAACCTCCCTGTTTGCCCGGAGCGTACGCATGGTCCACGCCGGCGGGGTAGTATCCAGATTCTGAAGATTCTGTTGCTGCGGTTCTGTGCCCGGAGAGCACCACTCCCACGTGTTGTCCATCCGAGTTCCCTCATCCCTGAACTGGAAGATGTAGCAGCGGTTTACCCCAACGGCTTCCCCCAGTATTCCGAGCAGGGCGTCGATTTTGACTTCTTTTCCCGTGAGCAGCAGACGGGACACCCGGGCTACGGCTTGAACTATGGAGCCGCTTTCACCGGGGATAGGGATATCATGATTCTTTTCAGGATTCACATTTTCAGAATTCACAAGCGTTGTCATTATTGCACGCCTCTCTGCAAGGTTTCAATATTGCGCTGCTCCTGTTCATCTGGACGGAAATTTGCGATCTTAAGAGTACTATGAGTACCCCCATATCCTACAACCATTCGCCCTTGGATCTGATCCAAACCCGGACCTCGGTTCGGAGGTTTACCGGTGAGATCGTGGCGGGACAGCTGCGGAAGCAGTTGGAGCGCTGCTGCCGGGCAGCACGAGTGGGTCCTTTCGGCGGCACCTGCCGATTTCACCTTGTGGACAACCATAGCCGCAACGCCTCGCAAAACGAGCGGGTTGGAGCCTACGGGGTCATCAGGGGCGCCCGAACCTACCTTGCCGGAGCCACGGCAAGCAGCCGATTCAATCTGGAGGACTACGGCTACCTGTTCGAGCTTATTCTGCTCAAGGTATCGGATCTGGGGTTGGGCAACTGCTGGTTGGGGGGAGGCATTACCCGCAGCCGCTTCGCCAAAGCCATCGAACTGGGGAAGGATGAGATCTTGCCCGCGGTCAGCCCGATAGGCTTTCCGACCGACCGCAGGAGCATGGTCGATCGGGTAATCCGCTGGGGTGCCGGTTCGAAGAAACGAAAATCCTGGACCGAGTTGTTCTGGAACAGCGAAACCTCGGCGCCCCTATCCCGGGAAAATGCGGGGCCATTCGCCACCGCCCTGGAGATGGTCCGCCTGGCCCCTTCGGCCTCCAACAGACAGCCCTGGCGCTGCCTCAAAGAGGGGGATGGGGTTCACTTCTACCTTCAGCGTTCTCCCGGTTACCGGAAGCTGACCCAGACCGATCTTCAGCGCATCGATATGGGCATCGCCATGGCCCATTTCGATTTGGCCATGGCGGAGTCGGGAATCGATGGGGTTTGGCGGGTATTGGATCCGCCGCATCTGCGGGCCACGCCCCTTCAACGGCCGGAGACCTGGCAAAAGGCCGAATATCTAGTAAGCTGGGGGAGTTAGGGACGCCCGGGTATGGCCTTCCGCGGCGGGTCACCCGAAGGTGGAAACCGCGGTGAGCAGATATCCGGAGTGCGACCAACCGGGAAAGGATTTCCAGGTATTCAACAGATGAGCGAGCAACTGTACTACAACGATCCGCACCTATCCCGCTTCGAAGCCAGAGTGCTGCAGCAGAGGCAGGAGAAAAAACGTTGGGCCGTGATCCTGGACAGGACGGCCTTCTACCCGGAGGGCGGCGGCCAACCGGCAGATCGGGGCACGCTGAACGGTATTCCCGTCCTGGACGTGCAGAAAAAGGGGGAAGAGATCTGCCACTATCTCAACGAACCCCTGGCCGAAGCTACGGAGGATACGGTGGTGCGGGGAACCATCAACTGGCCGAGGCGCTTCGAGTTCATGCAGCAGCATACAGGACAGCACATCATCTCCGCCAGCTTGATCGAAGCGGCAGGTCATCGCACCGTTTCAGCCTATCTCGGCGAACACTACACAGCCGTGGAAATCGACAGCGATGACATCCGGGAGGAGGAGATCGAGGCGGCTGAGCAACTGGCCAATAAGAGGGTGACCGGCAATCTGCCCGTACAGATCCACTGGATCAGCCCGCAGGAGGCGGAGCACTATCACTTGCGAAAGCCCCCTCCGGATGTCCAGCGCCTGCGTATCGTCCAGATCGAAGGGGTTGACGCGGCGGCCTGCGCCGGAATCCACGTCGCCACCACCGGAGAGGTGGGGCTGATCAAATACGACGGCCTTGAAAAAATCAGGGGCCGCCTGCGCCTGCATTGGCTGATCGGCGAACGGGCCTACGGGGATACCCGGGAAAAGGACCGCCTGGTTGCCGCTTTGAACCGGGAGTTGACCTGCGGAACCGAGGATATCCTTCCCTCGGTGCGGGATCTGAGAAGCAAGATCCGCGAGCGGGAGCAGCGCATCTCCCAGCTGGAAAAGACACTGGCGGAACAGCAGGTACCGAGCCTGCTGGAACAGGCCGAGACCCGGAACGGAGTCCGTCTCATCCTTGAGAGCTTTTGCCCGGAGGACAGCTCCTTCGTACAGGTTGTGTTCCAGAAGCTGCTCGATCACCCGAACACGGTGGCCTGCATACTCGTTCACCGAAACGGCAATGTCCAGTGGCGGGTGGGCTGCAGCGAGGATCTGGATCTGCCCTGGAAGCAGATTCTGCCCGAGCTTTTTCCCCTCATCGACGGCAAGGGAGGCGGCAGGGGCAGGAACTGGCAGGGTGTGGGCGCGAATCCCGAAGGCGCGAAGCTCTTTCTCGATGCCTTGAAAAAGGCGGTCTGGAATCGGCTTTCCCGAAACACCAATGGCTGAGGGCGACAGGTCGATCCGGGAGTGGGCGACCCACAGGCAGGATAATCCCCGCCGCAGTGGAATCCTGCTTCACCCGACCTCACTGCCCGGTTCCTTTGGAATCGGGTCACTCGGCCGGGAAGCCCTGGCCTTCCTCGACTTTCTCGAGGCCGGTGAGCAATGCATCTGGCAGGTGCTGCCCCTGGGACCCACCGGGTACGGGGACTCACCGTATCAGAGTTTTTCCTCCTTCGCAGGCAACCCGCTGCTGATCGATCCGGAGGAGCTCCAGAGGGAGGGATTTCTGGCGCCTGAGCACCTCGAGGGCGCCCCGCAGTTTCCCGCCGAGCACGTGGACTACCAAGGGGTGTTCGCCTTCAAGCGGGAACTCCTCAGGATCGCCCATTCCAACTGGAAACGACGGGGTGATCCGAAAATCCGACTGGAGTTTGATTCTTTCTGCGAGCGGGAGCGCTCCTGGCTGGAGGATTTCTCTCTCTTCATGGCCCTGA
>CAZFMD010000088.1:0-12393 GCA_964520025.1 uncultured Spirochaetaceae bacterium
ATTTCATCCCCCCGGGCGAACAGGGAGGCGTCCCCCTGCATGGCGTCCAGCAGCAAGCGCTCGTAGGCCTCGGGCAGCACGTCGTGACCGAAGTCCTCGGCGTAGTGGAAATCCATGTCCACCGAGCGGGTGCGCATGCCCACACCGGGCTGCTTGGTCTCGAAACGCAGGTGAACGCCCTCGTCGGGCTGGATGCAGAGGGAGAGGATGTTGGGGGTAATGCTCGCCTCCGCATCGGCGGGAAACATCAGATGAGGAACTCCCTTGAACTGAATGGCGATCTCACTGGTCTTCATCTGCAGAGACTTGCCGGAGCGCAGGTAGAAGGGCACCGACTGCCAGCGCCAGTTGTCCACAAACAGCTGCAGGGCCGCATAGGTCGGCGTCCGGGAGCTCTGATCCACCCCCGGCTCCCCGCGGTAGCCCCGGTACTGTGCACGCACCGATTCGGATCCCGGGCGCAGAGCTCGCAGCACCTTGACCTTTTCATCCCGCAGGGCGTCCGCGTCGAACAGAGAGGGCGGCTCCATGGCTGTGAGGGTCAGCAGCTGCAGCAGGTGATTCTGAAACATGTCCCTCAACACCCCGGCCCTGTCGTAGTATCCGGCCCGGTGCTCCACCCCAACACGCTCGGCCACGGTGATCTGTACGTGATCGATGAAATTCCTGTTCCAGAGCGGTTCGAAGATGGCGTTGGCAAAACGCAGGGTCAGGATATTCTGCACGGTCTCTTTACCCAGGTAGTGATCGATGCGGTAGATCTGCCCTTCCCGGAACACCGAGTGCACCTGCTCGTTGAGTTTTCGAGCCGTGGCCAGATCGCTTCCGAAGGGCTTTTCGATGACGATCCTCCGCCAGCCCTTGGCCGAGCCGTTCAACCCGGCCCGGCCGAGCTGATCCACTATCTGCGCGTACAGATTCGGAGGCGTGGCCAGATAGAACAGGGCGTTGTCCAGCTTCAACATCTTGCCCAGTTCGGCATAGGTATTGGGATCGTCGTAGGCGGCGGCATGGTATGTGATCCGATTCTGAAAGTTGGGCCAGAAGCTGCAGATCTGCGGTTTCAGCCGGGCGTAGCTCTGTACACCTTCGAAGATGCGGCTTTGGAACTCCTGGTCGCTCATGGCGCTGCGAGCCACCCCGATGACCCTGCTCTCCTTGGGCAGAAGACCTTCGCAGGCCAGGCTGTGGATGGCGGGGATCAACTTGCGGCCGGTCAGATCCCCGGATGCCCCGAAGATTACGACCGTGGCCGGTTGTGGTGTTTTCAGATTTCTCTGCGTATCGGGACCCATAGACATCACACCTCGTAGTTCTCGGGGCTCATACGCTCAATCGCTGAATCCGGACAGCAGTCGCTTGAGTTCCCCGGGAACATCGGCTCCCAGGTTGATGCGGATTACCCGCCTCCGGTTGTCCTTCAAGGCCTGCTTGTCTCCCAGCGCCTGGGCCATCTTGAGAGTACCGAAGCTCACAGACGACTGCTCCTGTCCCGCCGTGTCCGGAATCGGCACATCCCGGGCCGGTGTATCGGTGAATTGGATGAACAGTCCCGCGCCCCTGTCTCCCTTGTGCAGCTGCCCGGTGGAATGCAGAAAACGAGGTCCGTAGCCCAGGGTGGTGGCAACCCGGTAGCGGTTGCGGATACCGGTACGCAGTTGCTGAAGGAGCTTGGTGGTGGTTTCCGTTGGATTGAGGTAGGCCTGTATACCCACGTAGTCCCCGCTTCCGGCCTGGGAGAGAAACTTTTCGAGCACCTCCGCCTCCGGAGCCTCGGCCGGATCCTCGGGCAGCGTGCCGGTAGATGCGTAGGCGCTCATCATCTCCCGGGCTCGCACCTTGGCGCTTTCCACATTAGGCTGGTCAAAGGGATTGATCTCAAGCAGGTGGCCGGCAACCGCCGTGGCCATCTCCCAGAGGAAAAACTGGGCGCCCAGATCGTAGAGGTCCTGGAGATCGATCCGCACCAGCGGGTGGCCCGCCTGCACCAGGGCATCGAGAGGCGCATCAGACTGGTCCGAGCCTTTCATCCGAAGCTGCACGAACAGCCGATCCCGCCCGTAGATCTCCGTCGCGCCCAGGGGCTCACCGATCACCGGCACGATCCCCCTGCCCTCCTTGCCCGTGCTCTCGGCCAGCAGCTGCTCGACCCAATCACCGAAACTCTCCAGGCCCTCAGAGGCGAAGATGGTGAGCTTGTCCCGTCTCTGTTCCGTGGCCAGCCCCCCCAGGATCGCCCCCAGCAGGGCACAGGGATCCTCGGCATTCGCGCCGGTGCTCCCGGCTGTTCCGCTTGCCTTGCCGCCGGCACAACCGGGATGGCCGCAGCCGCAGGCAGCCTCCGTGGCACGGTCCAGGAGCCGACCCGGGTCGATGCCCAGCAGAGCAGCGGGGACCAGGCCGAAGTAGGACAGGGCGGAGTAGCGCCCGCCGATATCGGGATCGTTGAGATAGGTGTCGCGGAACTTGTACTCTGCGGCCAGAGCTGCAAGCTTGCTTCCCGGGTCGGTGATGGCCAGGAAATGCTCCCCCGCCTTATCCGCACCAACGGCTTCCACGGTCCGGTTGTAGAAATACTTGAAGAAGGAAAGGGTCTCCACGGTTCCCCCGGACTTGGTGGATACGATGAACAGGGTCTTGGAAAAATCGAGCTGTTCGGCGATGTTGTGAATGAACTGCGGGTCCGTGCTGTCGATCACCGAAACGTCCAGGTAACCCTCGGCCGGAGCGAAGGTCCTGGCAAACACCTCCGGAGCCAGACTGGATCCACCCATGCCCAGCAGCAGGGCCCGCCGATACCCGGCGGCGCGCAGCTCATCGGCCAATCCGGTCAACCGGTCGATGCTGCTCTTGGACTCCTCGGCGATTCGAAGCCAACCCAGCCTATTGGTAATTTCAGCGGATTCGGGTTTCCACACCGTGTGATCGTGAGACCAGATCCGTCCGATCACCCGCTGTTCGGCCATTCCCTGCAGAACGGCCTTCACGGATTGCTCATACTCGCCCAGATTGAATTCGATCATTTCTATCTCCTTACGGTCACACCCTGCGGACACGATTCCCCGAGCCCTGTGAAAAAGTAGTCACAGCGCGGCGCAAAGGTCAAGGAGCCGGCTGCTTCGCGCCGGTGTAGGATTACTTTTCCTCTGCCAGAGAGAGGCCTTTGATCAGACTGCTCTGGAACAGGATCAGGACGATCAACGGGGGAATCATGCCCATCACGGTGCCGGCCATAACGATATTCCAGTCCACCGCGGCGTCCGTATCGATCAGCTGCTTCAGACCGATCTGTATCACCCTCATCTTCTCGGCATTGGCAACGATGAGGGGCCAGAGGTACTGGTTCCAGATATAGATGAACTCTATCAGGAACAGGGCGGCGATGTTCGTCTTGGAGATGGGCACCACGATATACCAGAGGAACTGCATCGGTTTTACACCATCCACCCGGGAGGCGTCCGCCAGGGAGGTGGGAATCATCATGTACAGCTGCCGGAACAGCAGGGTGCCGGTTGCGCTGGCAAAGAAGGGGATGGTCAGGGCGTAGTAGGTGTTCACCCAGCGGAAGTTGGTCATCAGCACGTAGGTGGGCACGATGCGCACCGGCAGGGGCAACATGTGGGTGATCAGGATCATGATGAAGAAGAAAGTCTTGCCTTTGAACTCGAAGTACACAAAGGCGAAGCCGGCAATGATGCTGAGCACGATCTTGCCCAGGGCCACGGTGAGGGAGATGAAGGTGGAATTGAACAGCAAGCGGCCCAGATGCCCGGTCGTCCAGGCGTTCTTGAAGTTTTCGATTGTGCCCGTTCCCGGCAGGAGGCGGGGGGGAAAGCGAAAGTACTCTCTGGCGGTCTGAGTCGAAACCAGGATGGCGTACACCATGGGAAAGAGCACGACGAACACCACCAGGATCATGACCAGGTGGGAGGCCAGGTTGCTGACTGTTTTCCGGGATAGAATCATGGTCTTCAGGTTCCGTAAAATACTTTCTTCTCGGCGAACTTGAACTGCAGCAGCATGATCAGGGATACGAATATCAGCAGCATGATGGACTGGGCCGAGGCATAGCCGGTGTTCATGGATATAAAACCGTCACGGTAGAGCTTGTAAACCAGTAGATACGTTGCTCTTCCCGGCCCGCCCTCAGTGGCCACATGCAGCAGCCCGAACAGCTGAAAGAACGAGTAGAGGGTGTTCATCACCAGCAGGAAGAAGGTGGTCGGGGAGATCAGCGGGAAGATGATCCGCCAAAAGATGCGCCACTTGCCCGCCCCGTCAATGATGCCCGCCTCTACGATCTCTTTGGGCAGACCCTGCAAACCGGCCAGAAAGAAGATGATATTGTAGCCGAGCATCTTCCAGACCGCGGTAACGGTGATGAAGATCACCGCATGGGCGGAGTTGTTCATATAGGTGAAGCTGATGCCGAACAGACGGTTTAGCACATTTGTGACCATGCCGATGGCCGGATCGAACATCAGGGCCCAGATGATCCCTGTGATGGCGGGGGACAGGGCGTAGGGCCAGATCAGCAGCGTGCGGTATAGGTTGAAGAGCCTCAGGCGCTTGTTGGCCACCATAGCGATGGCCAGGCTTACCGACAGCCCCGCAACCACGACCGTGACGGTGAAGAAGAAGCTCAAAAGCAGGGAGCCGATATACTCGGGATCCTGAAACAGGCGGATGAAGTTGTTCAGTCCCACGAAGATCTTGCGGGTCCCGGTGATGTTCAGACGGAAGAAGCTGTAGAACAGGCTCTCGGCGCTGGGGATAATGAAGAAGATGAAAACGATGACGACACTGGGAGAGAGCAGCAGATAGGGAAGCCAGCGCTGGCCTTTGAACGTGGTTTGCACTCAGGTTTCCTTGTCAGGAGGCAAAGGGATCCGGGTGGAAACGTTCTTCCACCCGGAAAGTGTACATCAAGATTGTACTGCTACTCAACAGTGGCCAGATAGTCGGCCAGGACCTGGTCGCACTTGGCCTTGGTTGCTTCCAGGGTGGCTTTGGGATCCGCCATGTTCACAACCACCTCTTCGATGGAGGTCTGTACGATGTCGCGGATCTGTACGAAGTTGCCCAGCAGTACGCCGGTGCCGGCGGCGGTCTCGTTGCCGCTCAGGATCTGATCGAAGGCGGTGCGGAAACGGGGGTCCTGCTCGAACCAGCCCTCTTTCTCCAGCACGGCCAGAGCCTTGTAGTTGACGGGAAAGTAGCCGGTGCCCTTGTGCCAGGTGATGGCGTTCTCCGTGCGGAAGAGGAACTGCAGGAATTCCCAGGCCGCGGCGTTCACTTCATCGGAATGCCCCTTCATCAGCCAGAGACTGCCGCCTCCGATCACGCTGTTGCCCTTGCCATATCCCGGCATACGGGGGAGGAAGGCAGTGCCCATATCGAACTCCACCTTCTTGATGGTACCCGCCAAACTGGAGGTGGACTGCATGAGCATGCCGAACTGGCCGGCGATGAACGGAGCGTTGGCCTTGTACTCGCGGCCTCCGTAGAACAGCACCCCGTCCCGGGACCACTTCTGCCACTCTTCCAGCACTTTTGCGCCGAAATCGGTGTCGAAAAGAACCTTCGTAGCCCGTTTTCCGCCCCGGCCATTGTCGTTGTTGGCGTACAGCTGATCGTGGTAGGCGAACATCTGCTCGAAGATCCAGCCGGGCCAGCCGAAGCTCAACCCCCCCTGGGCGATGCCGGTGTCCACCATCTTCTTTCCCGCTTGGTATACCTTGTCAAATGTGTCTGGCGGTTGGCTCGGATCGAAGCCGGCTTCCCGGAACAGGTCCCGGTTGTAGTACATCATGGCGGTGGAGCTGTTGAAGGGCATGCTGTACATCCTGCCCCCCACGCTGTAGTAGCGCTTGATGGGCCCCACCACGTCGTTCATGTCCACCTCCCCCTTGTTAAGTTCGAACACGGGGATGATGGCGCCGGAATCGATCATGGTCTGGGTGCCCACTTCATAGGATTGCAGCAGCACCGGCGGGGCACCGGCCTTTACCGCTGCCAATCCCTTGGTCACCGTCTCGGCGTAGCTTCCGGAATATACGGCATCCACATTGATGGCGGGAAACTCGGCGTTGAAATCCGCCACCAGGCCTTCCACGACACCTCCCCGGCTGCCCGACATGGCATGCCAGAAGGTCACCGTGCCCTTGGCCTCCACGCCTGCCGGGAGGCTGTAGGCCCCGCCCGTTTCCTGCTGCGGCGTGGCCAGCACAAATGCCGGCAGCGCCAGCAGCACCAGAAGAACCAAAATTCCCTGTTTCATTCAAACCTCCTTTAAAATTTTGGTTGAACAAATTCAATGCTATTCTTGTGGAGTTATTTGTCAAGGAAAAGCAAATCTATTATGCAAAAATTCAAAAACACGTAAGATATTTTATGAGGAGATCTCTGATTCCTCAGCAATGGCGCGGATGATATACATCCCGGAGGAAAAGATCGGAATGCTCTTGAATCACCTGCTCTAAGATGTTGTAGGCGGTTCACACCCGGGAAACAGGACTACCCGGTCAGCCAGATCCTTACGCAGCCTGTCCAAGGCCAGCTCCTTGGCCTTGGCCTCTACCTCCACCGTGACAACCTGCTCCAAATTCAGCCAGGGGTCCGGAATATCCGCGGGGTCGATGAAGTCGTGGTGGAAGCGAGGATTTTTCCCCTCCCATCCGTCCCTGGGACTGGAGAGGTGAAACAGGGGCTCCCGGTTCCAGGTGTTCAGAGCCTTCTCGGTCGCCTCGGCTACTTGCAACCCGTCTGCCAGGCAGCGGTGATGATGTACATCGTAGACAAAAGCCAAACCCTCAGCTCGGCAGAGGGGCAGGAGATCCCGGGGCGAGTAGATCTTGTCGTCATTTTCCAGGCTCAGCCGTTCCCGTACCCGATCGGGGAGCTGCTCGAGGCGCCGGGAGAGCCGCAACAGGGCCTGCCGTTTGTCTCCGTAGGCTCCGCCGCCGTGGATGTTGATCACGTCTGCTCCGACCAGCTCGGCTACCTCGGCCTGATAATCCAGCTCGGCAATGGAGCGCCGGGTCACATCTTCGGAAGGGGAGCTCAGCAGAATGAACTGATCCGGATGGAGAGTGGTGCGCAGCCCGTGCTGCCTGCAGAAAGTTCCGCAGCTCCGGAAAGCGGCAATGATCTCGGCGCTGCCGGGCAGATCCTCGATCCGGTAGCCGAGCTCCGGATGGGTGTAGAGAGGAAGAATCTGGCTGTTGATCCGGAAATCCCCGATGCCGTGCTCCCTACAGTAGTGCAACGCCTGCCCCAAAGCCCGGGCGTTGTCCAGGCACAATCCGGCCAGGGCGGAAAGCTGCTCTGTACGCGGCAAGCCGCGCAGAGATTTTGCCGTCTTGCGACGGAACTTGATCGGCTCTTCCCGAAAAATGCAGCACAAACCCAGCCGGATCATACGCCTCGCTCCAGCCGGCCGCTCACCCTCAGCGCTCCCCTTTGGTGTAGGGCTCTCCCAGTTTTGCCGGGGCCAGCAGGCGGCGGTGGTCCTTGCGCAGTCCCCCGGCCAGCAGCACGGCTAAGGTGGCCAGGTAGGGCATCATGGCCAGAAGATTGGGAGGCACGCCGATCGGCTGCAGCAGGTACTGCAGCACGAAGATACAGCCGAACAGGAAGGCGCCCAGGAAGGCCCGCAGCGGATTCCACAGGGCAAATATGGTCAGGGCGATGACGATCCAGCCGCGGCCGCCGGTGAGCCCTTCGGTCCAGGACTTGCTGTACACCAGGGACAGGTGGGCACCGGCCATTCCGGCCAGGGCGCCGCCCAACAGCACGCACAGATAGCGGATTTTGGCCACGTTGATTCCCTGAACCTCGGCGGCCGCCGGGTTCTCACCGACCGAACGGATCTCGATGCCCCAACGGGTACGGGTCAGAAGAATCCAGAGCAGGATCCCCAAAATCACAGACAGGTAGAACAGCGGATCCTGGGAGAAGAGGATGCGTCCCACCACCGGAATATCCGCCAAGCCCGGGATTGACAATGTGCTCAGCTTGGTGGGAAGGGGACGTCCGATAAAGGGCTTTCCGAACAGGCCGGCCACTCCCAGGCCGAGCATGGTCAGAGCCAAGCCGGAGACCACCTGGTTTGCCTTGAGGGTGATGGATACGAAGGCATGGATCCCCGCGGCCAGGGTTCCGGCGGCAACCGCAGCCAGCAGCCCGAGCCAGGGACTTCCCGTGGTCAGGGTCACGGTGAAGGCGGTCATGGCCCCGACGGCCATCATGCCCTCCACCCCCAGGTTCAGAATACCGGAGCGTTCGGTGACGATCTCTCCAAGGGTTCCCAGCAGAAGGGGGGTGCCGGCGATCAGAGTGCGGATCAGCGTCGAGACGATCATGTTTCCCATCGGCTAGGACCTCCTTGCCCGGGAGAACACAAGACGCTTGCCCACGAAGGTGTCTCCCATGATCAGGAAAAACAGCAGTACTCCGTTGAAAACGTGAACCGTGGCCGCGGGCAGGCCCAGGGAGATCTGGATGGCGTCCCCGCCGACCAGAATACCTGCGAAAAACAGGGCGGAGATGATCGAAGCCAGAGGATTGAGCTTGGCCAGCCAGGCCACGATGATGGCCGTAAAACCGTAGCCCGCCGAGATAACCCCCGGATAGGTCAGGTGATGATGGATCCCGGCAGCCTCCCCCACCCCGGCCAGTCCGGCCACACCGCCGCTGATCGCCATCAGTACCACCGTAGTTCGGAAAAAATCGATTCCCGCGTACCGGGCCGCCTCGGGATTCTCCCCGACTACCCGCAGCTCATAGCCGAACTTCGTAGAATGGACCAGGAAGAAGAGGATCACCGCACAGGCCAGGGCGACGAGCAGGGTCAGGTGGTGAATGCGCGTGCCCTGGATCACCGAGAGGGTGGCCGAGGCGGGCAGGTCGTCGGTGTAGGGAAAACCCTGCTGAGTGGCGCCCTTCCACGGCCCCACGATGAGCAGGTTGAGGAGCTCAGCGGCAACGTAGTTGAGCATGAGGGTGGAGATGACCTCGTTGACCCCGAAGCGCACCTTGAACAGGGCCGGAAGGGCCCCCCAGATCGCCCCGCCCAGAAACCCGATCAGGAACATCAGAGGGATGACCATCCAGCCGGGCAGCCGGGGCCCCAGATTCAGACCGATCCAGGTTGCGAAGATCGCCCCCATCAACAGCTGGCTCTCAGCCCCTATGTTCCAGAACTTGGCCCGGAAGGCAAGGGTCAGCCCGGAACCGATGAGGATCAGAGGAATCGCCTTGGTGATGGTCTCCGAGATTCCATAGAGGCTGCCGAAAGATCCGGCCAGGATCTTCCACAGAGCGTACAGGGGATTGACTCCCTTGATCGCGAACAACACCCCCACGGCGATAAATCCGGCCAGCAGGGAGAGCAACAGCACGGCAAGCTGACGGCCGGTAGTGGTCTCGTGTCTGGGCTGCAGGCGAATCGAAATGCTCATATACCGCCTTTCGCGCCTGCACCCTCGGGCATGGAGCCGGCCATCATCAGCCCGATATCCTCCATGGTCGTCTGCGCCGTAGACACGATACCCATGAATCGACCCTCGTACATCACGGCGATTCGGTCACAGAGCTCGAAGATCTCCTCCAGATCCTCGGAAACAAGGAGGACCGCCAGACCCTCGCCCCTCTTTTCCAGAAGCTGCTTGCGGATGTACTCGGTGGCGCCGACATCCAGACCGTAGGTCGGGTGAGCCGCAACCAGCAGCGACGGCTGACCGGAAATCTCCCGTCCCAGGATCAGCTTCTGGATATTGCCCCCGGACAGGTTCTTGACCGGAGTATCGATGGTCGGAACGCTGACGTTGAACCGTTCGATGATTGCAGCGGCGTGCTTGCGGATGCTGCCGAAGTTGAGAAACAGAACCCGGGAGAACAGCCGCTTGCGGTGCTGCTTTAAAACGGCATTTTCGTACACGAACAGGTTGGGCACGATGCCGAAACGGATCCGCTCCTCCGGTACGTGGGAGATGCCCCGGCTGGCCACCACCCGAGCGCTGGCATTGGTGATGTTCTGGCCTCCGAGCAGGACCTCCCCTTGACTCGCCCTGCGCAGACCGGTGACCGCCTCCACCAGCTCCCGCTGCCCGTTTCCCGAAACCCCGGCAATACCGAAGATCTCATTGCGGAATACCTGGAAGTCGACGCCCCGTACGGCCAGCTGCTGCCGGTCTCCCGGGACGACCAACTTCCGCACATCCAGGACAAGCTCTCCCTGTGCCAGTGCAGGCCTCTCAATGCGGAAGATAATCTCCCGGCCCACCATCATACGGGCCAGTTCCCGTTTGTCCACGTCCCTGGTCTCCGCCTTGCCCGCGACCTCCCCCTTGCGCAGGACCAGAACGCGGTGACATATGGAGAGGATTTCCTCCAGCTTGTGACTGATGAAAATCACCGAGTGGCCCTCCGCGCTCATGCGGCGCAGGATCGCAAACAGCTGCTCGGTCTCCTGGGGAGTGAGCACCGAGGTCGGCTCGTCCAGAATCAGCAGATCAGCGCCTTTGACCAGAGCCTTGACGATCTCCACGCGCTGCTGCTCTCCGGCGGACAGCTGCCAGATCCGTTCGTGGGGATTGATCTTCAGACCGAAACGCTCTCCGAACTCCACGAGCCTGCGCGCCACATGCCGGGAGGGGGAGAGGAAGGGAGCATCATTCAGTCCAAGGGCGATATTCTCCGCCACGGTGTGATTCTCGATGAGCATGAAGTGCTGGTGGACCATGCCGATTCCCAATCCGATCGCATCCCGGGGATTCTCGATACCCACCGCTGCTCCATTGATGCGAATCTCTCCGGAATCCGGGGCGATCAATCCGTAGAGAATGTTCATCAGGGTGGTTTTTCCCGCCCCGTTCTCTCCGAGCAATCCCAGGATCTCCCCCGCACCGATGCGCAGATTCACCCTCTGATTCGCCCGGGTCCTGTGGAAGCTCTTGGAGATGTCGATCATTTCCAGCAGATCGATCTTCGGCATGATGCTCTGACTGTACCGGACTACGGTTCTTGTGACAATCCCAAGCGGGATTGTAGTGCAGTTGTGAAGTCAGCCGGCATGTTCGCCCACCTCAGTGGCATATCGCAACGGAAAATCCCGGGCCCCTGCATCGAGAGCTCAAGGTCCCTTACCCTGATGGCTATATATTCCCCGTGCTCCGTGATAAGATAATGAAAACGAGGAGAGGAGGTGGGACCGTGGAAATGAACAAGGAAACCAGGCAGCGTTACCAGAATAGAATACTGGAGGCGATGAAGGATAAGGGAAATGCCAAGCTCAACTGTGATTACTTCGCCAAGAGGATCGGCATCTCCAGAGACTACGTGCTTCAGCTCATGAGATCGATGGCCGAGCAGGGACTCGTCGAGTTCGAGGAAGCCAAGAGGGCTCCGGAAAAAAAATCCTGGATCCGGCAAAAACCGGCGAAATAGCCGCGGGACTGCCGGCGGCTTTCAGGCCGTAATTCTCTGCACCTGTATTCCTGAAACTGGAAACAGCAATACCCACACGATTCAGATATACGTTTTCTTGCCCGCAGCATAGAGCTCCTGTATACTGCATTGGAAATTCATGCACCGAAGGGAGAACTCGCTATGGCGCGCAAAGCTGTACTAACGATCCTGATGCTCTGCATCTTTGGGCTGTTCGGATTCGCCCAGGTCGTGGATCTGGCCGTTACCAAGGTAGAGGCACTGGGCGTGGAGCAGAAGACCGCCCGGCTGGTGGAGGATGTCCTGCAGAGCCAGCTGGCCACCCAGCCTCTGTTGCGCCTGGTGGAACGCAATCGCCTGGATGCCCTGCTGCAGGAGCAGGAACTGCAGCTGTCCGGGGTCACCAGCGCGGAAAGCGCCGCCCGGGCCGGCAATGTTCTGGGCGTGGACAAGATCGTGTTCGGTGCCATCTCACGCTACGACAGCCGGTACATCCGCTACGTGTTGTCGATCCGCATGGTGGACGTGGAGAGCGCCACCGTGGAGTCCGCTCTGACTCTGCGAATCCGCAGCGACGAACAACTGCTCAGTGAAATCGAGGCCGCAGTCCCCCAGCTTCTGGCGAATATGAGCCTGGCCGGACAGGTGACCCAGGCCACGGACACCGAGGTCTACGTGTCTCTCGGAGAGGCGGCGGGTCTGGCCGAGGGGGATGTGCTCTCGGTCGTGCAAATCGAACTGGTCAAAGACGAAAACGGAAAAGTGCTTCTGAGTGAGGAACGGCCGGTGGCCAACCTGGTCGTGGAGAAGGTAAGCCCCGAAGGCTCGCTCTGCAGGGTGCTGGAGCGGGAGGGGGTAATCGAAGAAGAGATGACCGTGCGCATCGGCGTCGCCGAGATCGAGAAAACCAAAGAGCTCGGCAGCCTGGAGGTCCGTTCAGATCCG
>CAZFMD010000089.1:0-12241 GCA_964520025.1 uncultured Spirochaetaceae bacterium
TAGCCGGGGCGATCAAGCTGATGCCGGGTACGGCCTCGGATCCCGCTTTCCGCAATATCGACGTGGACACCAAAACCGGGAAGGTACAGGGATTGTTCTAGGTAGCACGGCGAAATCGAACGCTGCAATATTTCGGGGCTGTCTGTCCAGACAGCCCCTTTTTTTGCGCCTGTGCCGCCTGCGGAAATCCTCGATAACGACATTTCCATCCATTGGGACGGTAGATTGTCAAATACGGATACCGACTCTATAGTGCGGACAGCATGACCGGCAGGAAACTGATCGCTCTCTATTCCGTTCATCAATCTCTGCACTGGTTCGTCACCGGCCTATTGGTGCCTGTGATCACACTGATGCAAATGGAAAAGGGCCTGGATCTGCTTCAGATTGGTCTGACCATTGCCGTCTGTTCCGCAACCGTCATGGCTCTGGAGCTGCCGACCGGCGGCCTTGCAGACAGCATTGGGCGTAAACGGGTATATCTGTATTCGCTGATCGTAAAAACAATCGCCATTATCGTGATGCTGTTCGCCCGGACATTTCTCTTCGTGATGGTTGGCTTTCTCGCTTTGGGCATAGCCAGGGCGCTGTCGTCGGGCACGATGGACGCCTGGTTCGTAGATGAGTTCAATCGTGTTGAGACAAACGGCAATCTCCAGAGTGCTCTGGCCGTAGTCGGTGTTTTTATTCCGGTAGGGCTGGGCATCGGATCCGTTCTTGGAGGTATATTGCCGGACACTCTGGGTCGGGTATTGGAGCAAAACAGGTACCTGGATCTATACTCGGCGAATCTGTTTGCCATGGCACTGCTGGTCATCATCCAGATGCTCTTCACCCTCTTAGCCATCAAGGATCACCACGTTCCGGAAGCTGACACGGATGGTGTTTCCGGCTTTCGGAAGTTTCCACAAATTCTTGGGGCTTCCATCACCTACGGGATCAGGAATCGCGTTGTGCTTATGCTGCTGGCATCCACCGCCGCATTGGGATTTGCCCTGTCCGGGTTGGAAAACTTCTGGCAACCTCAACTCAAAGGTATTCTCGGTGGCAAGTTTCAGACCTGGCTGTTCGGCGTCCTCTCCGCCGGATATTTCCTTTCCGCCTCTATCGGAAATCTGGTAGTTACGCCGATCTGCAGAGTGTTTCGCAACAGGTATGCGGCGGTCCTGTTTGTTTCCAGGATCGGCATGGGAGTGATATGGTTCCTGCTCGCCCTGCAGACAACCCTTCAGGGCTTTGCCGTGTTCTATATCGTGGTTTTCCTGTTCAACGGCATTTCGAACTCACCCCACGCCACGATTATGAACAGGGAGATACCAACCTCGAAACGTTCGACTTTGCTCTCTCTGGAATCCTTGATCCTGCAATCCGGGGCGGTGGTCGGCTCGATCTTCATGGGGTTTGTTTCGAAGGTACAATCGATATCCGTTGCCTGGTATATCGGCTCGGTGATCCTGCTTGTATCTTCGGTTTTCTACCTGTCTATGTCGAAAGCAAGCAATCCAGGTACGCCCAAGGGGTGAGCATTCCGGAGTTCCCTTACAAACCGTGAAGTATCGGATAATGAATCACAGTTGAAATTGAAGCTGTTTGTTCACCTGGATTTCGGCGCAGGTAAGCCACATGCGCTGGTAAGGCTCCAGGGTGAGGGCGAGGTTGCCATCCTCATCCCGCGGGACTTCGCTGCCGGAGAAGTTGTCGTACGGCGCGCTGTCGGAGGCAAAACCGCCCGGTGGCGAGCCCGCAGACAGCCAGACTGCTCCCGGATTGATCACCAGCGGCTGCTTCTCTGCACTGACGTTGACCACGACCAGGGTGTGATCATCGGCACAGGAGCAGTGCACAACAGCCGCGGCTTCGTGTGAGCTCTCGGAAAGCGGTGTGAGCACTTCCGCCTCCCGGCCGCGGAAGTGCAGCGCCGGATCGCTGTCCACCAGGGCGATCAGGTCGTTCATGCCCCGGGCGATCCGGTGCTCGAATGTACCTGGATCGCTGATAAGGTTGGCAAGGCGATCGTAGTCCGACTTGGTGCGCTTCAGGTCCCGCAGTTCCCCGGTTCGATCAAAACGCCGGTGGTCATTGGGCAGGGCGATCAGGTCGTTGAAGTAGATCGATTTGACATTGCGTCCCATCAGAGCGAAGGCCAGGGTGTAGAAGGACAGGTAGCGCCGAATCTCCAGCTGCTCATCCTCCAGGTGGAGCAGGGAGTCCCGTGTGGAGCAGCACAGCTCGTAGGGCTCCCGCCCATCGGGCGTGGCCTTGTACTTGATCAACCCGCCGTTCGCCTCCACCACTTCGGCCAATTCCCGTCGCTCTGAAACGGTCAGCAGGTCCATACTGCCCCGCACGGACTTGCCGTCGTGACTCTCGGCCAGGCTGAAGCGGATGCTGGTCTCGGGGATCTGGTAGCCGTCGATCATTTCGAAGATTCGGGGTAAGGCCGTCACCCTTCCGGAGTTGAATACCTGGGGTAGGATGCTGGCCAGGTGGAAATCGTACATCATGGGCGGGGGGTTCTCCGGGTCGGCCATCTGCTTGAGGACCACACCGAGCTGGTCATTGACCTCGAGGTTGGGCACGATGCGCGGGGAAACCGCATCCATGGAAAGGTAGAGAATCTTCATCAGGTGACTCACCTCGGGCAGACCGAAGCAGCTGGTCTTCCACTTCTTGAAGGCGTAGTTGGCCGCATCCAGCCGCAGCAGGTTGATGTCCATGGATAGGTACCAGGAGAAATCCTGGGCCAGCATCTTGAGTCCCTCGAAGGTCGCGGTGTTCAGATCCGCCTGCACGTGGCTGAAGGTGGTGAGGACCCGGATCTCCGCACCGAAGACCTCCGCGTCTTGCTTCTCGTAGACGACGGCAAAACCGTGATCCAAACCGATGCCCTCGAGCAGATCGACCCTGCTATTGATCTGCGGCTTGAAGATGTAGGGCTCATGCTGGACCTCTTGGGTCTCCGAAAGGGTGAACAGGGTTTGCGGATCGATCCGGGTGTGCTCCGTCAGATAGTCGCGGAAACCCAGGATGTGCCGATAGTCCTCCTCTAAAAGCATCTGGTCATTACCTACCTTGTTGAATACATAGAGGATTCCGAGTACCTCCCGGGGGACAGCAGCTGCTCCCAGCCGCCGCTCCATCTCTGAAAACCGCTCCTCAATACTCATCCTTGCGATCCGGGGATCTGCGGGCCGACGCCGGAAGACCGTAAACAGAGGGAAGGGCCTGGGACGAAACACCCGGGCGAAATCTCCATCTGCCAGACGCTTCTGATACTCCGCTTCGCTAAACACGAAGAAGCACTTCCCGGCCGCATCATCACCTTCCAAATAGGCCTGAAAGCGGGGATTTCGAATATCCACGTGGTTGAGCACGAAATCGGCCATGGAGAAGCGCCGCCGCATCAGGGCGGAGAATTGCTCATTGCTGCCGAAGCGCTCGTGGATCCGGTTTCGTACAACCTGGGCAAAGTAACCGTCGTTGAATCGGTCCTCAGTTACCACGCAAGCAGGGAGCATGTGGATACCACGGATCGCCGGGAAGAAGCGGGAGAGAAAGTCTTCCAGCGTGGCCAGCGTGCCTTCCCCTGGACGCTGTATACTGTCCGCATAGGCGATGACCAGGGTCTTCTGTTCGATGCGGGAGAGGGGCTCGGAGTGAAGATAGGCCAGATCCTGCTCTTTTACAGTGGGATCCTTGGCCTTCCACAGCTCTTCGAGCATGGCACACCAGTACATCCCGATCCTCTCGGCCAGATCTCCGTATTCCTCGGTCGGGAAGATCGTTTCGAAGCGCTTGCGGATCTCCTCGAGGTTTTCCGCAGCCAGGGGCTGCCAACTTTGCTGTTTCGACATAGGCCCTCCAGATAATCCGTGTGCCGGCTTCGGTTCACGCACCCAGTTTCCGGCGCATCCCTTCTTTCAGCTGCTCTTCCCCATCTAGGATATCCAGAATCCTCTTCCAGGAGGCATTGAAGGCAGGATATTCCTCGGCGCGTTCGGCCCTCTGCCTGGCCATCTGCAGCAACTGCTCGGCTTGCGGAAAGAAGTGCTCATCCGCATCCTGGGGGCGCAGAACCTGCAGCGCTTCCAGGGCCTGGGCGTCCAGGTCCTCCTTGAGGAACTCCCCCGGGTAGACGCCGAAATCCTCAGGCTCCAGGGGTTGCAGGTCCGGATGTTGCTGAGAGATCCGGAGCTTCTGCCGTTGGTACACGAAGCGCAGCACGTCGCGTTGGAGCTTGGCATAGGGGGTGGTGGTGAGCGGGTCCCCGGCAGAGGCCTTGGGCGGCAGGTGGGTAATGGTAAGCTTCCCGTCTAAAAACCAGGTAGAACCGAACAGCCGGGAGTTCATCAGGTAGTCGATATCCTCCCCACGGGTGATTCCCGGATCAAAAGAAACATTACGGAAGAGCTTCGGGGCAAACACCATGTTGCCCCCAAGAGCAAGCGGCGTTTCCACAATTCCATCCTCTTTGGCCATGCAGGTCTCGAACTGCCGGTTGATCAGCACGGCTTTGCGCACAAACTTGTTTTGCGCCGCAGCTTCCTCCGGGCTGATCTTCAACCGGAAATCCCCGGTCGCATCCAGATAGATGCCGGCCAAACCCGCATCTCCGGCTGCCAGTCGTTCCAGCATATCCATCGATTGCACGGCCCTCTGCAGATAATCGGCCGGCACGATCTCATCATCATCGATGGCTACGATCAGCTCGCTGTCCAGCAGGACCGAGCCCAGGATCTGACAGTTGCGGACCTGGGCGTAAGCCTCCAGACTGACCAATCCCGGATCCAATCCGTGATTCTCCAGCACCCGGCGTACCCGATGGAGGTCCGAAGGTGCGAACTGGGCGATCGGATAGCTCGCTGTGAACGGTTGGATCAGCTGCTCCACCCTCTGCTCGACAATAGGAGCGATTTGAGGATGTACCGGGGCGGTGATCAGCAACACCCGGAAACCGTGGACACGAAGAGCCTTCAGGCTCTCTAAACAGCGCTGGAGGGTGCCGCTTTCGTCAACCGGTGTGGGGTGATCGAAGATCGCATCCTCCGGTGCTCCGGCCTGACCCCGGGCCCGACACCAGTAGGTGGGAATGACGATGGTTATTGCGCGCATTGCAGTCCTCTCTACTCTAGAGGTTTCGAGGAGCCGGCGATGCTAGTTCCAGAGGCGGTATGCTACCCCTCGAGGGTGTTCTTGGCCGACTGCACTGTGTTGTACAGGAGCATGGTAATGGTCATCGGTCCCACACCTCCCGGTACCGGGCTGATGGCCGCGGCTTTCTCCGAGACCTCGTCGAACTTCACGTCCCCAACCAGGCGTGTTCCTTTGGGCTTGCTGGCATCCTCGATTCGGTTCACCCCGACGTCGATCACGACCACTCCCTCTTTCACCATGTCCGCTGTGACAAACTCAGGTACGCCGATAGCGGCGATCAGGATATCCGCCTGGCGTGTGACCGAGGGAAGATCCTTTGTGCGCGAATGGCAGACCGTTACCGTGGCATTGGCATCTTTGGCTTTCTGAAGCAGCATATTGGCCACCGGCTTGCCCACGATGTTGCTGCGTCCAACCACCACCACGTGCTTGCCCTCGGTTTCCACGTTCGAGTAGACCAGCAGTTTCTGCACGCCGTAGGGGGTGCAGGGCAGGAACATCGGTTCCCCAACCATCATACGCCCCAGATTCATCGGATGAAACCCATCGACATCCTTGTCCGGATGGATCCTGTTAAGGACTTTCTTCTCATCGATCTGCTCGGGCAGGGGCAACTGAACCAGAATCCCGTGAATCTTCGGATCCTGATTGAGCTTGTCTATCAGAGCCAACAGCTCCTGCTCCGGTGTCGAAGCATCCAGATTGTGCTGTTCCGAGTACACCCCGATATCATGGGCCGCCTTGTTCTTGCTGCGTACATAAACCTGGGAGGCGGGATTCTCTCCAACCAGTACCACCGCCAGTCCCGGGGTCAGATCGTGTTTGCTCTTTAGCTGCTCGATCTCCTTCTGAAGCTCCCCGCGGATCTGGGCCGCTATCTGTTTTCCGTCGATGATCTTTGCTGCCATACTGCACCTCTTTGCTTTAGTTCATTTGGTACGTTCGACCGTCAAAGTGACGGGTCGACCTACAGCGCAATATTGCGCCGTATCGCCCCACTTTTTCAAGCCCACGCAGGAAAACCCGCCGGCATGCGCTTGCACATTCCCCGGTACCTTGGTATCGTTAGCCAAAATCATCATCAGGCTCGAAGGGAATCCCCATTGTCGGCGAGTTACCCGCCTGAAACCGGCCGTTGCTAGCAAATACCAACAAATATGAGCAAACGGCGGATCGGCAAAATCCCGCGAGCCGGAAAGGATAGCACTTCAATGTTTATTGCCGTCGGAGAGAACATCCACTGCACACGGATTTATAAAGTGGGAGGCACTTTCGTGAAGAGCCTCGACGAAAACACCCATGTGATCGCCTATCAGGAGGAGGGCCGGGAAAAGCAGCTTCCCATTCCCGGACGATTCGTGGAATCGAGCGACTGGAAAAACGGGAAGGTCAAGCACGCGGCGGTGGCGATGTGGCAAGGATTGAATGGCGAGGAGACCGAACAAAAAGCCGGCGTGGATTATCTTCACTATATGGTTCGGCGCCAGGAAGCCCACGGCGCCTCTTACCTCGACCTGAACGTAGACGAGTTCAGCACCGACATCGGCGAGCGAAAGGAGCTGATCCGGTGGGCCGCCGGCATCATCCAGCAGGTGTCCACGGTCCCTCTCAGCATCGATTCCTCGAACGTCGAGATCCTGCAGGCCGGACTGGAGGCATGCGACCCCGCCAAAGGCGCCCCGATGGTCAACTCCGTTTCCCTGGAGCGTAAGGACGCGGTGGAAATCGCCGCAACCGCCTCAGCCGCGGTGATCGCAGCGGCGACCGGGGAAGCCAGCATGCCCACCAACAAGGAAGAGCGGATCGCCAATCTCGAGTCCCTGATCGGCCTGTTGGAGAAAAACGGTTTCACAAATGCTCGAATTCACCTCGATCCCCTCGTGTTCCCCGTATCGGTGGATCCCATGAACGGGCTGATGATCCTCGAAACCATAGAGGAGCTTCGGAAGGCTTACGGCAAGGAAATACACTTCGCGCCCGGGCTGAGCAACATCAGCTACGGCATGCCCAAACGCAAACTCATCAACCAGGTTTTCACCCACCTCTGCATGAAGCGAGGATTGGACGGCGGTATCATTGACCCGATCCAGATCAACCAGAGCGAGTTGGATCGGTTAGATCCCGCCTCCGAGAGTTTCCGGGTCACCGAGGCGTTCCTTACCGGTCAGGATCAATACGGAATGAACTACATCTCTGCGGTGCGGGGCGGGAAATTTTAGAACCGACGATTTTCGCAAATCCTGATAAATTTACCTAAGAATCACACAAATCTACCAATGTGATTCGGTCCGATACTTTAATATACTTGTAATGTGCGGGGGACAAAACGAGGACACAACCTCTATAAACAAAAACTGGTGAACGACGAGGGCACATGAGCAAGTACCTAATCCTTGGTTCCGGAATCAGCGGCTGCACCGCGGGATACCAGCTCGCCGAGATGGGAAACACCGTGGAAATTATCGAAAAGGAAGCCCGGATCGGCGGCAAAGTTCTGGACTACTGCTGCAAGGCGACGGAGGAGTGCAGCCGCTGCGGCGTTTGCGTAGCCGTGTCGCAGCTCCATCAGACCCTCCACCATCCCCGGATTCGGATTACCACCGGTGCGACAGTCAAGCAGGTCAAAAAAGCAAGCAAGGTTTCGGTTCAACTGGATCGACTCAATCCGTCGATCGACTACCAAAAATGCATCCAGTGCGGCCTTTGCGTGGATGCCTGTCCGACCCACTGCATATCCCGGCTTGACAAGGGTGAGCTGGTCCAGTATGCCGTTGATTTCTCCTCCTGCCTTCTCCACAAGGGGAAAAGCTGCAACGCCTGCGTGGAAGCCTGTCCCGCTGGTGCTTTGAGCGCGGATGAGGCGACGAGCGAGTTGGATTTGAAGGGTGACGCGGTTCTAATCGCCAGCGGCCATCGAACCTACGACGCGGGGCGCAAAATTCGCTACGGTTACGGACGCTTCGATAACGTCCTGACAGGTGCGGAGGCGGAGGAAATCTTGAGCTCCCGCCGTACTCTGGGGGATGGGCCGGAGAGTGTCGCCTTCATTCAGTGCGTCGGTTCCCGGGATCCCAAGGAAGGCAACAACTACTGCTCCGCAGTCTGCTGCTCCTATGCCCTGAGGCTGGCCAGAATCCTTAAACACAACAGCCCCGAATCTGAAATCACGATCTACTACATCGACATCCAGAATTTCGATAAAGCCTTCAGCAGCCTTCGGCGCAGCCTGTCGGAGCAGGGCGTACACTTCGTTCGCTCCATACCCTTTCGGGTACAGCAGGCGGGCAGCGGCAAGCTGCAACTTCTGATCGAGAACATGGACGGCGAACAGACGGAGGTCGAGCATGACCGGGTGGTCCTCTCGGTCGGCATGGAACCCGCCGATGGGGCCGAGGGTATTGCCGCTGCATTCGGGGTAGAGCAGGGCCCATTTGGCTTTTTTGCCTCCCGAGCGGCGACCTCGGCTATGAGCTCTGATGAACGGGTGTTCGTCTGCGGAACATGCCATGAGCCGATGAGCATTCCCGATTCCATGGCCGCCGCTCGCGGCGTGGCCCAGGAAATTGTCCGCGCCGGGCGTCTGTCCGAAAGTGCCCAAGGCTCAGGCACTAAGAAAAAATAAACAACGAGTCGGAAACAGATTTATGAAAGACAAACAGCAGAGAATCGGAGTTGTTTTATGCACCTGCGGCGGCAGCCTTTTCACGGAAAAGCAGCTGGAGCGGATCTCCAAAGGAATCGAGGGTAAAGGAGCATCCGCTCCCGAGATCCTGATCCACTCCAACCTGTGCTCCTCCGACCAGCAGCGTGACCTGGTAAAGCGTATTCGCGCCGCCCGTATGGACAAGGTGGTCCTGGCCGCCTGCGCACCCGTGGACCGGGAGCGCTTGCCTGAGCAGATCGCCCGCAAGGCCGGCTTGAGCGAAAGTGCGGTGTATCCGGTGGCCGTAAAGAGCATCAAGGGAAAAGCCCGGATCCAGAGGACAACGAGGGAGATTCGCAAAGCCGTCTCTGCGGTAACCCAGATTCCCCGCTTCGATACCCGGGAAATCACTCTCAACAGGAGCGTCCTGGTGTTGGGTGGCGGACCTGCCGGCCTGTACACCGCGGCTGAGCTGCACTCCCTGGGCTATCCTACCGTGGTGTTGGAGAAACAGCAGCAGATAACCGGTCTTGAAGCGGTGAGTGCCTACGAGGGACAGGGTTTCAAAAAGCGGCTCGAGGGGGTACGCCTGCAGACAGACAGCCAGTTGGTGGAGCTTCGCGGGCAGGTGGGACGTTTCACCGCCCGGGTTGCGGTTCCCGGAGGCGATGAAGAGCAGGTCGAGTTCGGGGCGCTGGTGGTGGCCACCGGTACTTCCTTCGACGCCTCGGAGGCCGAGCTGTACGACAACCAGATCGTGGTACCCCTTGCCGAGCTGGTCCGGGAGACGGAAAACCTGCCGAGGAGCAGGGAGATCCGGCACATTGCGATCGTCCTGGACACCCGTCTGGAGGAAACCAAAGCCTCCAGCGAACTGGCTCTACAGCTGGCAGTCGATCTGCAGGATCCCGACCAGAGGCAGATCTACCTGTTCTGCCGGGAAGTACGGGTATCCGCTCTGGGAATGCAGGGCCTCTACGACCGGGCTCGCCAGTCTGGAGTACAGGTCATCAAATACGAGGGCCCGCTGTCCCTCGACCACGTCGAGGGAAAATTGAAGATATCCTACAGGGACGCGATCTTCGAACAGGAATCCGAGCTGGAATGCGATCTGGCCGGGATCAGCCCCCTGGGGCTGCAGTGCCGCGCCGATTCGTCCTTGGCCGCCATTCTGGGACTGTCCACGGACATTCAGGGGCAGCTGCAGGACAACAACATTCATTTTCTCCCCGAGGCCACGAACCGCCCCGGAATCTTCGTGGCGGGCGCCTGCCGGGGTCAGTTCTATCTCCCGCAAATCTCAGTGGAGGCGGAAAACGTGGCCTTCGCCGTTGACCGGCTGCTAGGCTCCGGAACGCTCAGGGTGGAGTTGTCCAGCCCGGTTGTTGACCCGGACAAATGCATCCTCTGCCTGACCTGCGTTCGCTGTTGTCCCTACCAGGCCATGGAGGTGGACCACGAGGCGGGGGCGGCTGCCAGCATTCCCGAAGTCTGCCAGCGCTGCGGGATCTGCGCCGGGGAGTGTCCGGCCCGGGCGATTACCCTTCCGGCCTGGTCGGAAGAGGTTCTGCTCGGACAGCTGGCAGGAAACTGAATCGAGGAAACCGAAATGGGGAAAAAGATCCTTGCGTTTTGCTGTGAGAACTCGAGTTACAAGGCGGCCGCCGCCGTGGATGATGAGAAGGTACTGGACGCGGTGGAAATCATGCGCCTGCCCTGCTCCGGTAAGATAGAGATCGGCCTGATGCTAAAATGTCTGGAAGAGGGCTATCCGGGTGTGCTGGTTTTGGGTTGCCCGGTGGATAACTGTAAATACCTTCAGGGCAACAACCGCGCAAAAAAACGGGTTCAGCGGGCGCAGGCGCTGCTCGAGGAAGCCGGTATTCCTGAGCAGCTGGTTCACATCGACTTCCTTTCCTCCGTGGACAGTCACAAGTTCGTGGAAATCGTCCGCGGGATGCAAGAACGCATCGCCGAAGCGGCCCGGCCCCAGACCGCCGGCGCATCCACAGAGCAATGAGTGTGAATGAGATGTGCGCGAATCAGATGAGAGTTGACAAGAGCCAACGAGAGTCGATGAGAGTCGATGAAACAAGCGCGAACCGGAAGAGGGTTCGCCAAAAGGAGCTACAGAATTGATCGTCGCAGTTCAAAAACCCTTCCCGGAAATCTACGAAATGGTGAAGGATGTCGAGAAACTCCTGATTCTAGGTTGCGGTACCTGTGTCACCGTGTGCATGGCCGGCGGGGAGAAGGAGGTGGGCATCCTGGCCTCCACCCTGCGTCTGGCAAACCGCAAGAACAACATCTCCATGGAGATCATGGAGGAAACGATCGAGCGTCAGTGCGACCGGGAGTTTTTCGATACCGTGGCCGACAAGATACAGGAGGCCGATGCGGTGCTTTCCCTGGCCTGCGGTGTCGGGGTTCAGTTCACCGGAGAGGTGTTCGAAGGCAAGCGCGTTTTTCCCGGGCTGAACACCTCCTTCTACGGAACCAACGAAAGCGTGGGGGTGTGGTCGGAACGGTGTGCCGGATGCGGGAACTGCGTCCTGGACAAATTCGGGGGTATCTGCCCGATTACCCGCTGTTCCAAGAGCCTGCTGAACGGACCCTGCGGAGGCTCTCAGAACGGCATGTGCGAGGTGGATCCGGAAAACATCGAATGCGGGTGGCAGCTGATCTACGACCGCATGAAGGCCCTGGGTCTGCTACACAAGCTGGAGGAAAACGAGCCGATCAAAGACTGGAGCACCAGCCGAGACGGCGGTCCTCGCAAGATCATCAGGGAAGATATGGTGCAGTAGAATGAAAGCGGAATCAAACCTAGAACGTATAATGGAGTCGGGGGAGTTCGCCGTTACCGCGGAGCTGGGCCCCCCAAAAAGCGCCGATGTCCAGGTCGTAGAGAAGAAGGCCGGATTTCTCAAGGGAATGGTGGACGCGGTGAACATCACCGACAACCAGACGGCCATCGTACGCATGTCCTCGATCGCAGCCGGAGCCCTTGCCATGAAAGAGGGTCTGGAGCCGGTGATCCAGATCACCTGCCGGGACCGCAACCGCATTGCCATCCAGAGCGATGTCCTCGGGGCCTTCGCCCTTGGGATGCGCAACATCCTCTGCCTTACCGGAGATCATCAGAACTTCGGCAACCACCAGACCAGCAAGAACGTTTACGACATGGATTCCATCCAGCTGATTCAAACTCTTCGATCGATGCGGGACGACAAGAAATTTATCTGCGGCGATGAGATCCGCAACAGCAAAAAAGCCCCGATCGTGGAACCCAGGATATACATCGGGGGGGCGGCCAATCCCTTCGGTGATCCCTTCGAGTTCCGGGTCATCCGCCTTGCTAAAAAAGCCAATGCGGGAGTGGACTTCATCCAGACGCAGTGTATCTACGACATGGAACGCTTCGAGAAGTGGATGGAGCAGGTG
>CAZFMD010000090.1:0-12045 GCA_964520025.1 uncultured Spirochaetaceae bacterium
CCCTTGTCGATGTACAGGGTGCCCAGCATGTAGTAGGCCTCGGCATAGTCCCGCTTGACCGCCACGGCCTGCTGGAAGGCCGAGATGGCTCGATTCGGCTCCCGGAGGCGGATCAGGGTTTGCCCCTTGCGGTAGTGAGCGGGCTCGAAATCCACCTTCAAATGGATGCAGCTGTCGAAGGACTGCAGGGCGTCGGAGTACTCCCGGGAGTAGTACTGCACCCGCCCCAGGGAGTAGTACAGATAGTAGTCGTCGGGCTTGAGGCGAACCGCCTCCTTGTACTCATCCACCGCGCTTTCGTAGTTCTTGGCGCTCTCGTAGATCTTTCCCAGGGTTTCGTGGGGAAGGTACAGTGTGCGATCCTTCTGGATCGCCTTGTTGGATGCCTCCACCGCGGATTGGAGGTTGTCCTGACTGTCCGGATCCTCATCCAGATAGGATTTGCCGATGTAAGCGTAGGCCTGCCCGGAATCCGGATCCAGCTCCAGCACCTGGTCGAAGATCCGCCGCGCTCCCTGGTAATCTCCGTTGTTCAGGCGGCGTACCCCTTCGGCGATCAGCTCATTGATCCTGCGCAGACGCTCCCGCTCCTTGGCATTGGCATCCTCCGGGATCTCCTTGGGCTGAGCCACCACCGTCTGCTGAGGACCTCTGTCCTGGAGAGAAGAGCCCAGCTCCTTCAATCCCTCTTTGAGCCGCTCCTGCTGCTCCAGCAGAGCCTGCTGTTCCCGTTCCTTCTCACTCATCTGGGCCAGCCGCTTCTTGTCGATGATCTCATCCAGCAGCTCCTGCGCCTCGGCGTCATCCGGGTCCTTGAGCAGGAGCTTCTCTACGATCTCCATGGCCCGATCGTACTCCTCCTTGTCCATGTAGGTACGGGCCAGCTTCAGCGCATTCAACCGTTCCTGGGCCTCCCGGGATTCGGCGGAGCGGCTGCGCGCCCGCAGGCCCAGCCATGTGCCCCCTGCAATCAGGAGGAGCACGAGGATCGCCACAATGATGATGATCAGCTTGCGTCTATCCATGGGAATAATTCCTCTTAGTTTTCGATATCGATTTCTTCGTACTCTTCCTGGATCTCTTCGCTTCCCGCCGAAAGGTTGCGGGTGTCTTCCGAAGCATTGTTCAGCGTATCCAGGACCTCGTTGAGCAGAGCTTTCTGCCGTTCCAGCTCCTCCAGACGCTGGCGTTCCGCATCTTCGATCGCCTGTCCAAGAAGGGCTATAATTTTCTCGATATTCTCCCGTTGATGTGTGTCCGGGTCCAGGCGCAGATAGTCGATGTAGTCCTGCCGGGCATCCTGGAACTCCTCCAACTCCAGGCGGGAGTTGGCCCGGTTGAGGTAGGCGACCTCCAGGGCCCCGTTGATCTGCAGGGCGTTGGAGTACATCTGCTCGGCCACGGTGAACTCCTGCTTACGGAAGTGGTTGTTCCCCAGGTTGTAGTAGAACAGGTCCTGATATCCTTCAGATACGTTCAGTCCCCGTTTGAGAGTTTGGATGGATTTTTCCGTGTCACCGATCTGCTCGTAGACGATGCCCAGGTACAGGTAGATCTTCTCCTCTTGGGGATTTTCGTAAAGAGCTCTTTCCAGATGGGGTAGAGCTTCCCGGGGTTTGTTTTCCAGAAACAGCTGTTCTCCCTGTTGGAGACTGGACAAGGACAGCAGGAGGGCGGTGATTAGATGGATGAACGCCATGGTTCTCCCTATAATATACAACCGTAGATTTGACTCTTCTATACAAAAAAACTAAATTGTGCCAGGTGATTTCGTATCACCATATTAATGGTCGGCAGGCAGCCAGGCTTCCGTAAAATGAAAATCCTCTGTGTATCTGACCATATTGATCCACTGGTATACAGCCCCTCGATCAAGCAACGGTTCGCTGAGGTGGAGCTCGTACTGAGTGCAGGGGATCTTCCGCTGCGTTATTACGATTTCATCATGTCGACGTTGAACAAGCCCCTGCTGTTCGTGTTCGGGAATCACAATCTACGCTACCTGCCCCTGTATACCGGCCATGTGGATGCCTTCGGGAGGGGGCGCCTGCAGGGGCGGGAGATCGAGCTGTATCGTCCCACCGGCGCCGTCTACATCGGATTCCGGGGGCGGCGGGAGAAATCCCTGCTGCTGGCTGGGTTGGGTGGAAGCTTGTGGTACAACGGGGGGCAAAACCAATACAGGGAGTTTCAGATAGCCCTCAAGATAATCAAGCTGCTGCCCCGGCTGTTGTACAACCGACTGCGCTTCGGACGGTACCTGGATATCCTCCTCACCCACGCACCACCGTTCGGCATCCACGATCAGGACGATCCCTGCCACCGGGGATTCAAGACCTTTCTCTGGTTCATGCGAACCTTCAAGCCGAAGTATTTGGTGCACGGGCACATCCATCTGTACTCGAGCTCGGCAATTCGGATGTCCCAGTATGAGCAGACTACCGTTGTCAATGCCTACGACCATGTGGTTATTGAGATGGAACCTTCCCCATGAGCCCCAATCACTACGCAGCCAGAGCCGCGGAGGATTTCAACAAGGCCCGCAGTCGGGAAATCTTCGGCCGGATCCTCTCCCTGCTGACAAACCAGAGGGATAATCTACTCTCCCTTCAGGAGGTCAAGACGCTGCTCGGAGCTACCTCGGAGACCTATAGCGGCCTGAAGGTTGTTCCGATCGAAAAGATCGTGGGAAGCGAGGGCCGATACCAGGACTTCAACAGGACCTTCCTGCCCCGTCACAACCGCCTGAAGGGGCGCTGGGTTCGGGTGGATACCGCCCATCATCAGTCGGTTGTCCTGCCTCCGGTGACCCTGTACGAGGTCGGGGGCGTGTATTTCGTACGCGACGGTAACCACCGCGTATCTGTAGGGAAGATGCAGGGGGTGGAGTTCATTGATGCTGAGGTGATCAGCCTGGGAACCCGGGTTTCTCTGAAGCCCGGTATGACCCGTGAGAAGCTGCGCGCGGCGGTAATCGACCTGGAGAGAGAAGAGTTCTTCAAACACACTCGTCTCGGGCAGCTGCGGCCGGGGGCAACCATGAACTTCACAGCCACCGGGCGTTATGACGAGATCATCCGCCACATCAACGGCCACAAGTATTTTCTCAACCTCTCTGTTAAAAAGGAGATCTCTTTCGAGAAAGCCATGCTGTCCTGGTACGACACGGTCTACAAGCCCATCGTCGATCTGATCGAAGGGCAACGCTTTCTCAAGGCTTTTCCGGGTAGAACCGCCTCGGATCTGTACGTCTGGATCGTACGCCACTGGGACCAGTTGAAGCAGAAGTACGGACAGACCTTTCCGCTGGAGCAGGCGGCCAGAGAGTACACGGAGCTCTACGGTCAACCGGGGGGGAGGGTGGTAGCGGGGATTTCCCGTTTCCTCAAACGCTTTTTTTCTTGGCTGAAGGGATAGCTGCCGGCATTCAGCTCCGTCCGCGCTTTCGCTTGCCTGGAAAAACCGATTTCAAAACACGAAGAATGAACGCCCAGATTCGAGCCAACAGGCCGGGGTGGCGCAGTTTCTGCAGCCGAGCCATGCCATCGGCGATCTCCTCAGGGGACAGCTCCAGTCGCTGCACGTTCTCCTCTATCTCCAATTCCAGTTTCTGCTGTTCGGTGGGCCTGTCCATCATCACCGTCTCTATGGATTTCCATCCCAACTTCTTGGCCGCCTGCAGCCGCCGGAAACCTGCGATGAGCTCGTACTTGCGATTAATGATGATCGGAGTGAGCTGTCCGTAGTTTTTGAGGCTTTCCATCAATCCGGAGATATCGCCGAGCTCTCTGCGGATCCGTTTTCGAACCACGATCGATTCGAGAGAAATCAGCATACCTTCCTATCCGGATTCCAGGTAACGCTCGTATGCCTCGCCGGAGAGCAGTTCGCCCAGCTGTTCGGGATCACTCATCTCCAGGACGAACAACCAGCCGCGGCCCAGAGGATCGGTATTGATGAGGCCGCAACTCTTTTCATCGGATAACGATTCGTTGATCTGGACAACGGTCCCCGTTACCGGCGCATAGATTTCGCTGGTGGATTTCAAAGAGTCGATCGAGCAAACCGCCTCACCTCTTTTCACCTGCATGCCTACCTCCGGGAGCTCGACAAAGGCAATTTCACCGAGCTCGGATTGGGCAAACTCCGATATGCCGACTCTCACCCGGTCGTTTTCCCTGAGCACCCATTCGTGATCCTCTGAGTACAAATATTCAGTCATGCTGTCAGCCTCCCGTTCGTCAATCCAACAGGGGATTCCCCGTTTCTTCGCTCGGTGTCGAAGGTTCCTGTTCTTCGAACAGGGGTATTCCCAAATCCGGAATCAGGGGTTCGGCGGGCAGGGGGTCGCCCAGGAGAATCGATCCCTTTATGTTGCTTTTCAGGGTTTCATTGCGTTCGGCCTCGAATTTATGGAGGTCACAGAAGTCCCGGGGCTCGGTTCCGGTCAGAAAAATCTCCTGAACCGTGCCTTCGTTGCAATACTTCGTGGGCAGTAAACCGGAAGAGGCACAAACCGTGACTTCTATCAATCCGGAGTTGGGCCGGGTAAACTCCTCTACGGGCAAACCCTCATGGGCCTGCTTCATATAGGAGGCCCAGGCCGGGCCGGCCACCGTGGCTCCGGTCTGATTTACCCCCAGGGAGTATCCCAGCTCATCGAAACCGAACCAAACAGCCGTGGTAATCTGGGGAGTGAAGCCCACGGTCCAGGCGTCGGACCAGTTCTGGACGGTCCCGGTCTTTCCGGCAGTGGGGCGGCCAAAACCGTCCACCGTGGAGGCCGCCCAGCGCAGAGTCCCCGACTTGACGGTGCTCTGCAGAAGGCTGACCATGATGTACGCCTCTTGGGCAGTCATGGCTTGCAGGGAGCGGCCCGCCCGCATCTGCCTGTTCCTCAGCTCCTTCTCCGGTTCCAGGACCAGCTTGCCGTTTCGGTCTTCCACGTAGCGGATGGCCACCGGCTCGATAAGCCTTCCCTGATTGGGGAAGGTAGCAAAGGCCCGGGCCATCTGCAGCGGATTGATTTTCACGATTCCCAGCCCCAGTGGATACTTCCTGGGAAAGATCGATTCTATATCCGCCGGATCGGTGATGCCCAGCAGTGTGCTGGCCCGGGAGACCGCCGCATCGAATCCGATGGTATCCAGCACCTTGAGAGAGGGTACGTTCATCGAATGCGCCAGAGCCTGGCGCAGCAGAACTCTGCCCTTCCACTGGCCCTTGAAGTTCAGAGGGATGTAGGGGGTATTGTCGTCATTCCAGAATACCACCGGAGCATCGACGATCATCGTGGCCGGTGTCACCTTTCGGGAGCTGATGGCCGCCGAGTAGTATAGCGGCTTGAAGGAGGATCCGGGTTGGACCGTTGACTGCACCGCCCTGTTGAACTGGTTGGTGCTCTCGAACTTGCTGCCCCCCACCATGGCCAGAATATGGCCGGTCTTGGTGTCTATGCTGATCAGCGCCCCCTCGACCTGGGTCTTCTTGGACTTATCAGCCTCTTTGGCGTATCCCACGCGGGTGAGGTACTTGAGCTCTTCGATCCCGAACAGGGAGGCGCCGATGTCCAGAACCGGATTCATCTGCTCAAGAAAGAAATTTCGGGCCTTGGCATTCTGCTTGCTACCGGCAAAGCGGATGCCATCGATGTTGAAGGTCAGGGACAGGAGATCCACGATCGGCAGGAAGGTCGAATCGGCGTAACCGAGGCGATTTGTCGATTGCACCTGGTGCTGGTTGTTGACGATGCGGATCCATTTCTCCATGACCTCATCGGCGATCCTCTGCTTGTCCAGATCCAGCGTGGTATGGACGACCAGGCCCTCCTTGTACAGATCCATGGAGCCGAGGAGCATCTCCTCGAGCCTCTGGCGGATGTACTCGGAGAAGTACGGGGCCTTGTCCTCCCGCTCGAACCAGGCGGAGGTGATGTTGCTGCGCGTGTAATCGTAGCTGTCCCAGTACTCCATGAAGGACAGATCCGCCTCCTCCGCGGACACGTAACCCAGCTCCACCATCTGGTCCAGGATCTCCTTCTGGATCTTGCGGGCCCGCTCGGGTCTGTTGATCGGGGAGTAGAGCGCCGGACTGGCCAGTTGGATGACCAGCATGGCCGATTCCGCCACCGAGATATCCCGAGCCGAATGCTTGAAGTAGAACTGAGAGGCCGCCTCCACTCCGTAGGTGTTGTGCCCGAAGTACATCAGGTTGAGGTAGCGTTCCAGGATCTCGTTTTTTGAAAGTTGCCGTTCCAGCTGGATCGCCCACCACAGCTCCACCAATTTACGCTTCAGGGAGATGTCGGTGCGGTCGGCGTACAGGGTGCCGGCCAGCTGCTGGGTAATGGTGCTGCCTCCGCGAAAGGCGCGCCCGCTCACGATATCCAGCAGGGCCTGGAGGATATAGACGATGCGAAAGCCCTTGTGCTGGTAGAAGTACTGATCCTCCCGTGTCAGAACCGCGTCGATCAGGTGTTTGGGGATTTCATCGATGGAAACGATCTCCCGTTTCTCTTCGGAGAAGAACTGCGTGATCACCCGCCCCTGGTAATCGAGGATTTGGGTGGGAAGGGCCGGTTTGATGTCCTGGAGGTTTTCCGCGTTTTGTATATTCTTCGTGGTCGCCAGGGCCAGACCCAGGGCGATCCCGATCGTTATGGCAAGAACGAATCCGATGCTCAGAAGTACGATCGCAACTTTCAGTTTTTTCGGTGGCATAGGTCAAACATATTTAGAGGTTGAGGTGTTTGTCAAGATTGAGCGGCAGGTTTGCATCATACTTGGGCACACTGCAAGGGGTGGCCCTTACAGCTGAGACCGTCCCCAGTGCATCCGTCCCCTTACATTTCGTTCTACCGAACAACTTTGGGCTCACCGTATTGTGCATAACGTCCAGCTTGACCGAGGAAGGGCCTTTCAATGGTTCTGTGTATCGACGGAATCCGGGACGGTACAAGGATGAGGGCTCGCGCTCAGGGAAAGAAAAAGGCCAGCTCCGAAGAGCCGGCCTTCGTTTAATGTGTCGGCTTGGTAATATAGTAAACTGGGAGGGGAACTATATTAGATACCGACACAATTATTATCGACGTTCGGCGAAAAAAATTAATCCTCATTTAGAATTATATCAAAAATTATGGAAAGATGGTAGTGTTTTCCTCTTTGAACGGCAAATTTCTTGCTGACGCTGTGATCGGCTATTTTCGCCCTCACCAGGTGGTTTCCCTCGCTAATTTGTATGGGGTAGGAGATTCCATCGGCAATTTTCTCACCGTCCAGGAACAATTCGGTGCCCGATGGAGCATCGATGGTCAGCTGAGTGATTGTCTCTTCCAATTCGATGTCAACCTGGCTCGTTTTTCCCGATTCTACTGTAAAACTCGTGTTGATTTCCTTGAATGAGGTGGAGACTATTCGCAGCTGATGAATGCCGGAAGCCAGCTCCACTCTCTGCGTGGGCCAGGGGAACGGGGCTCCGTCTATAAAAAGCTCGAAAGGTTGCTCTTCCAGGCTCTCGGGGAAGTGCAGAGCCAGGTTCACGAATCCCTTTTTTTCTAACAGCGGTTTCACGGAAAAGTAGAATTTTTTGTCCGCGATTGACGCCGGAATTCCTTTGGTCAACGGAACCATGGTTAGCAACAGGGGAAAATCCGTGCGCTTGAGAGGGCCCTGCAGGCGATAAGTGCCTACGGGCGCAGCTTCTTCGCCCGGGATTCGTACGAGGGGTATGTGGATGTAGATGCGATTCAAATACGGTAGATACTGGAAAAATGCCCGCTCTCCGCTGTAGAAGCGCACCGCCCCCTGTGGGCGGGGAGAGATGTTTTTGTAGATGCCCAGAGCGAAGGTGTCGAAGTGCTTTTTCAAATCGTTCGATAGGACCAGCTCCACGCGGATGCCCTCCAGAAAGGGGGTATCCTCTTCCAGGGAGAGCACGGCGGCTTCCTCCAGGGACAGGGCTATGGTCTGTTCGAAGGTCGCATCACTGGGAACCCGCACCTCTTCGACTACCAGGCCGCGAATCTGATCGGGCCGAGATACTGCCGCCGAGCAGACGGTGAGAATAATGCAGATAAGCAGTCTCATGGTTTCGAATCCTTTGGCATGGGCAGCAGCGGAGCCGGATCACGGGAGGAACCCCGGCGCCGTATCTCGAAGTGAAGATGCGGGCCCGTCGAGTAACCCGTTGTACCCACCGCGCCAATGATCATACCGGAACGCACCGCATCGTTCAACCGGACGTAGATTTCCGCCAGATGGCCGTAGATGGTCTGATATCCGGCTTCATGATTGAGGATGATCATGTTGCCCATGACGGGATCGACCCCGACCAGGGCGACAATCCCGTCTCGGGCCGCGAACACCTCAGTACCGCGAGGAGCGGCCAGGTCGATACCTTTGTGGAACTCCGAATCACCGGTAAATGGGTTGTCCCGGGTGCCGTATCCCGAGGTGAGCCTGCCAAAGGGCAGGGGAAAGCGAAAGAGGATATTGAGAAAATAGGCCCTCTCGATGGGTGTAAAGCCCTGTCCGCGATAGAACTTGATCTGTTGTAGGCCGCCGTTCTTGTCCACACGCATGAATTGCGCCTCAGTACGCGCATTTTCGCTTATCGAAGCCACGATCTCCTGGAAGGTGCTTGTAGGGATTTCCCACACAAAAATGCCGGGCTGGCTTGGTATCAGGACGACCATGCCGGGATGAACGGCTGTCGGATTGTCGAATCCATTCAGTGTCGCGATACTATCGTAGGGAAGGTTGAGTCGGGCGGAAAGGGACAGTAGATCCATTCCCTCCTCGAGCTGGTAGGTGAACAGGCGCAGGGGAGGGAACCCCACGGAGTCTTTTCCGGGCAGACGGCTTTCGGCCTGGAAGTAGGCCCGCAGATCGCTCTGCAACTGTTTGAACAGGATGTCCCGGGAGTTGAGTTGCAGGATTCGCGGGTATTCGGCGAAAGCTGCGGTGCAGAGCAGCAACAGTAGGGCAACAGTTGCCCGGGTGCGTAATCTACCTGTTACCTCGTCTAGCATATTTCAGGAATCCCAGAAGCAGTATCCATAAAACCGCCGTTCCAATGGCTGCAGCCGTGTGCCCCCGGCTGATGAGCAGCGCAATCGCATACAGTACGGCAAAGGAAGCGATCACAACAGCCGCTGTTTTGAGTATCGGCAGGATTTTTCGATTGAAATACAATCGAAGGGCTTCCGGGTCCCTGCTCAGGCGTACGGTTCGGCTGATCAATGCGTACAGCACAGCAGCGGCGAGCAGGGCAACCACAAAGATCGAATAGGCCGCGGCAAAGTTTCCGGAGAAGTACCAGAGAGGGATGGCAACGATCGCGGACACGACGGCTATGCCGCCGAGGATTATGAAAAAGGCTCCGATCTTCCTGAATGAGCGTGCAAGGCCCTTGAGTACCTGTGTAAACATCGCTATTCGCAAGGCTAAGAACCTTGGAGTTGTTTTTCCAACTCTCTGTAGCGCTGAGCCTCGGCCTCCTTGCCCAGCTGCTCGGCCATGGATATCAGGTAGGGCAGAACCGCGGCTGCGTTTCTGTACAGGTACATGGCCTGATAGACCTGAAAGGACTTTTCGTAACTCCTGTAGGCCTGTTCATCATTTCCCGCCTTCTCTTCGATCATTGCCTTGGCAAACAGATCTTTGGCGATCCCGATGGAGTTTTCCACCCGTTTGTCGAAGCTCAGAGCCAGATCGATGCTTTGCCTGGCGGCATCGTAGTGGCCCCGCTTTGAGTGTACGGAGGCGATCATGTAGTGGTTGCTGGCGATTTCCTCATACTCTTCCAGCCTCGTGTTTATTTCCAGGGCTCTCTGGAAGTAACTCATAGCTTCCTCCAGCATTCCCTTCTTCTTGTACACCGAGCCGATGTTGTGATAGATGATCGCCACATCTCCGGCGGAATCCTTTTCTTCGATTCCCCCCTCTGCTTCATCCAGCAGCTCCGCCGCCTGCTCGAGCTGATCCCGCTGCAGAAAAACCTCCGCCAGGTTGGTCTTGCTCTGGGCTACCAGCAGCGGATCTTGAAGGATCTCCGCCTGGCTCATGGCATCCCGGAGGTGCTTCTCCGCTTCATCCAGGTATCCTGCGGCCATGTAGACTTTACCGATCGAGTTGTAGGACTGTACGATCCCCGCTTCATTGTCTACTGAGATGTTGTCGTTGAGGGCCAAATTGAAGAACTGCAGGGCCTGGGTGTACTGCCCCTGGTTGAAGTAGGCGTTTCCCGCCTTGGTGTATTCGACGGCCCGATTCTTCTTCTCCGTGCTTTCTTTGCTTTGCTCGGGAACGGAAGAACAGCCAAACAGCAAAGCGCAGCTGAAAACGATCAGACAGAGGCGACGCATCTAAAAATCCTCATCCCGAAAACTCTGAAAGGTCGTGGGCTGTTGGAGCTGCTCCGGAACTCCTCCGCGGAGCAGCGGGTTGTTCTTCACCGCCTCCAGCACGTCCCTGCCCTGATCCAGGGTATCCTTTCCCTTCTCCAGAATGCCGGATATCTGAGGCTGGGTGGTGTTGACGAAAGCCACGAACTGTCCCAACTCGTCGATGATCGTGTTGAGATCCTCCACGGATTTCACGATCTGATCGTACAGCTGGTTGTCGTCGTCCAGGAAGGTTGCCACCGAACCTTTCGGATCCAGCAGTTTCTTGGCAAGCCCGGTGGGATCGGTCATGCCCCCGGTGAGCTGATTGATGTTGGTCGCGGCCAGCTCCAGGTCGTCAAGCACGCGGTTGATCTGGCCGGCAACGGTTTCCAGCTCCACGATCACGCCGGTCAGCGGGCCGGAGCCGACCCCTGTGATCGAATCGTTGAGGGATTGAACGGTTTCCTCGATTGCCAGCAGGGTGGAATCCACCTGAACGAGAATCGGACCCAGGCTGGCGATCACCTCCCCGATCGGGTCCTCTCCCACGGGACGGTCGACCAACCCGGCCTCTGCGAGCTTTTTGCCCTCCTCCAAGTCCATGGAAGGGATGTAGGAGAACTCGGGCATGGGTTCGGCCGGGCCTTTGCCGGGGTGAAAGAACATGCCGCCCCCCAGCCCCAGCGGGTTGGAGGAAAGCTCCAGAACCGATTTCGGGAGGACCTTGTCGTAGTAGGTGTCCATGATGAAAAACTCGATCTCTACGAGGTTGTCCTTGGTCAGGGAGATGGTGCTGATCTTACCGATTTCGAAGCCCTTGAGCCGGATCGGCATTCCCACGCTCAATCCTCCGGCGGACTTGAACACGCTCCAGTAGTAGTAGTCTTTGGCGAACCAGCGCTGGTTGATGCCCAACAGGATAAGGATGGCAGCAACCGCCAGTATTGCCAGGAGAACGAAAATGCCCACGATTTGATGGGCGAAGCGGACCCGGAATTTCATTGCATTTTAGTATGCTTGAGCGCGAGCGGCAGTGTCAAGTTGTACTGCATCGAAGCTTTCGGTATAATGACGAGAATTTCGCTCTGTCACTACAAGGCCAAGGAGTAGCGAAAGCAGGAGGAGCTCATGATTTGGAACCCCCATTACGAATCGATGGAACGGAAGAAGCTCACCAAGATACAGAGTGATCGGCTCTGTGAGTTGGTGGACCGGGTCTATCGAAAAGTTCCGTTCTACAGGAGGCGTATGGACGAGAAGGGGGTGAAACCGGCAGATATCAATGACATCTCGGATATCACCAAGCTGCCCTTTCTGACCAAAGATGATATGCGGGATGTATATCCATTCAAACTGCTGGCGGTGGATCCCGTCGACATCGTCGAGGTCCATACCTCTTCGGGGACAACCGGCAAGCCCGTGGTGGATGCCTATACCCGCCAGGATATATCACTGTGGTCGGAGGCCATGGCGCGGACCTTGGCTATGGGAGATACCTCTCGTACCGACAGCGTGCACAATGCCTATGGCTACGGGCTGTTTACCGGCGGGTTGGGTGTACACTACGGAGCTCGCCTGATCGGAGCGAATGTCATCCCCATCTCCGGGGGAAACACGGCCCGGCAGCTGGCGATCCTGCAGGACTTCAAATCCACGGTTCT
>CAZFMD010000091.1:0-11997 GCA_964520025.1 uncultured Spirochaetaceae bacterium
GATATCCGCGCAGGTGCTGTGTCCCTGAAAAGATTGGGGAAGCGTGGACACGGTCTGGATCTGCTCCACGGTCCCCCTCTCACTATCATAGCCCAGACTCAGGATTGTCGAATCCAGCTCGTTGATCAGGTAGGCACAGCTGTTGTCCGGATGAATCACGAAGTGCCGCGGCCCGGCCCCGGGCTTGGTTTCCAGGCAGCCCTGCTCGTGGGTTTCCAGCTTGCCGTTCTCTGAATCGAAGCGATAGATCATCAGCTTGTCCAGGCCCAGGTCCGGGACGTAGGCGAAGCGATTCGAGGCATCCAGTGTAACCGAGTGGGCGTGGGGTCCGATCTGACGCACCGGATCGACGCTCGAGCCCTGATGCTGGATGACCTCCGAGGCTTCCCTCAACCCGCCGTCCTCTCGAATGGGCAGAACGGCCACGCTCCCGCTGGCGAAGTTGGCCACCAGGGCGCATCTACCGGCTCGGTCCACGGTGACATGGCAGGGATCGGTGCCGTGGGTCGCCACCATGTTTATGAACTCCAGCCGCCCGGTGTCCGGATCCATCGAGAATGCGCTCAGGGTACCGGTAGCCTCACCGTTGTAGCTCTTGAGCTCGTTTACGGCATACAGAAAGCGGTGGTTCGGGTGAAAGGCCAGGTACGACGGATTCTTGATCTCCCTTGCAGTGTCGTGAGGAGAGAGCGCTCCGGTGGCGGGATCCATCCTGTAGATGTGGATCCCCTCACCCTTTCCTTCGAGGATCTGTCCGGTTCCAAAAAGAATGTCTTCCGTGTAGGTTCCCACGTATACCAAAAGTCCGTTTTTATCCATGAATCCGTCTCCTCTTCACAGTGTGGTGATGATCGCCTCCCGGGTGAAGCGGGGGGCAAGGCGGGCCACGATCCAGTAGCTCACCAATCCGAGGGCGATGCTCAGCCCTACGACGTACAGCGGCTTGAAGGTCAACAGCCCGGCGATCTGGACCACGATCAGCAGGATGAAAGGCAGCACGATTACACCTGCGGTTTGCTGGGCCTCCATGTAGGTTTTGGCCTTCAGGGATACGATCAGGGTTACCGAGAGCCCCAGCGCCGACACCGCGGGGGAGAGCAGCAGGATCGCCGGCAGCCAGATCCAGGATTGCAGGATCAACATACCCCGAGCTACCCAGTAGATCAGGTTGAGGACTAAGAAGTAGCCGGCAAAACCTCCCCAGCTGACCAAAACCGCGGGCACGAACGCGCCCAGCAGCTTGGCGACCAGGAACTCCCGATTGGTCACCGGCGTGTAGAGCAGGGTTTCCAGGGTTTTCCTCTCTTTTTCACCCACTATCGAATCCGAGGCGATTACCGATGAGGCCATGATCGGCACCAGCATGAACAGGGGCAGGAATGTGAAGTTGAGAAAGATGTACATGATCTGATCCGTGGGACCCGGCAACGTGTCGGGAAGCGAATACATGGGGATGAGCCGTTCCACGTAATCGGCCCCGCTGATAAATACCGTGTCGAAGCGAAGGGCCACAAGCAGGATCGCCGCCGGCACGAGCACGCACAGCAGCAGGGGCACGATCACGATCGGCAGCAGAACCATCTTGGAACTGCTCACCGACCGGATGTCTTTGCCCATGATCGCCCGTACTCTATTCCAGTTCATCCTCGCTCCTCCCCACTGTGCGAAAGTAAACATCCTCGAGGCTCGGCCGCAGGATTTGCACTTCCACGATCTTCTCCCCCCTGCCCTGCTGTTCTCGAACGATCCGGTCTATCTCATCCTCCCTGGTGAACGAGTGTAGGGCCGTTGATCCCAGGGTGCGGATCCGCACCTGCTTGTCCTCCAGTGTGTTCTCCAGCAGCTGCTCCTTGCTGCCCACGGCCTGGAGCCTGCCCTGATGAAGCAGCGCAAAAACATCGCAGATGCGCTCGGCAAGCACGAGGTTGTGGGTGCACAGAAACACGCTGACCCCCTGCTCCCGCGCCAGGGTACGGATCAGATCGGTGACCTGGGCGGCCGCCTCGGGATCCAGTCCGGAGGTGGGTTCGTCGAGGAACAAGATCTCGGGGCGGTGGAGCAAGGTGCGGGCCAGATAGACCCGCTTCTTCATCCCCGTGGAGAAGCTTCCCAGTTTTGCGTCGCGTTTTTCCCAGAGGCGCATCCGCTCCAACAGCTCCTGAATCCTTGCCTCGGCATCCGTTGAGGACAGCCCGTACATTCGAGCGAAGAAGCGCAGGTTCTGCCGCACGCTCATGTGTTCGTACATTTTCGCTTCTTCGGCCAGAGTGGCGGTTCGGGAGCGGACCTCCTCGTCCCGGGAATCCCGGCCCAGCACGGAGGAGCTTCCGCCGGATGGAAGCAATGTCCCGTTGAGCAGGCGTATTGTGGTGGTTTTTCCAGCCCCGTTGGGCCCCAGGAACCCGAAGATCTGGCCCTGTTCTATCTGCAGGGTTAAATCTTCCAGCGCGGTGATTCCGCCCGGAAATACCTTTGTCAGCCCGTCGGTTTGTATAGCGATCATGATTTGTGGTTGCAGACTTCCCTTTGGAGAACGGTCTTCAGTACTCGATGCCCTTGCGGGCCTGCACCCCGCTGTTGTAGTAGTGCTTGATCTCCCGCATCTCGGTAACCAGATCGGCCTGTTCGAACAGCGTTTCGGGGATCTTCCGCCCGGTCAGAACCAGCTCCATGCTGTCCGGTTTACCCTGGACCAGTTCGCTGACCTCCTCCAGGGCGATCAGCCGGTAGTGCAGGGCGATACCGATCTCATCGAGGATCAGCAGATCGTGTTCACCCTTGGCCGCGATCTCCCGGATTTCCTTCCACCCCTCCCGGGCCAGGCGGTGGTCCTCCTCTGTGGGCTCATCTTCGATGAAGCACTTACGTCCGTACTGTTTGAGGGTGATCTGCGGTGCAAAACGCCCGAGGGCCTCCAGCTCTCCGTAGTACATCCCCTTGACGAACTGAGCGATGAACACCTTCAAGCCCCTGCCGGCAGCTCTCAAGGACAGACCCAGAGCCGCTGTGGTTTTGCCCTTGCCGTCGCCCGTGTAGATTTGTACGAGTCCCTGTTTCATTTCGAATGCGATTGTAATCATCCGCCGCCGTCTCGTCTATTCCCCGGACTACTGTTGTTCCTGCCGTCCCGGTGCTGCGCTTCCATACGTTCCGGGCTGCAGTCCGGTCGGGTACTCCCGGCGGAAAAAGGTGTTTCGGTCCATGATCAGGATCAGGATCGCCGCCGCGAAGTAGAGGGCTCCGGCGATCGATTTCGATACCTGGCTGAGGTGCAAAGCCTCGCCGATGAAGTTGATCATGAAGTGAAAGAGCACGGCGGAGAGCACGCTACGGTTCGTGTGGAAGTAGATCCAGTTCATGATCACCGCCTGGGGGATCATGCTCGTGATATAGAACAGCAGAGGGACGGGTTGGCAGAGCAGAGCCTGCTGGTAGGAGCCCGGAATGAAGAACATGGGCAGGTGCCACAGCGGCCAGATCACGCCGAAGAGGATGCTGGTCCAAAAGCCGTTCATGCGGCTGCGCAAACTGTCGATGCCGTAGCCCCGCCAGCCCAGCTCCTCGGGAAGGGGACCGTAGAGCAGGTGCAGGATCACGAACCCCAGAGGGGCGGCCAGCAGTCGGCTGTCCGGCTGCAGCTGGGAGAGGCTGTCCCCAAAGGCCAGAGAGAGGAGCATGGACAGGCCCATGAGCAGGGGAACGAAAAGCAGCGTGACACTCCACCAGAGGCCGGGAATCAGTGCGGGATTTACAGCCCGGCGCCAGAAGTCCCGGACCAGCTCGCGATTTCCGGATGTGTAGATCATGATCAGAGCCGCAGGCACGGCGCTGATTCCGGCCACGCCCATGAACAGCACGTTGAACTCGAACCACCCCCTGTTGATTGCGGCCACGGCCAGCCAAAGAGGGATCCAGGTGAGCAGGAAGTCGATCAGAAAAAACCTGAAGGGTCTGTAGAGTTGTTTCGCATTCATCTTTCGGATTCCTTTCCCGGCATCGTACGATCCGATCGTACCATCCGCTGCAGTGAAATGGAACGGCAGATCTGAGGCTCACTCAATCTGTCTATCAATCACTGACTTGTAGATAAAAATTGCCGTTTTAAAAAGACCAGCCCACGGTACAGGTAAAGGTTGGCAGGATCGGGATAAAACCGGGCCAGGGCGAGAGAAACCACCCGATTCCGGGCCGGGTGTGCTCCAGTGAGGACCAGCTGAGAATCGCGAAGGTCTGGTTCAGGCGCGTGTCGATATAGAATCTCCCGATGTCGATGCGGTACCCCGCGCTCAGATACGGCGCCGCGTTGAAAAAATGCACTTGCGTCTGCTTGTTGTAGAAATCCCAGACCTTGCAGAACATCCCCCCATAGACATTGCGGTCGAAGGGAAACCAGCACAGCCCGCCGTGAATCTGGCTGAGAAAGGCGAGTTGATGCACGGACCCGAGGGCCAAACGCGCTTCCCAGGCGAGGCGCGGATTTCGCTGATATCCCACCGAGACGTTGAACCCGTACTCCAGCCCGGCGGCAATGGGAACGTAGCGCTGCAGGTTGTCGGCCAACTGGAAGCTGAGGGGATAGGCCAGTGGATTGGTGCCCACCCGGAGGGTGGCATCCGGGTAGCCGGCTGCGGCCAGCGTGAACAGCACGATGACGGTGATTACGGCTCGCTTCATCAGTGCACCCTCACCACCGCGTATTCGTAGCGCTGATCGCCTTCACCTCCGACGCGTATGGTTCCGGCCGGGTCGGCGATGTAGCAGTTACCGGCGTAATCGGTGTCCGCCTCCTGCCCGCAGCGGTTGGCGAAGATCTCCCAGGCGTTGAACTGCCGGCTCACCGCGTCGATGGTGAAGGCCGGCTCGAAAGAGGCCAGGCTGTGGATGATCAGGTCGGCGCCTTGCTCGTTGATCTGGGTCGCCAGCCAGCAGTCGCTGACATCGGCGCAGATCAGCATGGCCGCGCGAATCCCGTTGATATCGGTGATGGTGAGGCTGAGCGGATCGGCGGCGCTTCGAACCGCCGGGGTGAATCCCCCCGCTTCATCGGTGTCCACGAAGTGTATCTTCCGGTGTTTTGCCTGCACTGTTCTGTCGGGAGCCAGCAGCACCTGGGTGTTGTACAGCTGCTCGCCGACCAGCTCCCCCATCCCGAAAACGATATGGACGCCGCGGTCGACCGCCTTCGTGGCAATGCGAACCAGGGCCGAATCGGCAGGCGCAACGGGAACGGTATCCGGAGGATCCGGAATCTGCTCGGCAAGCCCCGACTGGTAGCCCTGGGGATCCACCGGATCGTAGTACCACCCCAGGATCGTCTCGCCGAATACGATCAGATCGATTTCCGGGTGATCGGCCACAATCAGATCGATCATCGTCTCCATGTTCGTCAGGTTGTCCGCCTTAACCTTGGAGCAGCGCATGCACACCGACGCTACGTGAAGGGTTTTGGTCGCCCCGGAGTCGTCGTACACCAGCGGAGCGCCGGAGATGTCGTACAGGGACTGGATGATGGTGTCCTTGCTCCCGCAGGATACGAGCAGAAGGAAAAACAACAGGAAAACAAGGATTCGTTTCATTAAAGGTATCTTAGTGAGACAACTTTTCTAAATCAAGCGATTGCCGAAGGAAACGGTTTCCTTCGGCAAAAAAAGCCGCCCTCCCAAGGCTCCCGGAAACACGAGCGATTATGGATTAGCGTTGAAAAACTCATTAATCATTCAATATTTTTATTATATCATGAATAAATTTTCACAATATTGACAATAAACTCAAAAAACACCATAATGTCCGGCGATGAAGATCGACCGGACCAATATCGGTATCATCAGACATCTGCGGGACGGGCGAAAGTCCTACAAGGAGATTTCCGAGGATCTCTCGATCACGGAAAACACCGTGCGTTCCCGGGTGCAGCAGATGACCCGGGAAGGGGTGCTGTCGATCACCGGCCTGATCGATGCCGAGAAGATACCGGGGCATCGGATGCTGCTGGTGGGGATCAAGCTGGACACGATGAACCTGGTCAAGAAGGGAGAGGAGTTCAGCCGCCTGAAGGGGGTGGTGTCGGTGGCCGTGGTCACCGGCCGCTATGACCTGGTCCTCACGGTATTGCTGAGTGAGGATTTCGGTTTGCTGGAGTTCTACACCCAGGAGGTGGACAGGATCGAGGAGGTCGATTCCGCCGAGACCTTCGTCGTTTACAAAGGATATAATCTAGAGGTTCCCTATATCTTGTAACAGAGGATCTAACAAAGAGCAGGAGGAAAACCATGGAGATACCGAAAGACCTGAAATACGCCAAGACCCACGAATGGGTGCGGGTAGAGGGAGATGTTGCCTATATCGGAATCAGCGACTACGCCCAGGAGGAGCTGGGGGATATCGTGTACGTGGAGTTGCCCGCTGTCGGCGACAGCTACCACAAGGGCGAAGAGGCGGCCACCGTCGAATCGGTAAAGGCGGCCTCAGCCATCTATTCCCCGGTTGCCGGCACCGTAAAAGAGACAAATGCCGAGTTGGACAGCGCCCCCGAGTCGATCAATCACAAACCCTACCAGGCCTTCATCTTCGCTATTCAATTCTCCGATAATTCCGGACTGGACGAGCTTCTGGACGCGGAAAGCTACCAAAAGCACGTTGAGCAGGAGAAGGCCGGTCACTAGAGGACCCAAATCTATGATTGCATATCTTCCCCACACCGAAGAGGACATCAAAACCATGCTTGCAGCGGCGGGAATCACCGACATCGAACAGCTGTTTGCCGATATCCCCCGGGAACTTGTACTAACCAAGCCCCTCGAGATTCCCGAGGGGCTCCCGGAGTTCGAAGTGTACAGGCGGATGCAGGCCCTGGCGGCGCGTAACCGTGTGGAGCCTGTCAGTTTTCTCGGATGCGGCAGCTACCAGCACATCATCCCCTCCGCCGTCGATCACATTCTCTCCCGCTCGGAGTTCTACACCTCCTACACCCCGTACCAGGCGGAAATGTCCCAGGGCATCCTTCAGGGCATATTCGAATTCCAGACCATGATCTGCGAGCTGACCGGACTTCAGGTTGCCAATGCCTCCCTGTACGACGGGCATACGGCGGTCAGCGAGGCGGCTGTCCTGGCCCTGAACAGCGTGCGCCACTCCGATACCATTCTTTATTCGAGCACCCTGCATCCGTTCACCCGGCAGGTGCTCAAGACCCACTTTTCCAACCTCCCGGTCCATCTGGAGGAGATCCCCGCAGAAGGCGGCGTAACCGACCTGGAGCAGCTCTTTAAGCGCCTGCGCCCCGGAGTAGCCGGGGTGATTCTGCAGAGCCCCAACACCCTCGGCTACCTCGAGGATCTCAGCGGCCTGGCGGACAAAGTGCACGAGAACGGATCCCTGCTGATCGTCTCCGCCAATCCGCTTTCCCTGGGTTTGCTCAAGAGCCCCGGGGAGTGGGGCGCGGACATCGCGGTCGGGGATACTCAAGTCCTCGGGCTTCCTTCCTACTTCGGAGGCCCTTCGGTTGGCTACATCTCGGCCACAGAGCGGCTGTTGCGCAAGATGCCCGGACGCATTGCCGGTCAGTCCCTGGACCAGGAGGGCACCCGCGCCTTTCTGCTAACCCTGCAGGCCCGGGAGCAGCATATCAAGCGGGAGCGGGCCACCTCGAATATCTGCTCGAACCAGGCGCTGGCCGCCCTGGCTACAACGGTCTATCTGGCCTCCCTGGGAAGGCGGGGAATCCTGGAGGTGGCCGAACAGAATCTGCACAAAGCTCACTACCTCCACGCACGCCTTCTGAAAGAGACTCCAGCCGAATCACTGTACGATCAACAGTTTTTCAACGAGTTTCCCCTGGTGCTGCCGAAAAAAGCCGCGGAGGTACTATCCAGGATGGAGGAAGCCGGCTTTTTCGCGGGCGTGGATCTCCACGGTCTGGATCCGGGGATTGCGGAGGAGGCGCTTGTGATAGCGGTTACCGAGCGGCGAACCCGGGAGGAGTTGGACCGGTACGTGGACACAATGAAGGAGGTGCTCCGATGAGCGGGAAAACGAGCGGGAAAAACAACCCTCTGATCTTCGAACTTTCCAAATCGGGGCGAAGAGGCTACCGATTGCCGGACCTGGATGTACCGTCAGGAGAGCTTTCCTCCCTTCTGGAACCCGGGCTGCTCCGGAAGCGGGAGCCGCAGCTGCCGGAGGTGAGTGAGGTAGAGGTGATTCGCCACTACACTGCTTTGAGCCGCCGCAACTACGGTGTGGACCTGGGCTTCTATCCTCTGGGCTCCTGCACCATGAAGTACAATCCAAAGATCAATGAACAGGTGGCGGCCTTCGAGGCCTTCCAGCAACTTCATCCCCTGCAGCGGGAAAGCGGTGCCCAGGGAACCCTGGCACTGATGCACGAACTGCTTCGGCAACTGAGTGAAATCACCGGGATGTCCTGGGGCACGCTTCAGCCCTTCGCCGGGGCCCACGGGGAGTTTACCGGCATGAAGCTGTTCAAGGCCTGTTTCCAGAAGCGCGGGGAGAGCGGCCGCACCAAGGTTCTGGTTCCGGATTCGGCCCACGGCACCAACCCCGCATCCGCTCATCTGGCCGGTTTCGAGGTGGTGGAGGTCCACTCCGACAGCCGGGGCCTGGTTTCCCTGGACAGTATAAAGGAACATCTGGACGAAACGCTTGCGGGAATCATGATGACCAATCCCAACACTCTGGGGTTGTTCGAAGAGGACATCCTGGAGATATCCAGGGCTATTCATGATGTCGGCGGGCTCCTGTACTACGACGGAGCCAACCTGAACGCCATTGTGGGCAAGGTTCGTCCCGGGGACATGGGCTTCGACGTGGTGCACCTCAACCTGCACAAGACCTTCTCAACACCCCACGGAGGAGGAGGCCCTGGAGCCGGGCCGGTGCTGGTCTCTGACACCCTTCTGCCCTTCCTGCCCGTGCCGGATGTAGTGAAGAGGGAGGACGGATATCATCTGGAAAACAACAGACCGGATTCCATCGGCCGCCTGTCCGGATTTTACGGAAACGTAGCGGTGATGGTCCGGGCTTTTGCTTACCTGCTCACCATGGGCCGGGATGGCCTTGCCCGGGTGGGTGAGTTGGCCGTGTTGAACGCCAACTACCTCAAGGAGCGCCTGAAGGGCAGTTACGATCTTCCCTATGACAGGCCCTGTAAGCATGAGTTCGTGCTCTCCGCCCGGGGACTGAAAGAGAAGTTCGGGACTACGGCCCTGGATGTGGCCAAGAGGCTGCTGGACTTCGGGATTCACCCGCCCACCGTGTATTTCCCTCTGATCGTTGCGGAAGCGCTGATGATCGAGCCCACGGAGACCGAAAGCCTCGAGGTATTGGATCGATTTGTCGAGGTCATGAAGACGATCGCCCAGGAGGCCGCGGAGAGCCCGGAGACGCTCAAGCAGGCGCCCACATCGACTCCGGTTCGCCGCATCGATGAGGTTTTGGCCGCCCGCAAACCGATCGTACGCTGGCATTCGGAGGAACAGTCATGAAACATACCCCCCTTTACGAGAAGCATCTGGGCCTGGGAGCCCGCATGGTCGAGTTCGCCGGCTGGGAGATGCCGGTCCAATATCCCACCGGGATCGTGGAGGAACATCTCCTGACGCGAAAAACCGCCGGATTGTTCGACATCTCCCACATGGGCCGTTTTCACCTGTCCGGCCGGGGCTGTCTGGCCTTTCTTCAGCATGTCCTGACCAACAACGCGGCGGCTCTGGAGCCGGGCAAGGCGCAGTACACCATGATTCCCAACCCCGAGGGCGGGGCGGTGGATGATGCTTATCTGTACTGTCTGGACACCCCGAGGGCGGCGGAGGGGCAGGATGATCTGGAGTATCTGCTTGTGGTGAATGCCGCTAACCGGGACAAAGACTGGGATCACCTGCAGTCCATAATACATGATTTTTCCGAGGTACAGTTGCAGGATCGAAGCGAGGAACTGGCCATGCTCTCAATCCAGGGGCCGGAATCCCGCCGGATTCTGATCGATCTGTTCGGGGAAGCGGCGCTGCCGGAGCCGAACCGCAACAACCTGCTCGGGATCTCCACCGGAGGCACGGAGCTTACCATTGCCCGCACCGGCTACACCGGAGAGCCGTTGGGTTTCGAGCTTTTCGTGCCTGCCGAGAAGGCCGGGAAGATCTGGAACGACATGCTTGAGGCGGGGTCGGTACCGGTCGGGCTCGGCGCCCGGGATACGTTACGTCTGGAGGCGGGTCTACCCCTGTACGGGCATGAACTGGGGATCGGGCCGGAGGAACGGGAGATCCCGATCTTCTCCTGTCCCCTGGCCCGCTTCGCCGTGAGCCTCAGTACCTTGAAGGGCCGGTTTATCGGCAGAGAGGCTTTGGAGGCACAGTTTGCCGCCTACAGGAGAATCTTCAAAAGGGATTACGCACATCTCAGTGCGCAGGAGGGCACCCAGGCGCTGCCGCGGATGATCAGGCTTTTCGAGCTTCAGGAGAGAGGGATCGCCCGCCAGGGGGCCGAGGTTTACATAGAGGACCGACGGGTCGGTTGGGTGACCAGCGGCACTATGGCTCCCCACTGGATCTTCGAAGGAGAGGGTCTGTGCAGCGTCCTGACCGATCGCAGCGACCGTAGGGCCATCGGTATGGCCCTGATCGGCAGCGATATCGAGGATCAAACCGAGATCCGGATCGATGTGCGGGGAAAACGCCTGCAGGCGATCACCGTACCCTACCTGCTGCGGGCTGAGGCTCCTCCCATGGCCCGGCCGGTTCTCTGGGTGCGCGCGGCAAAGGCGCGCGCGGCCAAAGGCGTGGCTGAGCCCGTGGCTGGAATCCGTGAAAAGACCCAGCCCTACCCACAGAGGGTGCGGGAGCTGCTGGCCGGAAGCATCGAGAACACCCGCTGGCGGCAGCAGAACTGCGTCAACCTGATTCCATCGGAGATGACCCAATCTTCCATGGCCAGATTGCTGTCGGTCATGGATCCGGCCTTCCGCTACGGGGAGCACAGAAAGGTCAGGGCCTTCAACGATGCGGAGGTGTTCTACTACCAGGGCACCGGATTCATCGATGAGGTGGAGCGCGCTCTTGTGGAGGAGATGCGCCGATTCCTGGGCTGCCTGGAGGTGGAAACCCGGGTGGTGAGCGGGCAGATGGCCAACATGGCATTGTTCAGCGCGCTGGTGGATTATCTGAACCGGGATGATCGCAAGAGCGAGCCCCGCAGGATCCGATCGATCATGAACAACCACATCATCAAGGGAGGCCATCTCAGCGCCCAGCCAATGGGTGCGCTCAGGGATTTCGTAGCCCGGGATCCGGTAAGGGAAGCCCCCGGAGTCGTGAATTTTCCGGTTTGCGAGGATGATCCGTACCGCATCGATACGCAAGCCCTGCCCGAGCTGATCGAAACGCACCGCCCGGAGCTGATCGTTCTGGGTAAGAGCATGATTCTGTACAGAGAACCGGTTCGGGAGATCCGGCGGATCCTGGACCAGCTGTCCCTGGACACGGTCCTGATGTACGACATGGCTCATGTGCTCGGTTTGGCCGGCCCTCACTTCCAGGATCCCTTCGCGGATGGAGCGGACATCGTCACCGGTTCGACCCACAAGACCTTCTTCGGAACCCAGCGGGGGATCGTGGCAACGAATTGGGCGGAACAGGATCCGGGTTACGATCTGTGGGAGACGATCCAGCGGCGTACCTTCCCGGGAAGCGTGAGCAACCATCATCTGGGAACCTTGCTGGGACTGCTGGTGGCCGCCTACGAGATGAACGCCTTCAAGGAGGAGTATCAGAAGGCGGTCATCGCCAATGCCAAGAGTTTTGCCCGGGCCCTGAATGATGAAGGACTGACCGTTGCCGGGGATCCCGATGTGGATTATACCGAGACGCACCAGGTGGTGGTCGAACTCGGTTACTGTCAGGGTGTGGAGGCGGCCCGTCTGTTAGAGGAGAACAACATCATCGTCAACTTCCAGGCCTCTCCCCGGGAGGAGGGATTCACCGC
>CAZFMD010000092.1:0-11827 GCA_964520025.1 uncultured Spirochaetaceae bacterium
ATTCTGACAGATATCTGACAGGGATTGTCATGACCGTGCGTTACTGTGCATGCCCTTGCGCAACCTGATCATCGGCGGGAGGCCTTTATTTCCTGCGCTCTGACGGCCGAATTCGATGTGAATCCGCATAGGTAAAGGATAGGCGAAAATGGCGGGTAGCATTTCTCCGGAGCAAGAGGTCGTGAGTTCGAATCTCGCCCGGGGTACCATCTAACTCTTTGACAGGTACGATGTTAAGCTGGGGCGCTCAGGGCGCGACAACCTGAGCGCCCTATTTTTCTGACGGATTTCTGACAGCCGGCGCAATGAATCCCACGTCGAAAACCACCCTTTCGGCCTCTGTCTGCAGGTGCTGATCGGTCAGGTGGCTGTAGTGTTTTTTTAGCACGGGCTCTGAAGTTCCAACGATTGAGGAGACTGTTGAAACCGGCACACCGCTTTCGAGCGCGCGGGTCACGTACGTGGCCTTGAAGGTATGCAGGGATCCCTTGATCGGAGGGGGCGGCTGCTCGCCGGCTTCCTGGGCCGCCTCCTCGTTCTTGCGGTTGATCCGATCGATCAGGCGAAGCAGGTGGCGCAGGGTAATCTTCCTGGTCGTAAAAGGTGCGGCGCCACCGAAGACGTACGGGCGGCTCTCGACGTGCCGCTGCAGGATCGTTCTCAGGGCCTCAGTGAGCGGGACCTTGCGGACCCGGCCGCCCTTGGCGTTGCGGACCTCAATGAAGTTCGGCCCTACATCTTCCCATTGCACAGCCAGTGCCTCAGATATCCGCATGCCGCTGTAGAGCAGGAAGAGCCAGAGATCCCGGTGCCGAGGATCCCCGCGGACCTGATCGAATATCTGGGCCAACATCGCATCGCTGAAGATGTACTTGCGTGCATCCTGGACGTTGAGCGAGATCCCGGTGGCCGGGTTCCTGGCGATGAGACCGTTTTTCAGAGCCCAGTTGAGGGCCGTGGTGATCACCCGCCTGTCCTGGTCGATGGTCGCCGACGATTTGCCTGCTTTCCGCCGTGAACCCAGGTATGCCTCGACGTGCTGGCGTGTTATCTGTCCGACGCGAGAAACGTCCAGGCGGCCGATGAATTTTGTCAGCGTCCTCTCGTCGAGCGAAGTTGTCTTCGGGTCTTTCTTCATCCGAGAGTAGCTGAGGTAGGCCTTCAGAAATTCCTCCACTTCCGGATTCTTCGGATACCCGAGGCCCCAGTGGATGATCTCATCCTCTTTCTGTGACCTGATCCTTTCTGCGATCCGCCTGTCCTTCGTCCCGGTGGATTTCCTCAAGCGCTTGCCAGTGGGGGAGAGCGCTGCCGGGATGTCGACATACCAGTACTTGCTCCGGGAGCACTTGTAGAGACCGACGTGGAGCATGTTATGGGATCATATACGTTGAATGAGCGATCACATATTCTCCTCTGCTTGAAGTATCGTTGCAGAGCTCTCCGTTGACTAATATGCTGGCGCGAACGCTTCCGGTGGCTCCTTTATTCTGGGCCATTACCTGAGCGAAAAATCCGCTTGAAGCTGTAAAGGATAGTTCCCATGGAAGATCGGCTTCGGCAATCTGCGCAGTGCCCCCATCAGGGTCAGTATATGTAAGCGAAACGGACACGGCTGATCCGGTTACGCTATATTGAAGTTCATAACTAGCGGGGCTGAGATCTATCAGCCCTGAAGAAATAGCTAAATATGCAAGAACACCTGCCAGAACGATGAATATCAATAGAGACAATGAACCGCCGAGCGAGAAGCTCTGCTGTGAGGGCTCATTGGCCTCCGGTTGAAGCCGTGATTCGTCGGTTCCTTCTCCCTCCAACATCGATCCGCAGTGCTTGCATTTGATGGCGTCGTCTTGGATTTCTTCTGCACAGTATGGACAGGTTTTCATTGAACGTCCTCCCTGTGATAGGCGTTATCGCGAAGAATTAACCCGCTTTCTGGGGGCGCGATCCATAACCGAATGTTACCCAGATGCTACTGGAATACATGTCGACTGTGATTCCGTATGCCGTCAAAGATCCTTCAAGGCGATGGTACCTGACGCTTATTGAAACAGGGGGCGCGAGAACGAGAAAGCCCGCACCATAACCCAGACCACCCTTCACAGTAAAACCTTCTTCATGATCGAATCTCCACCAGGCATAGTTGACTGTCGGGTGAACGAATATCCAGGAGTCGGAGTTTGCGGACCCCGCAGCCAGACACAATCCCGCCCATGCGACATTCTGAGACACCTTGTTGCCCGTGCCCGAGACCGAGCGAGAATGGGACCCGTCATAGCCGGCGATGAATCCGAAGGTTCGACCCCAGAACATTGCCTGACTGCTGATGGAGAAGCCGGTATCCACTTTAACGTCTTCCCCGGTCTCGTCCGAGCATATGTTCCCGAAGGTTGCACCCAGGGTGATGGTTGATGCCGCTAAAGTGCCGACAGTGTCAGGAATGGCAGATTGTGCGGCAACCGAGAGGGGCAACATTAATGACACGAGAAGCGTAGATGTATACCTCATGATTTCCTTATCGGATCCTCACAGTATTGGAGTGCCTACCAGAACAGCCTTTCTCCATCCTTCCCATTCGCGGTAATCCCTGAATGCATCGTCTCCGTAGTAGAGCCAGATGGCCGATCCTCCGGGATCCTTATAGGTGAGCGGAGAGAGATTGGTGCAGCTGACACCCCCGTAGCTGGTGCCGTTGTATCCGTTATGCCACCAGACAGCTCCGAGGGATCCCACCTTCTGATAGAACGTTCGGTAGATTCCCGTGATGTCAATCGACGTCGATGCTCCATTAGACCAGAAGTATGTGTAGTTCCCGCTCAGGGTCATTGAGAATGCGAGTTTGTCATCTTCTGGCCAGGTGTCCGGTCCGTTGTAGTACTCAACGGCTGTCGATTCTAACGAAACGACGATCGAGTCGATGCCTACGCTGTCGATCAGGGCATAGGTGGCAGTCCAATCGTATTCGGTGAGATCGTGGAAGAAATACAGGGGGGAACTGAGGTTGAGATCCCCGGCAGAAACATGAACGTTTGTTTCGATTTCAGAGCCCGACATCAAGGTGTCACCAGCGATTGATATGAATTCATGATCGGTTGTGATCTCTACGTCCCCACCCGTCCAGATCACTGCATTGCCATACTGATCCTCACACGTGATCCAGTCTGACAGAACCAAGGGCTGATCCACGAAAGCTCGTATCGAATTGACATCGATATCAAGTTCTGCCGGCGGGCCTGGCTCGGCCGTTGCCTCGAAGGTTTCATACACGACCGGGGTTCCGTCCGAGCGAACTGCGCGGGCCTGCATACGCTGGGCTCCGGCGGTCACTCCGAGCGCCCAGAGATCTGCAGCCCTCCCCAATGTGTCGGTCAGGGCGCTGCCGGCGTAGACGGATCCGCCGCCCTCGGTAACCACGAAATTAATCAGGACGCCGGGGATTGGATTCCCGATATCCTGCGCCCCCCCAGGCGCCCGCACCTCCACGATGCAGGCGTCGGGGAGCGTGTCTGTTACGGCCGCAATCTGGCCATTGCCCTGGATGATGCTCAGGTTTACTCCCTGAGCGAGGATGGCATCGGTGTCGGGCCCGGGGTTAGTTGGGTTTGATTCTGATGAACATGAAATGAGAAGAATAGTCGCGGTAATCAGTGGTAACGCCTTCATGGTCTCCCTTCCAGATCGTTCGGATTCCGGTTTTCAGTGGTATTGTTCTCTTGAGTGCCATCACCCCCCGTAATTGATAGTCAGGAGAATATGCGGCCGACTTGGCCGCCGCCTCAGCCACCCTCCTTTTCTGTTTCGGTCTTTCGCTTGATGTCGGATAAGAAATTTTCAAGGGCGCGCTGGCCGCCCTGCTCTGCGGCCTGTCTGATGTAGTCGGCTACTTCTTCTGAGACGCGGCCACCTCCGACTGAGATCTGAATGCCTTCGTATTCGGCGATGATCTCGGCCATGGGGATATCAAGTGCTTCAGCGACTGCCTGAAGCTGGGGCCAGTCCGGGAATGTATGCCCGCGCTCCCAGGAACTGATGGTCTCTGCTCGTATTCCTGAGAGAGCTGCCAATTCCTTTGCCAAGAGCCCGTGCTTGTTTCGCAGCCGTCGAATTGCATCGCCCATTCGCTGCTTCTCTTCTGGGCTCATAATCTTGGTGTCCTTGCGCTTTTCGGGCATGCGGTAATACTCACCGAGATTTCGCTGATGCGCAAGAAGCAAGCCGGGCAATTCAGTCACCCCTGAAATGAATTTCCACTGCCGCCATTTTTCACTTGCGCGCACGCGTAAGTTACTTTAGACTGCGCCGTAGCTATGAAAACTACGACAGAACAATTCATCGGAACGCGCGAGGCCGCGGAAATCATCGGCATGTCCCAGCGTTGGGTTCAGGTCGAATCCAAGCAGGGGGGCCGGCTCCACCACCTCGCGCACAATGTCGATGCTGGTCGCTGGTTCGTCTACCTCCGCTCCGACATCGAGGCTTTCGCGGAGGAATACCGGGCGGCCACTGAGCCTCAACCTGTCTGACACCCTCCGGGGTGTCAACGGCACTCCAGCGTGAGGAGGTGCCACGATGAAACATACTGATGAGGAACTCGCCCGGATGCTCGCCTCGAAGGCGCGGCGCCCAGACCTTCCAACCGTCAAGCGGGTTATCCAGGAGGAGTGGGGCAGCACACTCTCGCGCGATATCATCATGCATGTCCTTGGCGTTTCCCGCCGAACTGCCTACCGCCTCTACGAACCTGACCAGCCGCCGCCGCACCCCTTCCAGATCCTCGAACTACACCTGCGCCTCGAACTCCCCCAAATCATGAACGCCTTCTACCGGGACATGGGATTGCCCTGGTGGACGGTGCCGAGAGTCATCTGGGAGAACAGCGTGGATCCGGAGGCGCGGGCCCGGATCGAACTGGAGGGTATGCAAAGCGCAGATGATCAGGCGCGCACCGTCGAGGAGGTCCTGGCCGACAACGTAGTCACCGAGGATGAGGGCCGCCTGGTGGATCGGGTGACCGAGGAGGCCCACCGTGCGATTGCCCGCATGGGATCCCTGGCGAAGGTCGAACGATGACCTGGGCTCAGCGGATATGGAGGGAGATCAGGCGGGCGTGGAAACGGGCCCGCCTGGTGGCTGGCGGGGCATCCGCAATCGAACGGGCGACCCGGGCCTACGTCAACAGCCGGGAATACCGGGAGGCACGAGCGTGACGCAGAAGTGGTTCAGCCTCAAAGAGACCGCGAAGCACTTCGGCATAAGCGTTGACACCGTTCGTCGCTGGCGGCTGAGAGGTCTCATACCGTCAGAGGCGATGATAGAGGTGGGGGGGTTCCGCAAGTACGACATCAGAGAGATCGAGAAACACCTGACGACGAAAAGGCGCCGAGGCCGACCATCGACTCCGGCGCTGCAATCCCTAGCGTGAGGGGAGAACGATGACAGAGGCAACTTCAACACTCCCGGTTCCTGCGGAGCTCCAGCATGCTCCCTCGGACGAGGAGATACAGCAGATCCGGAAGCGCGGCACCGCAGTAGTCGCGTACCGGAAGGAAGTGAACGAGATCTTCCGAACACTCGAGGGGATGGAGTGGGGATCCGGGACGAGTGCCGTAAGGGGAACTCAGTTCTCAGAGCAGACGCGGTATGCCCTGGCGGTGTTCTGCCGGATCACCGGTGCGAACCCACTCACCCAGGTCGATATCTTGGGAGGCAAGCCCTACCTGAACGCGGCGTTCTGGTCCGACAAGATCAACCGGAGCCCACACTTCCACCACTTCGATCAACGCGATCTCTCGCCCTCAGTACAGGCAGCCCACGAGGACAAGGCGAAGCAGCTGCGAGAGATGGCGAAGGAGATCAAACCGACTGACGAGGCAAAGGCCGCGGAGTACACCACCCGGGCATTCGAAGCCGAGGAGATGGCCGAGGAAATCCGGGACGCACGTGTCAGCTGGAGCCCACCGGCATGGGCGGAGGTGGTGATTGAGACCTCGATCTACCGGTTCATCGACGCCGCTCCCCTCGAGAAGATCCGCGCCGGTGAGATCACCGATCTCAATTCCTGGCTCATCTGCGTGCGTGAATGCAACTGGGCTGGTGGGCGACCGAAGGAGAAGAAGAAGAACCGGCAGACCGGGAAGGAATACGAGTATCAGCCGGATCCGGTCGGTAACGCCGAACCTGCAAAGACGGCACGGACGCGGAGCCTGCGTCGGGCCTCCACCCGGGCATTCGCTGCCTGGGGGCAGGACTACGAACAGCAGGTCCGGAAGGCCGAGGAAGCGATCGAGGCCGAATTCGAGATCATCACCAACGGGAATACAGACGGAGCGCCAGCCGCTGGCGAGCCTCAGGCGGTACACACCGGCAACGGTGAGCCCGAGGCAGCGAGAGAGGAGGGGGCGGTCGATCTCCCGGAGACCGGGAGGATCTCCGAGGAGCAGGAAGAGCCTGAGGCCGCTCCCTCCGAACCGGAAGCCTCCGAGCCCTCCTGGAATGAGGAGGACGACCGAAAACGCCTCTTCGCAACACTGCGAGAGGCGGGGATCGAGGACCGGAAGGCCTGGCAGGCCGAGCATGGGCTTCCCGAATCCACGAAGGACTGGGGCCCGGATGAGTACCAGCGGGCCTTTCAGGAACTCACAGCGGGGCCGATCTCAATGTTCAAGGACGGTTGTGAGGTCCTCGGTCTGGATCCCGCCGCAGTTGCCCAGGAGGTTCTCGGCCACGAGCCCGACACCCTGAAGGACTACAACCTCCTCAACAACCACCTCGCGACCCTGGCAGACGGGGAAGCCCAGCAGGACCTCCTGTCATGAGGGGGGCAGCCACTTCCGACCTCCACCTGGGATTCCGGGCGTTTTCGGCCATGATCGACGGCCGGAATGCCCGGGAGGTGGATGTCGAGCGCGCATGGGCGCAGGCGGTCGATCGGATCTGTGAGGCAGGTCCGGACTTCGTGGGGATCCCCGGGGATGTCTTCCACCATCCCCGGGTCGGAATCCACTCCGTGAAGGCCTGGCGGAACGGGATTCTCCGGATAGTAGAGGAGACCGAGGCGGAGATCGTCATCGTGCAGGGCAACCACGATGCGGCGAAGACCTCCGAGACCCTCTCACCGATCGTGATCCCGGATGATTACGCCCGGGTTCATATCCTGACCGAGCCTGGCCGGGTACGGTTCGAGACGTCCACCGGTGAGAAGGTGGCGGTGGCATGTTTTCCCTTCGTGAAGCTCGGCCAAGAGTTCTCCTACAAGCTCGAGCCCGCAGATGATGCGGACACGAACATCCTACTCCTGCACGCCGCGGTAAAGACCTCTGTCGACGGAAAGGCACTACCCCATTTCTACGGAGGGGCAGGAGCCCTCGACATGGGCCGGGAAGCCGACCGCTGGGATGCGATCATCGTCGGCGATTACCACGAGTACACCCAGCTGGTTCCCGACCGGATCGTTCTCTACCCCGGTTCACTCGAACGGACCTCCTCGAATATCTGGAACGAGCATGATCCGAAGGGCCTGGTGTTCTTCGACACGGCGAACCAGACGCACGAGTTCGTGACGGTCTCCACCAGGGAGATGGTCGACCATGTCTTCAGATCGAACGAGGAGGAAGACGAGGATTACGTCTACATCGACGCGATCGACGCTGAGAGCGTGAACTCGGAACTCCTCCGCCTCCTCGATGGAGGGTACATCCCCGAGGACAGCATCTTCCGCGTCAAGGTCGACAACTTCCCCCGCGGCGATCGCGACCAGATCGACTGGAAGCTGGTCCGCGAACTCAAAGCCCACTGCCTCCACTTCTATCTCGATCTCCGATACGCAGAGCGCACAGCAACCGATCTCGGCGACCGCCGGGACGGGGCGGGGCGTTCCCTACGCGACGAGGCCGTGGCCTTCCTCGAGGAAGACCCGCCGGAGGTCCGGGACTGCGCCATGGGCTACCTCTTCCCACCGGAGGAGGAGACGGAGGAGGTGCCGGCATGAAGCTGATCAGCTTGAAGCTGGAGAACTTCCGCCAGCACGCGGATACCGAGATCACCTTTCCGATTACCGGACTGACCGGGATCCTCGGAGCGAACGAGAGCGGGAAGAGCACGGTCGTCGAGGCAGTCGAGTGGATCCTGTTCGGCGCCCGGGCCACCCGGGGAACGGTGAAGAGCATCCGCTGGACCGGCGCCACAGGCCGTCAGATCGCCCGTGGCGAGCTCGTGTTCGAAGTGGGCGGGACGGTCTACCGCTGCAAGCGCACCGAGAATGACGCCTCGCTGAAGATCGAGGGCCAGGCGACACCTGTCGCCGCGAGCATCAGCGGTGTTGATTCGATGATCCCCCGGATCCTTGGGATGGACCTCGACGAGTTCAGCGCCACCTACCTCTGCCGGCAGAAAGATCTGAACCGGCTCTCCATCATGGGCGGTACCGATCGGAAGCAGTTCGTGCTGAAGCTCATGGGGGTGGGGAAGGTCGACCAGGCGCTGAGATCCTGCAGGGCGACGAAGAACGCCCTGAAGAACGAGGTGCAGGGATTGAAGGAGGGCCTCGGGGAACGGGAGCCGCTCGAGGAGGAGAAGCGGGTGGCCCAGGCTGTGGAGGCTGCCGAACAGTCTGCACACCACGAAGCGGAACAGAAAGTAACCGACACCGAGGTTCAGTACACCTCGGCGAAGGAAGCCCTCGATACTTCCACGGAGAAGCAGAACCAGCACCGGGAACTGGAGCAGAAGCGCACCCAGGCATCGGGCGAGATCAACTCTGCCGAGCGTGAGCTCACCCGCCTGAGGAACGATGAAGAGAAGGCCACGGAGGCCCGGGAGAGGGTTGCGAAGGCGGACGAGCAGCTGGCCGACCTGAAGATCCTGCGAGAGGAACGCGACTCGATCAGGGAGGCGAAGGCTAGAGCCAACGAGCGGATCCGCCTGCAGAAGTTGATCGACGAACAGACCTCCGAGATCTCCGCCCTGAAGGAAAAGGCAGACGAGTTCGCGGGATCGATACCAGAGGAACCGATGGCAAATCTCATCGGTCTCTCTGAGGCCCAGCAGGAACTCCCCGTCCTCCAGGAGGACCGAAAGACCCGTCTGATTGAGGCGGAGAAAGCACGAGCAGTAGCTCTCTCGAGGAGTGAAGAAATCGGGAAGCAGCTGCAGACGATATCAGCTCTCGGCCCTGACGGAGAATGCCCAACCTGCACGAAAGTGATCGGCGAGGATTACGACACTATCCACTCTGCTCTGAGCGAGATCGTCACCCAGGCGGAGAAGGATGCGATCGACCTGCAGAAGAAGATCGATTCCCTGAAATCTCCGACCGACGAGGAGATGGAGCTCCAGGCTCGTATCGAGGAGCTGCAGGAACGGGCTGCAGCCGTGAAGCAGGCTCGTGAGAAGCGGGAGCAGATCACCACCCGCATCCGGGAGATTCAGGAAGAGGTCACCCGAAAGGAGCAGGTCCTCTCTGAGAACCGCAACGAGCTCGCCGGTATGCCTGGCGGGGCCTACAACCAGGACCGGCTCACCGAGGTTGAAACCCGGATCCAGAACCTCGAAAAGCTCGAGGAGCAGGTCCGGGCGGACCGATCGCTTGCCGACCGCCTTCCCTCCATCCAGGAGGAGAAGCAGCGCAGGACGAAGCAGGTCGATCTCGGCCAGGAGGTTATTACCGAGGTCAACCGGGATATCGAGGTGCTCGGATTCAATGCCGAGAGACATCAAGAGATCTTCCGGGACACGGAGAAAGCGCGAGAGGACCTGACCGGGGCGAAGACTGCCCGGGCCCGGGCCGAGGAGGCTCTGAAGGGGGCCCGCGACCGCCTGGAGAGGGCAGAGAAGGCCCTGCAGGGCTACGACGAGCGCGCGGAATCCCTGAATGCGAAGCAGGAGTCCCTACGGATACACGAGCGCGCCTCCGAGCGTCTGGCGGACTTCAGGACCGCCATGGCCGCCTCGATCCGCCCCGAACTCGAGGAACTCACCAGCGGATTCATCCACATTCTCACAGACGGCCGTCACGAGGCGGTCACGCTGACGGAGGAATTCGACGTCGTGCTGCAGGAAGGCGGCCTCGATATGGAGGTCGTCTCCGGTGGCACCGAGGACATCTCCTCAATCGCCCTGCGCCTGGCGATCAGTCAGATGATCGCCGAGCGGGCCGGTCACCCTCTCTCCTTGCTCGTGTTTGATGAGCCTTTCGGATCCCTCGACGAGACCCGCCGGCGGAACGTCACCGACCTGCTGGATCGCCTAAAGGCAACCTTCGAGCAGGTCCTGGTGGTGACGCACGTCGACGAGGTCAAGAACACGGTCGACCAGGTCTTGCTGGTGGAATTCGACGAATCGAAAAGCCGGAGCCAGGTGATGGCGGACTGGGCGATGGAAGTCCCCGGGGAACCTGAGGAAGTCCCGGAGCAGACGCAGGAAACCGCCGAGCTCGTGAGCGAGTCGGCATGAGTGACGCGGGGGCACAACTCACTGAGGTAGTCCTGTTGAAACGGAACAGCGGCGGTTCCGGTGCCCCCGCACAGAAAAACCAGGGGGGCGGCGGGTCTAGAGCAGGCCTCAGCGGGCCTGTCCGGAAACGACCGGGGACCGTCCCCCGCCACAAACAAACGGGGAGCGGCGCTCAGGGAAAGCCGAGCACCTATTGTCAGGCCAGAGACTGGCTCGGCGCGCTGCTCCCCGTAGGAACGAGGAAGGGACAATGAAATGGCGAACTTTCGATCGGGCCGGCTGGGCGACAATCGTCTTCGCCGTCCTGTACTTCGGCTGGCAGGCGTTTCTCCGATGACCTGGCCGCTCTGGGTGCGTCTCGTCGTCTCTGCCGGCCTCCTCCTCATTGCTACGGGCGCCGGTCTGGCTCTGCGGTCAACCATCAATCGGAAGAGGTGACCACATGAAACGAATCCTGCGTGCTCTCGGGCGGGCGCTTAAGCGTATCGGTGTATTCGCGGAACGAGTAGGTGCCTTCGTAGCCGCTGCATTCCCCTGGATCATGCTCGGGGTGATGATCACCGGTATCGGCTGGTTCGTGACGAGTGGCATCAAGGTGCCTGCATGGGCGGCTTTTCTGTGCTTCATGGTCGGTGGCATTTTCGGGCTTCTGATTGCCTCAATGTGTGCCGTATCTGGCCGGGCCGATGATCATCTGTTCCGAGTCATCAAACACGGTCCGGAGAAGAGCGAAGAAATCCGGGAAGCGCTCGGGATCGGCGCCTGATGCGGGACAGCAAATCAGAGCTGAGGGTGCTGTGGACCTTTTTCAGGGTCGCAATGGTTGGGGTTTTAACCCTGCTCGCCTTGAAAAACATGATCATTGGCAACCTCGATGGGGCAACCCTCGACTGCGTGATCATCCTGATGCTATCGCAGGGATTTAAGGAGGCATCGTGAGCCGCCGGCGAAGGCGCAAGAAGATCTTCACCTGCAATCACAAGGGCTTCGGGAAGTACTGCCATCGGTGCTGGCAGCGGGAGGGCGTGAAGAAGGGCCGCAAGCCGAGGGATCCGGATGCCTGAAGTCGCCGCCCAGCTGGACATGGAATTCGCGGTCGTGACCGATGGTCCTCCGCCGCCGAATCCGAAGTGGCGAGAGGGGACTGCGAAGTACGAACTCTACTGGCTTCTGCGCAACTACTGGCCCGAGTGGTGCCCGGTCAGCCGCATCCAGGAAATCACCAGCAAGTATACCCAGCGCTTCAACAACGCTGGCGAGATGAACGACTACTTCCGCCCGCTCGGGTGGGAGATTCGTAACCGTGAAGACAAGAGCCGGAACCTGTCCTGGTACCGGTTTGAGAGGATCTGCTGATGACAGCTGCAACCATGCC
>CAZFMD010000093.1:0-11630 GCA_964520025.1 uncultured Spirochaetaceae bacterium
CCCAGCACCAGCACGATGGCGAAGCTGAGCAGGCAGAAGATGAAAACCAGGGCGGCGGCGGACAGCAGTGCTGGAAGGATCTGGGGCAGGGTAACGCGCCAGAACAGGCGCAGGCCGTGAGCCCCCAGGCTGCGGGCCGCCTCCTCCGTGGAGGGATGGATCCGCCGCCACAGCGAGGAGACGATGCGTACGACCACGGGAAAGTTGTAGAAGGCATGGGCCAGTAGGATCGCCTGCAGCGAATAGAGGATCCTCAAGGGGGGCTCGGACAGACCGAACAGGGACATGAGGAAACGGTTGAGGATACCGTTGTTTCCGAAAAAACGCACGAATCCGAGCACCACGATGATCGAGGGCAACACGAAGGGCACGGTGGTCAGGGCCTGAATCAGGCGCTTGCCCCGAAAGTCGTATCGGGCCAGCAGGTACGCACCGGGCAGGCCCATGAGCACGGACAGCAGGGTGGAGAGGATCGCCTGCCAAACCGTGAAGCCGATGATCCTCAGGTAGTACGGATCCCCCAGAAGGGAGGTAATGACTGCGAGGCTGAACCGGCCGCTTCGGTCGGTCAGCCCGCCGACCAGCACACTCCCAAGGGGAAAGTAGAAGAACAGCAGCAAAAACGCGGCCGGGGCCAGCAGTAGGACGAACAGCATCCCCGCTCCCGCGCCCCTCCGCCTGTCCCGCGGGAGCGCCAGCTCTAGCGACTGACCTGTTTTACCCACGCGTTGATCCAGCGGTCTCGGTTCTTGCGAATCTCTTCGGCCGGAAGCTGCAGGGAGCCCTCCGGCTTGGGGGCGAAGCGGAAGGAGTCCGGCGTGGGCACCTCCGGATTAACAGGATACATCCAGTTGGTCAGGGGAATCTCCGACTGGAACTCCTCGGTCAGGATGAAATCGATGAATTTCCGGGCCATCCCGGGATGAGGAGCACCCTTGAGTATGCCCATTCCCTCGATCTGCAGGTAATTGCCCTCTTTGAACAGCAGCGCCCGGTAGCGTTCGGTCTGCTCGTACTCCACGTGGTAGGCGGGACTGGTGGTGTAGCTCAGCACCATGGGAGCCTCTCCGCTTGTGAACATCCCGTAGGCCGTATCCCATCCATCGGTGATGGTGAGCAGGTTGGGCTGGAGTCTCTTCCAGTACTCCAGGTACTGCTCCCCGTACACGGCGATGGTCCAGAGGAGAAATCCCAATCCGGGACTCGAGGTGCGGGGATCCTGGACGATGATCCGCTTGCGGAAGCGGGGATCGGTGAGCTGCTCCAGGGACTTCGGTGGATTTTCGAGGGCTTCGGAATCGTAGACGAAGGCGAAGTATCCGTAGTCGAATGGCGTCACCGCGTAGCTCCTATCGAAGATCAGCTGTTCCGGGATCGCATCCAGATTCGACGAGCGATACGACTGGAGCACGCCCTCCTCCAGGGCTCTCGAGAGCATGTTGTTGTCGATTCCCAGGATGATGTCCGCTTTGGGATGATCCTTTTCAAGGATGGCCCGGTTCAGGACCTGCCCCGCATCCCCGACGGAGATGATCTCGACATTCGTGTCGTGAAGCTCCTCGAACTTGGGAATGACCAGGGGAGCGGGTCCCCATTCGGACACGAAGGAATCGTAGGCATAGATGACCAGCTGTGCCTCTGTCTCCGCCACCGGCGTGGCGGCCACGGTTGCGGCGGCAAACAGCGCCGCCAGCGCTACCGAGGCTGCCAACAGCCGGGACAATCGATTGGACCTAGTTTTGTACATGGAACACCTCCTCGCCTGCCGTTACCGGCACAACTGTCCGTTGTACGTCGAACAGCCTTAGAGTAGAATGACGAGTGTGGATGGACCGCCGAAGGATCCCTGCGCTGGCATTATCCAGATCAGGTTCAACGGGTGTGATCTCAGGCTCCCGACGAGGGTCGATCGGCCCTCGCCCCTGGTGGAACCACCCCACTTCATTTTAAAATTTAGCCGCTTCGGGACCTGCCGTCAAGTCCCGCAATGCGGGGTTTGAGAGGAAACAATGAGACGCAGGGAAAAGGAGATTCAAAACCGGGAGGTTCTCGAGGAACTTCTCCGCAGCGCGCCGGTCTGCCGGCTCGGCCTGGCGCCGGGATTGGATTCGCAGGGGGACGGTGGGCCTACCGCCGGGAGACCCCGTGCCGATGCGCCCAAGGCGAACTACCCCTACGTGGTGCCCGTCCACTTCGTGCACGCGGAGGGACGGATCTACATCCACTCGGCTCGGGCGGGGAAAAAGATTTCCATGCTCGGCGAAAATCCCCGGGTGTGCGTGGAGATCGATGAGTTCCTCGGGCTGAAATCGGCGGACAAGGCCTGCGACTTCAGCGCCAACTATCGCAGCCTGATCGCCTTCGGCAGGGCACGAATCGTGGAAGAGGCGGAAGACAAGCTCCGCGCCCTGCAGCTGCTCATGGAAAAGTACGCTGGAAGGAGCTTCGATTTCTCCCAGCGGTCGATCCAAGGGGTGGCCGTAATCGAGATCCGGATCGAGGAGCTCACCGGCAAGCAGGATTTGAACCAGAGCTGATCTGATCTGTACCCGCTTTGGGAAAAGTGGGTAGCAAACCCTCGGATATCTGGCAAAACCCTAAGAAAAACTTTGGATTTTACCACTTTCCTGAGTATTTCAGCACCGGAAAAAATCGAAGCCCTTGAAACGGCCAGCCCTCGAGCCAGCACCCCTGCGGTACCGCGTACCGAATCAGTCCGGGATGATCGTGTAGGGGACGCGGCCTTTGACCGTACGGGTTGAGGAAACGGGGCGGAACTTCCAGCGCCTCAGGGCCTCCAGCACCGCAGCATCCACATCGCTGTACCCAGAACCCTGCTCCACCTTGACATCCCGCAGCACCCCCTGGGGAGTCAATCCAAAAGAGACCACCACCTGGAGGCGCAATCCCTGCTCGGAAACCCAGCCTGGTATCTGCGGACGGGGCGTGTAGGTAGGCTCCCGTCCCTGGGAGGGATCATCCCAGAGGATCACGATCCCCTCCCTCCCCTCCTGGGCGGAGGTGGACTGTTCGCCGGTGGTCGGCTGGGAGGTTGGTCCCCCATCCCGAGTTCCGCTCTGGGTGCCCGCATCGTCGGTTTGGGTCAGGCTGGAATCAAGGCTCCCGAGATCCAGGACCGAGGGCTGTTCCGCCTCTTCCGCGGGCCTGACCTCGGCCTGCCCCAGCGCCGGCACTTCTTGCGCCGGAACGGGCTCCCGGGTGGTTTGAGTCGGTGCCGGCGGGCTCTGGTAGCCTTCGGGCTCTGGGGGAAGATAGCGCTCGTCGCTGCTGGGCGTCTCCGGCTGATCCAGGAAGCGCAGCCCCGTTCGGGGAGCAGTGGTGGACTCCCGGGTCGTCTCCGGGGTCGGCACGGGGCGCAGAAGGGGCAGGCCGGAGGCTGCTCCGCCCAGCTCCGTGGAGCTCTGTTCGACCCGGGGCTGTTCCCTCTCCATAGGCGGCAGCTGCCTGGGTTCTTCCGCCTTTTCGATCACCGGGGCCTCATCCGGGGTCTCTCCCAGGGTAACGTACAGCGGTCCGGTGTACTCGGGAATCCGGGTTCGCTCGAGCTTCAGAACCAGCTGGAGTACCAGCAGCAGGATGAAGTGAACCAGAATGGCGAGAAGTACGCTGACTACCAATCGTTCGCGTATCATCATCGATCCCGGGTTCTGAGGTTGACTCCCTTGAAACCGTTTATGCGAAGCACATCAAGGATCTCCACCAGCAGGCTGTAGGAGATGGTCCGGTTTCCCTCCAGCACCACGGTTTTGATCTGCTCCTTCTCCACCTCGGTGATTTCAGCCAGACGACCGCTGAGGCTGGCCAGGGTATGCTGTTCCTTGTTGTAGTAGATCTCATCCCTGGCCACCACGGTGATCACCAGCTTGCTCATGGCCACCGATTCCGCGGTTTGAGAGGAGGGAAGCACCAGAGAGATTCCCGGAGTGATAATGAAGGTCGTGGAAACCATGAAGAACACCACCAGCTGGAACACCACGTCGATCATGGGTATCAGGTTCGGAGCCGACTGTGTGGACAGCCGTCGTTTAAAGCGCATCGCCCGATCCCTCCAGCAGGAGTACCAGCTCGTTCACCCTGTTCTCCAGTCTCAGGATGATATGATTCACCTTGGTGACCAGATAGTTGTAGAAGATGATCGCCGGGATGGCCACGATGATTCCTGCGGCCGTGGTGATCAGGGCCTCGGCGATGCCCCGGGCCAGCAGTCCGGGATCCCCCACCGCCCCGAACTGTCCCAGGACCCCGAATGCCCGGATGTTGCCGGTGACCGTACCCAGCAACCCCAGAAGCGGGGCCAGGGTGGCAATGGTGCCCAGAGCCGAGAGGGAACGCTCCAGCTTCGGCGTCTCCAGACTGGCCGCATCCAAAATGGCATCCCGGATCACCTGCTTGGGCTGATTGCGGTACTCGATGCCGACTCTCATCAGGTTTGTTATGGGGCTTGGGTGCTGCTCGCAGATGGCCATGGCCTCGTCATGATGCCCCTTCTCCAGGGTTGACTTCAGCCGCCTGATCAGGCTCTCCTCGTCGACGCGAATGTGACGAAAGAACAGCAGGCGTTCGATGATGATCACCACGGCGATCAGGGAGAGCAGCAGAATAAAGTACATGACGATGCCGCCCTTCATAATGACTTCTAACATAGCTTCGCTCCTACAGATTGATCTGCACTTTTACAGTTCCCCTCAGCCCGGGAGCCTCGTAATACTCCCAAGCGTAGAGCCCACCGGTGGGCAACCGGGTGTTATATACCGTATCTCCCAATATGGGATGAAGAAGATCCTCGATTTCGGCGATCAGGGAGATCGTGTCGGTGATGTTGTAGAATCCCCCCGCCGACAGCAGCGGCGAGAGCGACGCATCTCCTATGGCGAACTCCAGGCTGGCATCGCCGCCCCAACGAGCGGTGTCGTTGCTGCCCTGGATCTCCACGACTCCCGAATGTAGCGGAGCTTCCGGAGCTCGATCCAGAAACTCGGTATGTAGCCCTGCACTCAGGGTGATCAGGGCGCCCAGATTCCAGCGCAGTCGGGCGTCGGTGTTGAGCTGCACTGCGGGATTCTGGGGAATGGCAAACAAACCGCTCGCCGGAAGCGGTGGATTCCCGTCAGGCCACAGCAGGGCCTCACTCCAGGCCAGCAGGGCCTGGACCTGAAGGGAGAGGTTCTGAGTGAGGGTGAAGCTCATCCCCAGGTCGGCGAACCAGCCTCGATCATCCTCGGGGGGTGTGGCGGGCAGCTCCGGCAGGGGAAAGCCGGCCAGCAGATCCGCGTAGTTTTGCGGCACGATCCGGTATCCTCCGCTCGCCTGAAACGAGAAGGTGGAAAAGGGGGTTCCCGAGAGGGAGAGGCTAAACGGAAACAGGTGACCCAGGTCGCTGTTCCAGATCCAGCCGCCCTTTGCCTCGAAACGGTAGTTCGTCAGAAACTCGGCTCCGAAGTAAGCCTGCAGTCCGCCGCGGTGCAGTTCCTCCGCCGTGCCTCCGGGCACAGCCCTGTAGGTGTAATCCCCCTCCAGGCCCAGCCAGATGCTCTTGTGAGCGAACTCGAGAGCCGCCGTTGGCGCGAGCAGGAGCTCGGTCTCATCCCCTGGAGTCGTACCGGTGAGCAACTGGGAGGCGAAGGAACCATCGGCCTGCGCTTTAAGGGTGAGGCGCTCTCCCAGGGGCAGTTCCAGGCGGGCGTTCAGCTCCCCCTGGCGATGCACGTGGGATATGTAATCATTGATGTTCGGGATCTGCTGAAAGCCCCTCTCCTGATCCTGGAACAAGCTCTCGAACTCCAGGCCCAGGGACCCGAGATGGAACTTGATGCCCGCCTCCAGACGGTCCTCCCGGGTATGAAAACCGGAGCCGGCTTCCGCCCCGGTGGTTCCGGCGGTCCCGTCGAGCATCTCGTGCAGGAAGCGCAGCTTGAAGCGGGGCTCTTCCCCGCCGATCCGGTTCAGAGCGATCTGGCTGTACAGGTAACTCAAGGTCCCGGCTCCCAGAATCGCCTGGGCGGAAAGTCCGGAGCTTCGCTCCCCGGCCACCAGATCCCGACTCTCGTCAAATCCGATGGGGATTTCCGGCTCCTCGATATCCAATTCCCCGACTTCGGGCAGGGGGACTGTTCGCTCCGGAGCACCCAACTCCTCCTGTCCGGGGATGCCCGCCTTCACCTCTTCGACGCTGAAATCCTCGATTCTCAGGATAACCTCGGGAAGAACGATATCCGGCTCCTCCGGTTCTACAGCCGGAGCCGATTCCTGGGCGGACAGGGCGCCGAAGCCCGAGAGCAACAGCAGCAGCAGCACGATCACGGTGAGCAGCGGTTTCATCAGCGTCGCCCCCCTTCCAGCAGCTTTTTCGCCTCCTCGGTCCACTGGGACTCCGGGAAGTGCTGCTCCAGCCTCCCGACCAATTCCCGAACGTCCGTCCTGTTTCCCGCCAGAGACATCATCTCCGCGGACCGAAAGATGCTGGCGGCCATCTGATCCGGATCGTCCGGATTGAGATAACCGGCCTTGAGAAACTCCCGGGCCGCCTGCACCGGTTCGGACTTGCGGTAGTAGTACTCGCCGATGAGAAACTGGGCCTGGGATGCGGTCACCGGCTCTCCCCGATCCACCACCTTCTGCAGCATCTCAAGGGCCAGATCCATGCGCCGGGAACCCTCGTAGATATACAGGCGGGACAGTTCGATCATAGCCTCCCGGCCCTTGGCCGTGGTGGCTCCGCCTTGCGCTCCGATGATGCTGGAAAGCACCGCTTCCCGGTCACTCAATCCCTGGAGCAAGTAGCGCAGCTCTTCAATGCGCTGCGTCGTATTGTAGACCGCCGCCTCTTCCGGATACTCCTCGTTCAGCAGCGTATACAGCTCGATCGCTTTGTTCTGGTCCCCCCGCTCCGCATACACCTCGGCGGTTCGGCGCAGCGCATCGGGGCGAAAGGGGCTCAAGGGGAAGTTTTCCAGCAACCGCTCCCAGTGCAGGACCGCGCCGAAGCGCTCGCCCAGCTGGTAGGAGGCCAATCCCCCCCAGTACAGGGCGGCATCGACGAGCTTGCCCCTGGGAAAACGGGTGCGGTACTCGTAGTAGGCGTCTCTGGCCTGCTGATAACGGCCGCCGGCGCTGTAGACCTCTCCCCGCTTGTACAGCGACTCCTCGGCAAGGGGACTCTGGGGATAGCTCGAGACCAGGCGGCCATAGGCATCCGCCGCCTCGGTGGTCCTACCCTGCTCGGCCTGGATACCGGCGTACTCGAACAGGGCATCATCGGCAAAGGCGGAACCCGGCCTGGTGGTATAGTGGGTTTTGAGCAGCACCGAGGCGGTATCCAGGTCCCGCAGATTGATCAGGCTTCGGGCCTGCAGGAAGGCCGATTTGTCCGATTCCGGGGTATTCATCTTGGCCAGGCGGGCGAAGTACCCGGAGGAGGAACGGTAATCGGCCATGCTGAAAGAGGCCCAACCGGCCAGAAACAGCCCCTGCGGCAGCAGCGGATGCGTGGGGGAACTGTCCAGCAGAACAGTCACTCGATTCCGGGCTTGCTCGTACTGGCCGCTGCGATAATAGGCCCATCCCTGGTAGTAGAGCGTATAGGGCCAAATGGCGTCCAGATCCGCCTGCGCCACTTGCTCTGCACCCAACCTGTTCAGAGCCTCCAGGGCGCTGGCATATCTCTTGCGGCTGATCTCAGCCAACCCGCGCAGATAGTTGGACAGCAGGTACACGTATGGATCCAGAGCCTCCAGATCGGGAAACTCCTGCCGGAGGCGATCGGTTTCGATCACAATCGCCCGGAAATCCTTCAAGGTGAACAGCAGCTTGAGCAGTTCGATCCGCGCCGCCAGGTCCTCCGGATACAGCTCCGCGTACTCCCGCAGCCGGCTGAGCGTCTCCGCCGTGTCCCCCCGCCGACGGTGCACCTCTACGGCCAGCTTGTACCAATCCGCCCGCAGATCCGTGAAAGCCGCATCGGTCTTCCGTTCCAGCTGATCTTCGGCCAGGGCCAGGGCGGGAGCAAGGTCTCCCCCCCGCAGCTGCGCATAGGCCAGCAGGTACAGGGCCTCCTGGTAGATGCTGGAATCCGGATGGTCCTCGAGATATTCGGTGTAGATCTGTTCTGCCTCCTCGTAGTCGCCCTGCAGCAGCCGCACATCCCCAAGCTTGAGCTCGGTCAGATCGGCGCTCTTCGGATTTTCCTCGAGGTAGCGCTCCAGAACCGCGGCGGCCTGATTTAGGTTCCCGACTGCAATCGAAAGCTCCGCCAGATAGAGGGGCACGGTTTCGGAGATCTCGGCTTTATCCGGCAGGCTCCAGACTTTGTTGAGAAAGTACTCGGCAAGATCGAACTTGCCCTGCTGGTAGCTCTCCACGCCAACCTGGACCCAGAGATCCCGGAGCACTTCCGGAGCCGCGGTAAACCGACTCTCCGCCTGACGCACCAGCGCCTCCATGCGATCCAGCTCGCCCCTCTGGGAGGCGGCCACGAACAGTCGCCGATAGGCCACGGCGGCTACCGTGTCCTCAGCGGATCGAAGCCGATCGAAAATGACTTGAGCCTCCTCGGCCCGGTTGTCGTTCCAAAGCGCTTCGGCGGTGTACAGATCGAACAGATCCCGCCTCTGCTCGGAGAGGGTTTCCCTGCCGGAACCCGCGGCCAGCTCGTGGATCTCCTGATAACGGCCCTGCTGCAGATAGGTGTACATCAGCAGGACCAGGCCGTACTGGGCGGATTCGCGCCCCGGATAATCCTCGACCAGGTCCTCCAGATCGCCTGAAGCTCCCCGGTAATCCTGAAACGCAATTTCCGCCCTGGCCTTGTACAGATAGGCCTGGGGTGTGAGCTCCCGATCCTCCGCGCTTTGCAGAAAGACTCCCAGGGACTGTTCGGCCCGGGGATAATCCTCCAGCCGGAAGTAGGCCACCCCCCGCCAGAAGTAGATGTAGTCGAAGTACCGGGTACTGCGATAGCGCCGTTCGATCTCATCGAAGGTACTGAGAGCTTCCCGGAAACGTCCCAGCCGGAACAGACTGACCCCCCGCCGGTACTGGGCGTCGGCAACCCGGTCGGAGAGGGGATAGCTGTCGATAAACTCGGCGTAGGTGTCCAGGGCAAGCAGGAAGTTACCGGCACGGTAGTAGCTCTCCGCCTCGGAGAAAAGTTCCGCGTCGGTGGCGGAGAAAACCGAATTGGCACACAGCAACACCCAAAGAACCACGATGACTTTCTTCATATGCCTTAAAGGTATTGCGAAAGTTGCAAGAATTCAATGTAATGAACCATGGGCACAGTTCTAATCGGCACCAGCGGCTACTCCTACCAGGACTGGGTGGGACCGTTCTACCCGCCGGGGCTGCCCAAGCGGGAGTTCCTCAAGCACTATGCGACCGAGTTTCCCGTGGTGGAGCTCAACTTCACCTACTACACCCAGCCCGATGCCTCCTCCCTGGAACGGATGATCGAAAAAACGCCCCCGGAGTTCCGCTTTTCCGTCAAGGCGCATCAGAGCCTGACCCACAACATAGGCGAGGATTTCCCCACACAGGTCGAACGCTACAAACAGGGCATCCGGCCCCTGATCGAGTCCGGCCGGCTGGCCGCGATCCTGCTGCAGTTTCCCTTCAGCTTTCACTACACCCCAGAGTGCCGCAGGCACCTGCTGCGTCTCTGCGATTCTCTGGCCGAGCAGCCCAAGGCCGTGGAGTTTCGAAGCAGGGAGTGGCAGCGGGATTCGGTGTACCGGGGCTTAGAACAGGTGCGGGCCGCGGTGGTGAACGTGGATGAACCGCGGCTGCCCAAGCTTCCCGGGCCCACCGAGGTTGTCAGTTCGGAGCTGGCCTACCTGCGCTTCCACGGACGAAACGCATCCAACTGGTGGAAGGGGGACAATGTCAGCCGCTACGACTATCTGTACAGCTCCGAGGAGCTTTCCGAATGGCTGCCCATGATCGAACGGATGCTGGCTAAATCCCGGCTGCTGCTGGTGATTTTCAACAACCACAGCCGGGGCCAGGCGATCCAGAACGCCCGGCAGCTGCAGGGTCTGCTGTTCGGTTGAGGCAAAAGGGTGCTCGCAGCACGCGCAGAGCCTACTCGATAGGCTGGCGGATGATCGTCCTGAGCCGCTCCGGGGCCGCCCGCCTCAGATCGCTCAGATAGATCTCCCGGTGTTTGCCCGTGCGGTGGTATCCGTTTTCTTCTATATAAGTGTGGAGCCTCTGGATGGTCGGGCCCTCCTCGGAGAAGGGGCCGACGTGCAGCAGCTGGGCGCTCAGCCCCTCTCGGAAGGACTCCAGGCGCAGTTGATCCAGGGCCGGGAGATCCTTCTTCTTCCTCACCTGGTCGAGAGCTTCCCGGAACAATTCCCCGGTAACATACTCAGGCTGCATGATCATCAGGGTCCACTTCCAGGAGGCCTTGTCCGCGGTGGTGAAGGCGGACATATCCTCGGCCCACCAGACACCCTCCAGGGGCAGCACCCCGTAGTCGATGGCCAAGGGTCCTTTCTTGATAAGAAATTTGAGGGCGTAGGATACGGAGAACAACGACTCCACGGCCTGCTGGAACTGCTCCGAGGTGTTGGGATCCCCAGCTCCGTCGATCATGATGAAGTTCAACTGCGGTACCTCGACAAGCACCGGTGCTTTGGCCGGCGCGCTGTACAGTGCCCCGAGCCTCTTCTTGAAGTCAATCTTCTGCATTCGTTCCTCCCCCCGGACAGGTTACACTGAAATCCACGAATTTTCTATAATAGAGGGCTCGTGACATGTACCGCTTCGATTGCCGGGAGGAGAGGAAAACCAAGGGATAGAAAACCAACTGACAACCGGCTACAGTGAATCAAACAAGGAGGATGCTATGGCAAAAGCGCATCAACTCGACTACCAACTGGTGGGTGACGACATGCAGGCGGTGATCGTCACCCTGGATCCTCAGGAGGCGGTCCAGGCCGAGGCCGGGGCCATGATGTTCCTGGAAGAGGGGATCCGGGTGCACACCGGCACCGGCGGGGGCTTCATGAAGGGACTGAAACGGGTTCTGTCCGGGGAGTCCTTCTTCATCACAACCTTCTACAATGAGAGTGCGGGCAAGCGAAAACTCGCCTTTTCCGCACCCTATCCCGGCAAGATCCTGGCCACCGCCCTGCACGAGACCGGACCGATGCTCTGCCAGCGGGACGCCTACCTCTGCTCGGCCTACGGAATCGACATCTCCGTAGCCTTCACAAAACGGTTAGGTGCGGGCTTCTTCGGCGGGGAGGGCTTCATCCTCCAGCGCCTGAGCGGGGACGGGCTGGCCTTCATCCACGCCGGCGGTACCGTGCTGAAAAAGACCCTGCAGGACCGAGAGAGCCTGCGGGTGGACACCGGCTGCCTGGTGGCCTTCGAGGAGCAGGTGGAGTACGACATCAAGTTCGTCGGGGACTTCAAAACCGCCCTGTTCGGCGGAGAGGGCCTGTTCTACGCCACCCTCACCGGCCCGGGGGTCGTGTACATGCAGACCCTGCCCTTCTCCCGTCTTGCCGACCGGGTGATTGCCGCCTCCGGAATCAACCGCGGGGAGAGCAGGCGCGGGGGATTTCTTCAGGGTCTGGGCGGATTAACCGGGGGGGATCGGGGCTTCT
>CAZFMD010000094.1:0-11459 GCA_964520025.1 uncultured Spirochaetaceae bacterium
ACAATGATCGCAGGCAGGCCGTAGCAGTTGCCCGCCACCACGTTGGCTGTCTTGCGCCCTACCCCGGGTAGCTGTACCAGCTGTTCCACGCTCCGGGGAAGCGTTCCCCGGAACTTCTCCTGTACCGATCGAGCCATACCGAGCAGGCTCTTGGCCTTGTTTCGGTAGAAGCCGGTGCTGCGGATCATCTGCTCCACAACGGCCGGCTCGGCAGCGGCCAGGGAAGCGGAATCCGGAAACTCGCGGAACAGATCGGGGGTGACCCTGTTCACCATCTCGTCGGTGCACTGGGCGGCCAGAATCGTGGCTACCAGCAACTCGAAGGCGTTGCGGAAATCCAGGTGGGGCCGTGCATCCGGATACTCCCTGTCCAGGATCGTGAAGATCCGGGCTGCCCGTTCAGCTGTTCCTTGTGCGGAAAAATCCATCGATCTCCTCCCGGCTCATACAGTTCAAGATCTGCGGCGCTCCCAGCCAGGCCTTGCGGGCCATCAACACGCCGTAGCGCATATAGGCGAGGTCCTCCCGGGAGTGGGCATCCGGGCACAGGGCGAGGCGGATTCCCTTTGCCGCGGCTGCCTTGAGAGCCGGCCAGTCCGGATCCAGACGGTGGGGATTGCAGTTGTGCTCCAGGACAACGTCGTTTGCTTTCAGGGCGGCGAACAACCTCTCCTCGTCGTACTCGTACCCCGCCCTGGACAGCAGCAGGGCGCCGCTGGGATGTCCCAGAATCGTGAGGCAGGGATTGCCCACCGCGCGCAGAAGGCGCTCGGTGGCGGCTTCAGGCTTCATACCCAGATTCGAGTGGACCGATCCGATCACGAAGTCCAGCTGCGCCAGCACATCGTCGGGGTAGTCCAGGCTGCCGTCGGTGAGAATGTCCGACTCGATACCGCAGAAGATGCGGAAGGGCGCCAGCCGCTCGTTGACTTCGGCGGTCTCAGCCATCTGCTCCCGCAGGCGTTCGACGGACAGGCCGCCGGCGTAGAAGGCGCTGCGGGAATGATCGCTCAGGCACAGGTACTCGTAGCCCAGCTGCCGGCAGGCCAGGGCCATCTGCTCGATGCTGGCCAGACCGTCGGAGTAGCTGGAATGCACGTGGATCATCCCCCGGATCTGCTCGGCCTCGACCAGGCGGGGCAGCTGCCCGGAAGCGGCGGCCTCCACCTCCTCCTTCCCCTCGCGCAGCTCCGGCGGAATCCAGGGCAATTCGAGACTCCGGTACACCGCCCGTTCATCCGCCAGGGGCAGGCTCTCCTCACCGCGAAACACGCCGTACTCGTTCATCTTCAGGCCCATGGTCTTGGCCCGGCCGCGGAGGATCGTGTTGTGTTCCTTGCTGCCGGTAAAGTGCTGCAGCGCCGCCGGCTCGCTCTGGGGCTCGACCACGCGAAAATCCACCTGCAATCCGCCGCGTCGGATGGAGACCTTGGTCTGCCCGGCGCCGAGTACACCCTCCACCTCCGGAGTGCTGTCGGCCAGCTCGGTGAGGCTCGAGCGGACCTGCTGCGGATCTGCCTTGGGCAGGGGGATCAGCAGGATATCCGCATCCTTGAGGATGCGCCCACCCCGCCGCAGGCTGCCGGCCACGTGGATGGCGGAAAACAGCTTGCTGCGCTCCAGCCGCTCCACCAGATCGGATGCAATCGCCTCGGCTTCGGCGTACAGATGCATCTGCTGGAACTGCTTCTTGAAGGCGATCGCTTTGAGGATCCGGCCTTGAGATTTCTCCCCGAATCCCTCCAGGGCGAGCAACCTGTTTTCCCTGCAGGCGTACTCCAGCTCTCCAATGCTGGAAATGTCCAGCCGCTGCCAGAGCAGACGAACCCGCTTGGGTCCCAGTCCCCCCAGGGTGAGCAGCTCCTCCAGACCGGCGGGAAAACCGGCCTTCAGCTGCTCCAATACCGTGGATTTGCCGGTGGTGACCAGCTCCCGAAGCACATCCCCGATCCCCTTGCCGATCCCCTTGATGCCGCTCATCCTGTCCTCGGCCACCAGGGTGGTGAAGCTCTCCGGGTGCTGCTCCACGATGCGGGAGGCCCGCTCGAAGGCCCGGGATTTAAAGGGATTCTCCCCGGCCAGCTCCTGATATACGGCTATCTGTTTGAGGTGTGCGCCCAACTCTTTATTTTTCATAGCCGTGGAATTTGAGGGAGATGCTCGAAGTGGCTGTCCCGACTGAACAGATGAAGGCCATGCTGAACCGCTAGAGCGGCTACCCAGATATCGTGAACGGGAATCATGGTTCCCTGGCTTCTCAGTTGAAAAAACAAGCGAGCATAGTGAAATGTCGTCTGTTCGTCGGCAAAGAGGGTTATCACTCTAGAACGGTTTAAGAAACTGTTCAGCACTTTTTCGTTTTCCCTGCTTCGACCGCCTGACATGAATCCAGCTTTTAGCTCGGCCAGAACAACGAACGGAATAACTATTCGTTCCGCCCGCTGGAATATCTTGAGAGCTTCAGGGACATTGTCACAGAAATCGCGGTATCTGTTCGTATCGACGACAATCCTCATTTCCAAAGCTCCGGTTCCACCCTGTGCTGTTCCTCGATCGCCTTGTCGAACTCCGGATCATGAACCCAGGTTCCGGCCAGATCGTCGAGATCGTGATAAACGATCTCCTCACTGCTCAAGCCCAGTCCCCGTTCCAAAACCTCGAGCGAAACTTGATTCAGGCTCTTTTCCTCCCGCTTGGCCAGCTCCTGCAGAAGCCTCTTCACCCTTCCAGGTACCTTTCGAATCGTCAATTGATGTCTTTCCATGCCTACATTGAATACACAAAATGCAGGCAATGTCAAGAATTTCGACAGGCATTTTTAGGGGTCGTTCTTGCGATCCCTTTCGATCGCTCGAGAAAGTGCCAAAATCCAAAGGTTTACTTTGAATATTGCTAGAAATTTGAGGGTTTTGAGTTCGCTTTTTCTGTTCCAAAATCCTCAGGAAAGTGTGAAAATTCGAAGTTTTACTTGGGATTTTAATAGAAATGCCTAGGCGATACACCCTGGTTAAACCAGCCATTAGAACAGCCACAACTGACCGCCCCGGCCGAACAGGGCCTCCAGATCGGTCTTGAGCACCTCGGTGAAGGCCGAGGCGATCGGCACCAACTGCCGCTCCAGGTAATGATCGTAGTCGATCGGGGCGCTGACCTGCCCCTCCGGCTGCGGTCCCTCCCGGCTGATCAGGTAGCGGATCAAGCCCCGCTGCTCCGAACGGGGCAGCAGGGCGGCCGCCTTGACATGGGGCGGAGTGTTGCGGGTGTAGGCGCTGATGGATTTTCTCAGGGCCTTGCGGTACACGAGCTTGTCGTCCAACTCCCCCCGGTACAGAGTCTCCACCAGCTGTTTGATGTATCCTTGGATTTCCTCGAGGGGCCGCCTCAAGAACAACAGCTCGAGCAGGCGAAGCTGGAAGTCATGGGCCAGGTCGGTCCAGTCTCTGCGCACCGCCTCCATGCCCCTGACCTCGATTCGCCTGCTCACATCGGCCTCAGCATCGGGAGACTTGGCCGCGGGAGGGGTTGTGCCGGCCAGCAGCCCCGCATAGCCCTTGGCCCGCCCCTTGTCCCCCCGGCCGCTACCACCCCGCAACGGAGGCAGAAAGAAACGATCGTAGCGCTTTTCGAACTGCAGGGTAAGCCGGGGCTCGACTGCGTAGTTTTCTACCAGATACGTGTCCAAGGCCTCATTCACCCGGGTGCAGATCTCCTCACCCTCCAGAGAGAGGGCCGGGGCGGAGCCGGCCAACACCGTTACGAACAGGGAATCGGTATCCCCGTACAGGACCGTGTAGCCCAGATCTTCCAGGTAATCCTTGCACCAACCCAGGATTCGCTGCCCGAAACTGGTGATGGCCCCGGCCAGATCGGAACCGGCGAAACGGCAACCCCGGGCGCCGAGCACTCCGTAGAAGGAGTTCATGATGATCTTGTAGACAAAGGAAGCTACGGAGTCTCCTTTCCCCCGGGCCTCGGCACGGCGCTCGAAGAAGCGGTCAAGGAGCTCGGGTAAAATGCCCGGTTCCCGGCGGAACGCCGCTCCATTGGGCGCCCGGATCGGCGCGTTGGACGGTGCGGACAGGTTTCGATTCTCCGAGCCACCTCTCGGCTTGCCGATGTAGCTGAGCGGATCGATGTTGAAGGTACGGATGATAGACGGGTAGAGGCTCTGGAAGTCGAAGACCAGCACGTCGTCGAACACCCCGGGTCTGGGGGCCAGGATGATTCCGCCGGGGGCGCCCTCCATGGGCAGGGGATCAACCCCGAAGGTGGGGGCAACCATCCCCCGTCGGTGCAGCGACTCTGTGTACAGGTGCTCGAAGGCGGCGATGCTGGTCCAGGCCAGATCCGGAGCCACCCCGATCAGGAGGCAGCGCCTCAGGGTAAGCTCGAACAATCCGGTCCGAGCCATGATGCGGTGCACCAGCCTGGCGTCCTCCAGACAATAGGCACAGAGCTCGTCAGGCTGCTCCCGGTACAGCCTCTCGATCGCTCCGATCCGATCCTCCCCCTCCCGGATCTCGATCCGTTTGCCCCGGCCCAGGATAGCCCGGGCAACCGTCTCCAGGCTGTAGTCCTCGAAGGCGTCGGGGGAGGCCCGCACGATACGCACCCCGTCCCACACCTGCCTTCCCGGAACGATCGCCCGGCTTCCCCTGCCCTCGCTCTGAGGCAGATATACCGCCGGCTCTCTGGAACGGCCCAGAGCGAAGGGAAGATGATAGCGCCTGAAGCGATCGGAGAGAACCTGCAAGTCGAAATCGATCACGTTCCAGCCTGTGATCACGTCGGGATCCAGGGCAACCAGCCGATCCCGAAACGCCTGGAGCAAAACCTCTTCCTCGTTGAAGCATTCGATCCCGGGCCGGTGAAGCTCCGGGCCCAGGAACAGCACCTGCTCCTCCGCGGGAGTCTCCCGAAAGGGATCCTGAAGGCTGAGACCGATTGCTCGTATGGTTTGAGTCTGCACGTCCGTCTCGATATCGACGGAAAGCACGGACAACCGGGGCTGCCAATCCCCCGCTTCGACCTCCGGATCCACGAACACCCGCCTCACGTAGCGGCCCGTTCTCGCCTCCCCCCGGATGCGGACCGGGCCGTGGATCTGCCGCTCAAGGCGGAACTGATCCGCCACCCGCAGATCCGCCTCGTAGGTGCGGGTACCGAGCTGCTGCAGGGCGTCCCGTACCCGCCGCTTGAGCTCCTGGGTTGCACAAACGACCTGGCTGCAGGACTCGCCGTCCATCGTGCGCAGGGAACTGGGTAGCACTCCCACCTCCCCTTCGCCTGGCAACTGCCCCACCACTGCGGTGTCCGTCTCCCGCACGTAGAAGTTGGGCTGATAGCGGTTTTCCACGATCGCAAAGGTCGACCCGTCAGACAGGCGGCCGAGCAGATACAGGGCGGTTCGTCCCTTTGTGGTGCGGGCGTAGGAATGAACGATGAATCCATCGCAGGTCGGGCTGTCGCAGGTCCGGCTCATGAGGCAACCTACTATACCATGGAGGGCTTCCGGGGTTATAGTCGATTTCAAGGGACAGGAAAAACAGCATGTCCAAATTTGAAGGAAAACCCCTTGCTCCCCTGCTGCCCGTCCTGGGACCGGATTTACGCCTGCGGGGAAGAGCGCAAACCAACGTAGGCGGGCTGAGCTACGATTCCCGGCGCGTGGAGGCGGGAGATCTGTTTGTGGCGCTTACGGGCCTGCACACAGACGGGCATCGTTTCATCGAACAGGCGATCCGCGGCGGCGCGGTGGCCGTGCTGCACCAGGATGAGCCGGACAGCTACCGGGAGGGAATCACCTACCTGCGGGTGCCCGATTCCAGACAGGGCATGTCCGTCCTGGCCGCCGCGTTTTACGAAAACCCGTCGCAACAGATTCCCGTGGTGGGTGTGACCGGAACCGACGGCAAGAGCACGACCGTGTGGCTGATCCACCAGTTGCTGGAAGCCCTGGGCAAACGATGCGGCTTCATCTCTACGGTGCAGATGCTCAGCGGCGATCGGGTCATCCCAAACCCCCTTCGCCAGTCAACCCCGGAAGCTCCGGATATCCAGCGGTTGCTGCGCCGGATGGTCGATTCGGGGAACAGGTACGCCGTGATCGAAGCCACCTCCCACGGGCTGGCCGCCGAAACGGGCCGCCTCCGCGCTGTTCGTTTTACCGCCGGGGTTTGCACCAACATCAGCCACGAGCACCTCGAGTTTCACGGAAGTTTCGAGAAGTATCGATCGGACAAGGCCAATCTTTTCCGCGCTCTTCCGGAACACGGCTTCGGAGTGGTCAATCTCGACGATGACAGCCATCAGTACCTGGCCGATCAGGCGAACGCGCCGGTGCTTGGCTATGGATTGGAAAACCCCGATGCCGATCTGTGGGCCGAGACCCCTCGCTCCGATCTGTCCGGATCGCTGCTCACGCTCCACCATTCGGGCCGGGAGCTTTCGGTCAGGCTCAACCTGCCGGGCAGCTATAACGTAGAGAACCTGCTGGCCGCCTGCCTGACCGTGCTGCGGCTCACCTCTGTCCGGCTTTCGGATCTGGGGGAGGCGATCCCGAAGCTCCAAGGGGTGCCGGGGCGCATGGAGCCGATCCGCAGAGGCCAGCCCTTCGGGGTGATCGTGGACTACGCCCACACCCCCCAGTCCTTCGCCAAGCTGCTCCCCCTGGTTCGCGACCATACGCGGGGCCGCCTGATCGTTGTGTTCGGATCCGCCGGAGAACGGGATCTGGCCAAACGCCCCCTCCAGGGCGAGCTGGCCGCGCGCTACTGCGACATCATTGTGCTGGCCGACGAGGATCCGCGGGGAGAGGATCCCAGGGCAATCCTCGAGCAGATCGCCGCCGGCTGCCGGCGGGAAAACCCGAAGCGTGATCCGGGGGGCTTGCATCTGATCCCGGATCGGCGGGAAGCCATCAGCCGGGCCTTCGACCTGGCACAGGAGGGAGACACGGTGCTTCTCCTGGGCAAGGGTCACGAGCGGAGCATCATCTATGCCGACGCTCCGATCCCCTGGCTGGAGGCGCAGGTGGCCGCAGAGATCCTCGCACAGATGGGCTGGAACAGATGAGAACGCCGCGGCTTCTCACCGTTGTACTGCTCTCTCTGATCCTCCCGGCTCTTCCAACCGCAGCCCAACAAACCGACAGCCAGGCGGGCACAGAGACCACGCCCCTCCTGGCCGGAATCGTAGACCTCAGCTCTCTCTCCCTGCTGTGGGGTGATTCTCCCGACTCCTCCGGCGGCAATAATCCCGCCGGTGCGCCGGAGCCCCTGGACATCGCCGCCACAGCGCAGGGGCCGATCCTTCTGTTTTCCGACAGGCTTCTCTCACTCGGCGTCAATCTGGAGATAACCACCCGCACAGTCCGGGATCTGACCTTCCTGCCGCGGCTGCCCGATGGAATCGTTCCAACCCGAGTGCTGCTCAATCCCCTGTCCGAACCGATCGTCTACGAGGCCGACAGCGGAGCGCTTCACCTGCTGCATCAGGAAGGCGGCGATTCCGAACGTTTCGAGACGGATCTCCCGCATGCCGTGGAGGCCTGCAGTCTGCGGAGCGGAGGAATCCTGCTCTCCCACGGCAACAGCCTGAGCCTGTTCTCCCGCAGGGCGAAGGAGCTCACCCGGCGGGAGATCCCTCTGCCGCACGGCTTCACAACGGGGCTGAGCAGCGACCAAAAGGACCGTCTGTGGGTCTACGACCTGGCCGCCCGCCAGGTCCGGATATTCGCCGCGAGCGGCGAGCAGCTGGCCGACATCACGCCGGATATCTCCGGCGGAACCCTGCTCTTCCCCCAGGTTTTCCAGGCCCGCAGTGATGGAGGATTCTTCCTGGGAAGCGCCGGGGAGCTGTGGTGTTTCAATGCCGACGGTTCGGTACGCTGGCGGCTTTCCCAGTTCAACGCCGGGTTTCGCCAGGCCCTGCCCGCCTTCTACCGCCTGGCCGCAGCCGCGCAGGCCACAGCCGCGCGCCGCTCCTTCTACATCCTGGATCCTCTCGGAAACCGGATCCTCAAATTCGTCGAGAATCCTCCGGGGGATTCGCAGGGCGGTGGGCGGAGCAGTGAAACCATCGACGCCGCTTTAGCCGCGGCCTTCCGAAGCTCCGAAAACGGGCCCTCCCGCCAGAGCGAGGTCCTTCGCCTCTGTTTGGAAGAGGAGCTGTACCTCCAGGCCGCTTTTTTTCGCCGCAGCGGCGATGAGGATACGCCGGTAGTCACCGATTTGGCCGAGCGCCTGCGGGTAAAACAGGCCCGACTGCTGGCCGAGCTGGCCGAGCAGCTGGAAAACCAGCTGCGCTACGCCGAAGCGGAAACGGCCTACAACCGAGCCTTGAGCCTCTTTAGGCAGCTGCGCAATCTCGATCCCGTAGATCCCCGCTATCCCGATGCGATCAGGGAACTGAGCGAGCAGCGTAATTCCCTGAGGCGTATCCGCGTTGCCGAGAGTTTCCTGACAGCCCGCATCCTCGAGGACGGGTTGAAAGCCGGCGGGGGGAAACAGGAACTCGGTATCGCCCTTACAAACACCTCCGCCGTTAGGGTGGAAAAGGTGGAGGTGCTGGCCCGTTTCGACGGCTATACCGCCTCCCGCTGGCAGGCCTCTCTGGCAACCTTGCCTCCCGGCCAGCGGGTGCTGCTGACAATTCCTATCTTTGAGGGCGGTGCCGGCGTACCAGAGGCATCAACCAGACTCAACGCCGAAGACCTGACCATCCCCTGCAATCTGCTGGTACGGTACGTGCACAATCGCAACAAGGGGGCCGAGCACTTCCGGATTCCCATCGTGTTTCCCGCCGGTACGCTGAGGCTGCCTGCCGGCGAATAGCCGAGCAAAAGCCCTCGCCAAGCCCTGCGGAATTTCCTATAGTACTTGCATGAATCAACCTATCATCTGCATCCTCTACGGCGGACGATCCGGGGAACATGAGGTCTCCTGCCGCTCCGCCGCCTCGGTTTCCAGGAACCTCGATCCGAAAAAATACGGGCAGGTGCTGATCGGCATCGACAAGGCCGGACGATGGCACCTTCAGCGCATACCGCGCTTTCTGAACGCCGACTACGGAGTGAGCCTGGAGGTCGTGCCGGCTGCCGAACCGGTATCCGTGGTTCCGGGACAGGGATTCAGCACCCCTTCAGGGGCTGTCCAGGCGGATGTGGTTTTCCCGGTTCTGCACGGCACCTTCGGGGAGGACGGAACCGTCCAGGGACTGCTGGAGATGGCGGACCTCGCCTACGTGGGTGCCGGAGTACTGGGAAGCTCCCTGGCCATGGACAAAGAGAAGACAAAGGAAGTGTGGCGGCAGTCCGGTCTGCCCGTTGTTGATTTCATGGTGCTGCGGGATGATTCGACCCGCAGCACAACCGCCGTGCTGGACAGGCTGTCCTTTCCCCTGTTCGTCAAGCCTGTTACCGCCGGTTCATCGGTGGGGGTGAACAAGGTACACGGGCCGGAGGAGCTCAAAGCGGCAATCGGCGAAGCACTTCGTTACGACATCAAAGTCATGGTGGAACCGGCCGTCCAGGGTCGGGAGATCGAGTGCGCCGTGCTGGGCAATGAATCGCCCCGGGCATTCGAGCCCGGTGAAATCCTGCCGACCCATGAGTTTTACAGCTACGAGGCCAAGTACATCGATCCCGAGGGTGCGCAGCTGAAGCTGCCCGCCGACCTGTCCGACACCACCAGCCGGGAAATCCGCCGGCTGGCCGTGGCCGCCTTTCAGGCGGTGGAATGCTGCGGTATGGCCCGGGTCGATTTCTTCCTGGAGGGTAATAACGCTCGCATTCTCCTCAATGAGATCAACACAATTCCCGGATTTACAAACATCAGCATGTATCCCAAGATGTGCGAGGCCTCCGGCCTGCCCTACCCCGAGCTTCTGGACCGCCTGATCGAGTTGGCCGTGGAACGTCATCAGCGCCGCAAGCGCCTGCGCTACAGCCTGTAAGGGGCGGTAGATACCGGATTCGTGCCGATGATCAGGATATAGACAGTACAGAGCAACCAGCAAAGGAACAAGATGCCATGAGCGCGGGATTTGAAAAGTATCTGAAAACCATGCCCATCATGCCGGATGTGGCCACCAAGATCCTCTCGATTGCGGAAGACAAGCTGGATATCTCCTTCAAGGATTTGGAGGATATCATCCGCGTGGATCCCGGCCTGACCGCCAAGATCCTCAAGATCGCCAACTCTGCGATGTACGCCCGGCAGCGGGAGATCAAGAGCCTGCAGATGGCCATCACCCTGCTCGGTTTCAAGAACCTCAAAAGCCTGGTTCTGCTGGTTACCGCCTCGGGGGCCTTCGCCCGACAGCAGCAGGACCCGCTGTTTCAGTACTTCTGGAAACACTCGATTCTGACGGCCTTCCTGGCCAGGCACATGGCCATTCGCTGCAATCGCAAAGACGCCTCGGAGGACTGCTTCGTGGCGGGATTGCTCCACGACATCGGCCAGGTCGCTTTCTACAACGCCGACAGGGAGCGTTATCAACCCGTGGTTTCGACCTTGATCCAGGGCAAAGCACAGGTGGAGCCCATCGAGCAGGAGATATACGGAGCCGACCACCGCAAAGTCGGCGCATCCCTGCTCAAAGCTTGGAGTTTTCCCGACCTGTACGTGGACACCGCCCTGGAGCATCAGAGCCTGAATATCACCTCTGCCCACAAGGCCACGATCTTCATCGTGTCAACGGCGGACCTGGTGGCGGAGCTGATCAGAGTCGGCTCTCTGGATGAGGAAAGCGATCGGCTGCTGGCGGAGCTGATTCAACGTACGGAACTGACGGAAAGCGATATCCAGTACTACAAGAGCTCCTTCATGGCGGACATGCAGAAAGACACTCTGTTCCTCGAATGCCGCTCCCTGTTCGGATTGAAGAATTGACTCTCCGAAGTTAACTCAAGCCGCTCCCCGCTGTCGGGAACGGACCAGCCCGGACAGGCGCCGGATGCCCTCCCGGATCTGCTCGTCCGAGCTGTAGGAAAAGTTCAGCCGCATGGTGTTGTGCCCGCCCCCCGCAGGATGAAATGCCGAACCGACCACGTAGGCCACGTTTCTCTCTATGGCGTCCTTGAACATCTCGTCGGTATCCATTCCTTCGGGAAGGGTTAGCCAGAGGAACATGCCCCCCTCCGGAACCACCCAGCTCAGGCCCTTCACGGGAGGCATGAACTCATCAAGGGCGTCCAGCATGCACTGGAGCTTTTTGCGATACAGACCGATGTTGGCCTGAATCCGAGATTCCAATAACCCGCGGCGAAGAAACTCCGCGGCGATTCTCTGGGTAAGGGCGGAGGTGCACAGGTCCGTGGCCTGCTTGGCCTGTACCAGCTTGTCGATTACCACCGGATCGGCACAGACCCAACCCAGCCTGAATCCGGGAGAGAGGATCTTGGAAAAGGTGAACATATTTACGACCCGGCGGGTCGGAGGAATCGGGTCGGCCGCCGC
>CAZFMD010000095.1:0-11441 GCA_964520025.1 uncultured Spirochaetaceae bacterium
GGTATGCAGAGAGGAAGATGCTGAACCTGAATAGGCCGACGTATTATTGGGGATGTACAGCATTGTTAATTGTAACGATGGCCCATTAAGAGGGGGATCAAAAAAGTGGACGATAAGAAGGTTATTGTTGTTGAAGATCTTCATAAAAGTTTTGGAGATTTAGAAGTATTAAAAGGGGTAACTCTATCAGCTCAGAACCACGAAGTTATATCTATGATCGGATCCAGCGGTTCGGGAAAAAGCACGTTTCTAAGGTGTATAAACCTGTTAGAAATTCCTAACTCAGGATCAGTCTATTTGGATGGTGAATTGATCGAAATGCGTGAGCGGCGAAACGGCCAATTGTTCCCTGCTAGTTCGAAACAGGTAAACCGTATTCGCACCCAAATAGGGATGGTTTTTCAAAACTTCAATTTATGGGTGCATAGAACCGTACTGGAAAACGTTATTGAGGCTCCTGTTCATGTCCTGAAGATTCCTAAAAATGAAGCTATTGAGAAAGCTGAGGCACTTCTCGAGAAGGTCGGTATGTATGATAAGCGCGATCATTACCCGGCGCAACTTTCAGGGGGCCAGCAGCAGCGCTGCGCCATTGCCCGTATGCTCGTAACGGAACCGAAGCTCCTGTTGTTTGATGAGCCGACATCTGCATTGGATCCCGAGCTTGTTGGGGAGGTTCTTAAGGTTATGCAGGTATTGGCCGAGGAAGGCCGAACGATGATCGTCGTTACTCACGAAATAGGATTTGCCCGTGAAGTTTCGGATAGAGTTGTGTTTCTGAACGAAGGTCTGATTGAGGAAGAAGGATCGCCGGCGCAGATATTCCAAAATCCGAAATCTGAGCGGTGTAGGCAGTTTCTCTCCAGTGTCCTGTAATCGTTCCCGTGTGTTGTTCTGAAAACAGAAACGAGGTTCAATGGTTGACGAGTCGGTGTCGGTTAGCGCGAATGAACATCACATATTCATCGCTTCCTACCACAGGCGTCATGCCGATGGGCTTCAAGGTTTCAAAGCGAGCGATATCGGCCCAGACGGCGTGTCTGAAAGATAGATAGGAGGTGATGAGCATGAATTTTTTTCTTGGATGGGGGGATGAAATACTGCTCGCAATAACAGTCACAATTCGAGTGGCTCTTGGGGCGCTTGCCTTAGGATTACTTTGGGGAATTTTGGTAGCAATTGCCAAATTATCTCGATATAAGGTCATTCGAATGTTTGGGGATTTGTTCACTACGGTAGTCCGCGGTGTGCCTGAACTTGTCATTGTATTGATTGTGTACTTTGGAGGCACCATCACAGTTACTAATGTTTTGAGGTATTTTAATCCCGACGTAGTTTATTTCGAGGTGCCTGCGATAGCTGCAGGTATTTTTTCTCTAAGTCTTGTATTTGGTGGCTACTCGGCTGAAGTGTTTCGAGGGGCTATTTCATCAGTACAAGTCGGTCAAATTGAAGCCGCAAAGGCTGTGGGTATGACATCCTGGATGATTTTTCGCAGGGTTAAACTCCCGTTGATGTGGCGGATTGCTCTACCTGGGATCGGAAATCTCTGGATCTCTCTTGTAAAAAACACATCACTAATTTCAGTTGTCGGGTTGGAAGAGATTATGCGGGTGTCTACTGTGGCAAATGCAACTACACATAAACCATTTCGCTTTTATGCGATTGCTATCATTATTTACCTCATTTTAGCGATCCTAAATACCCAGGGCCTTCAACGCCTGGAGATGCGTGCCAATCGCGGTTTTAGGAAGGTAGTATAAGATGCAATTTACAACAATTATGGAAAACCTCCCTGAAATGCTGAAGGGAGCAATTCTATCCATACAGCTACTTGCAATTACACTAATATTGGGAATGTGCCTTGCAATACCTTTAGCAATTTTGCGAGTGCAAAAGAGGCCGATATTCTGGCGACCTGTTCACTGGTACATCTATTTTTTCCGCGGAACCCCATTGCTGGCACAGCTATTCCTTGTCTATTACGGCCTGGCCCAACTGGAGTTTATTAGAAATAGTTTTTTGTGGATTGTCCTTAGCCGACCCTATGGATGTGCGCTCCTCACGTTTACCCTTCATACGGCTGCTTATACGGCCAACATCATTCGGGGCGGCATTGAAGCTATTCCCTTCGGCGAGGTTGAAGCGGCCCGTGCCTGCGGAATGTCCAATGCCCTGCTTTACCGCCGTATTCTTTTACCACGTGCATTTCGTCTGGCTTTGCCCGCGTATAGTAATGAAGTAGTAGGCATGCTCAAAGGAACTGCTCTGGTCAGCACTATCACACTCGTTGATCTCATGGGGGTAGCACGTATTGTAGTCGCACAAACTTTTGCTGCCTATGAAATGTTCATCACCGCTGCCTGTATATACCTGATCATTACTTTTGTTATCACGCGGATTTTTTATCTAGTCGAATACCGCCTTAATCGCCATCTGCGTCCGGTGAAAGTAAAACCGCTATCATTGCTGAAACGCCCACTGTAAAGACATAAAACTAGGTTATGGAAAGGAACGACTAGAATTAAATGAAGACGCACGATATCGAAAGATATATTGATTTTGCGAATAGGCTTGCGGATATCAGCGGGGAGATAATTCGTGCCTCGTTTCGTAAATTGAATTCAATCGAGGTTAAGGCGGACGAGAGCCCGGTGACAGATATTGATCGTGAAGTGGAAAGAACTTTGCGCGAAGAGATAGAGTCTGAGTGCTCCGACAATGGAATAATTGGCGAAGAATATGGATCGTTCAAAGAAGATGCGGAATTTGTATGGATTATCGATCCAATCGACGGCACCAAGGCGTTCATTTCAGGAATTCCAGTATTCGGTACACTGATAGCCCTTGCTCGTTACGGTGAACCTATCCTAGGGATCATTGACCAGCCGATATCCAGGGACCGTTGGATTGGCGCAGACGGCGTACAGACCACCTTCAACGGCAGCCCGGTGTGCGTTCGTCAATGCCCTGATATAGCAGAGGCGATAATCGAAACAAGTTCACCCGAGTATTTCAAAGGCAGTGATAGAAATGCCTATGAACGTCTGGTTAGGGCAACAAAATGGGCTGTATATGGCGGCAGTTGCTACGCCTATGGACTTCTTTCATCTGGATTTATCGATATCGGTTTTGAAGCAGAGCACGATCCCTTCGACTACTGTGCGCTGGTTCCAATTGTGAAGAACGCCGGAGGCGTGATTACCGACTGGCAGGATTCGCCGTTGACAATCCGCTCAGGTACTCGTTTTATCGCAGCTGGTGACAAGAGAGTGCATGCCGAAGCTATACGCATTCTCAACGTGGAATAGGGGGTGTTTATGGATAGATAGTTTGAATCTATTTGAAAATAGTACATAGTAGTAGGGTATGCACGATGCAGCTTGTTTATCTGTATCGTTCGAATCTCTTTAGTAGAACAAAACGCAGGAGAACATGTTATGAAGATCGACAATATTAATCTAGAAATTGCTAGACATCTGAGGGACGGGAGAAAATCCTACAAAAATATCGCTGCGGAATTATCTATTGCAGAGAATACTGTGAGAAAACGGGTCAATAATATGGTAGAAGCGGGAATACTTAGATTTTCCGGACTCATAGATCCTGGAAAACTTCCCGGTCACCAAGTAGTTTTTGTCGGTGTGAAACTTAATACCATGAAATCAATTCCAATATCAAAAGAATTGAGCAAATTACGCGGAGTTTTATCTTCAAGCGTGGTAACCGGCAGCTATGATCTGATGTTGCAGGTTTTATTGAACGAGGAATTCGATATGGCCGAGTTCTATGGTAATGAGCTTGATCTGGTAGATGATATTCAATCTGCAGAAACCTACGTGGCGTACAAAAGCTCTAACATGTTTGTTCCCTATATACTGTAGTACCTGGACACCTTGTTGTTTTAACAAGAACAGCCTGCCGGCGGCAAAGAGCAACCGCTTGAGTCTAAGAGGTTTCTAGATCGAAGCGCTGGCCGTACTCCGGCGCCAGAGGCTTGAAGCCTTTCTCCTGTTCGATTTTTTCCGCCAGGACCCGGATCGCGTCGGCCTCCCCGTGGGTGAGGAATAGTCCGCGGGGCGGACGTTTCAAGGCGCTGAGCCAGCGAAGCAGAGCGGGTTGATCCGCGTGGGCGGAGAAACCGCTGATCCTGCGGATGTTGGCCCTACGCCGCCACGTCTGTCCCAGGATACGTACCTCCCTGGCGCCGCTCAAGATGTGACGGCCCAGGGTGCCCTCGGCTTGATAGCCCACGAACAGGATCGTGCTCTCTTTGCGTTGGATGTTGTGCACCAGGTGGTGTTTGATCCTGCCCCCGGTGCACATGCCCGATCCAGCGATGATGATCGAGGTGCCCCGGATGTGGTTGATCGCCTTGGACTGATCCGCCGACCGGGTCATCTTCAATCCCGAGAAGCTGAAGGGGGAGTGCCCGGTTTCCACCATTTCCTGCATCGCCTCATCGAAAAGCTCGGAGTGGTTCTTGAAAACCTCGGTCACGCTGATGGCCATGGGGGAGTCCACGAACACCATCAGGTGGGGGATGCGGTCGGCGTGCAGCAGGCGGTTGAGATGGTACAGGACCTCCTGGGTACGCTCCAGGGCGAAACTGGGAATCAGCAGGTTGCCCCCGGCGCGGCGGGTCGTGTTGACCGCCTCGGCCAGAAGATCCTCGACCTCCCCGGGATCCTCATGGGTACGGTCCCCGTAGGTGGATTCCATGATCAGGTAGTCCGCCTCGGAGAAAATCGTCGGATCCTCGATAATCGGCTTGTCCCACTGGCCGATATCCCCGGAGAACACGATGGAGGTCTTTCCGTCGGTTGTGCGTGCTCCGGTTGCCGTACCGGCGGATCCCTCCTCCAACTCCACACGGATCATCGACGAGCCCAGGATGTGCCCGGCCTCGAAGAAGGATGCGGATATCCCGTTGGTGATTGGCACGGGCGAATCGTAACCCACGGGTTGGAACAGGGGTATGGTGCGCTCTGCGTCCTCTTCACTGTACAGGGGCTCCTCGGGGTATGGCCCTTTCCGTCCCTCCCGCTCGTGACGCCGGCGTTTGTAGGCGGCGTCCTCCTCCTGGATGCGAGCGGAGTCCAGCAGCACGATGCGGGCGATGGCCGCAGTGGCCGGGGTGCAGTAGATCGGGCCGCTGAATCCCTCCCGCACCAGCCTGGGCAGCAGCCCGCAGTGATCCAGGTGGGCGTGGGTCAGCAGTACCGCGTCGATCGAGCCGGGTTGCACGGCAAAGGGCGCCCAGTTGCGCTCTCGGAACTTGCGTTCCTGATACAGCCCGCAGTCCACCAGCACCCGCCTGTCCTGATGCTCCACCAGGTAGCAGGAACCGGTGACGTTTTGAGCCGCGCCGAGAAAACGGATGCTGGTATGGCTTGTCATGGGTAGACCGTCCTTGCAGATGCTACGGATACAGCCGGCTGATCGTGCGGGGGAAGGGAATGGCCTCGCGGACGTGACGGGTGCCGGCCAGCCAGGTCACGGTTCTCTCAAGGCCGATCCCGAATCCCGAATGAGGAATCGTACCGAAGCGGCGCAGCTCCAGGTACCAGGTGTAGGCCTCCTCTGGAAGTTTCTCTTCATGGATGCGGGCCAGCAGCTTGTCGTGGTCATCCTCTCTCTGGGAGCCGCCGATGATCTCGCCGTAACCCTCTGAGGCCAGCAGATCGGCACAGAGCACGGTCTCGGGATTGTCCGGGTTCTCCTTCATGTAGAAAGCCTTGGCCTTCTTGGGATAGTTGACCACAAATACCGGTTTGTCATAGCGACCTGACAGCAGGGTTTCATCCTCGGCGCCCAGATCGCTGCCCCACTCGATGTCCTGCCCCTGCTGCTTCAACCATCGAACCGCATCCCCGTAATCGAGGCGCGGGAAGGGCGGGGCGACGGCTTTGAGCTTTTCCATGTCCCGATCGAGGATCTTGAGCTCCTCGGAACAGCGGGAGAGGATGTCCTCCACCAGGGTGCAGATCATCTCCTCCTGCAACTGCAGGTTACCCGCGTTGTCAAGATAAGCCACCTCCGCCTCGAGCATCCAGAACTCGGTCAGGTGGCGGCGGGTCTTGGATTTTTCGGCCCGGAAGGTCGGTCCGAAGTTGTACACCTTGCCGAAGGCAGCGCAGGCGGCTTCCAGGTACAGCTGTCCGGTCTGAGCCAGATAGGCGTTGCCCATATCGAAGTAGGGCACCTCGAACAGGGTCCCGGCGCTCTCTCCGATCGAGCCTGTGAGAATCGGGGTGTCGATGAGGATGAAGCCCCGGCTGTTGTAGAAGTTACGCAGGGAGGCGATCGCCTCATGGCGGACCCGCAATAGGGCGCCGGGCAGAGTCGAACGCAGCCAGAGATGCCGTTTCTCGAGGAGGAAGTCGATGCCGTGCTCTTTTTTGGCGATCGGGTAGTCCTGCTCCGGGTTCTGGATCACCCGTAGCCCGGACACGGAAAGCTCGTAGCCGCTGGGGGCGCGCTCGTCCTCGTGGACCGTGCCGGTCACCTGCACGGAGGCTTCCATCTTCAATGTTGCGATGGTTTCGAAGCTCTGGGGGTCGCACTCTCCGGAAACGGCCACACCCTGGATGCGTCCGGATCCGTCCCGCAGTTGGAGGAAGTGGATCTTCCCCTTGGAGCGGAGGTTGTACAACCAGCCGGAGATGCGGATCTCCTGATCTTCATACTGGGCTATGTCGGCGATGCTCACGATCGGTGGGGTGCTTGTTTTCATTCGATAACCTTATCTCCGTCTTTGATGATGCTGATCTCTCCCTTTTCCTTCTGCAGCTTGATGTAATCCAGGAAGTCGGCAACCGCCTTGTCCACTTCCGAGCGGAAAACCGCGCCCAGATCTTCACTCTCCGCCAGGATGGTAGCCCAACGCCGTGCCGAAAGGTTGCCCTTGATGCGGCCGACCTGTTTATCGGTCAAACCCTTACAGAGCAGGGCCAATTCATTGTCTGAAAAATCCCGCAGCACGGACTGAAGATCCATGTCGCTGATACGCAGCAGCACATCCATGGTGAGAAGTTTTTTCTCGATCTCCTTTGCCAGGGCCGGCTCGCTCAGCTCCAGCTGCTCCATGATCTCCCGCTCGTTCACGTACCTCATGTTGCGCAGGATTTCCGCCAGCACCGACTGGCCGTCGATCTCCTGGGTCACTATCTGCCCCTGGGCCCGGATTTTCTCCTTGAGCGCGCCTTCGGCCTGACGAAGCACCTCCGGGTTGATTTCCTTGAGTGCAGCCATGCGCTTGACGACCTTCAGCTGAAGCTCCTCATCAAAGGAGTGAAGTATCTGCGCAGCCCGATCCGGGCTGAGGTGAGGGAGGATGGCTGTCAAGACCGGCGCGGATTCGTCTTTCAGCAGCAGTCGGACCTGCTCGAAGTCCAGATCCATCAGGAAGGAGAAGGGATGAGGAGCGGTTCGATTCTTCAGTTTGTTGACCAGGACATTAGCCTTGTCTTCATCGAAGGCTTTACGCAGGATGGCCTCGGCCATGCCCACGCCGCCCCGGGCCACCAGATCCTTCGTTTTGATCAGGTAGCCGAACTCCTCGAGGATGTTGTTCGCCTCGTTTGTCTCGATCTTGTTGACCTGGGCGATCTCCTTCGTGATTCCCGCTACCTCCTCTTCATCCAAGTGCCTCATCACCCGGGCTGCCTCCTCCTTGCCCAGGAGCATGAGAAAGCGGGCAGCCTTGGAATAGCCCTTGTCACGGAGATTGTCTTTGACGTCTTTGGGATCCATGATTGGCTCGTCCATGATGGGCCTATGATAGCATTCCGCTTCGGGGCGGGTCAATTCGCAAGCCTCGATGCGAGGATGCAGTCTGTTTGCCTTCAATTCGACAGATTCGCCGCAGGCTGTCCGTCCAACTCGAGGTACAGGCTGTCCAGCAGCTGCGGCAGAGGCAGGGGTTTGTTGTATTGGAGCGTGTAGTTGTCGTGCCAGTTCAATCCCGTGCCCAGGGACTGGTTGCCGATCAACTGCTCGGCCCGAGCCGGATCGCCCCGGCCCTGGAGGATCTCATGCATCTGGACCAGTACGGGCACGGTTTCATTCTGGGCGCTCTCCCAGAGGTCGAGAAAACTCTCCTGGTAGCGCCACTGGTCGTTGCAGGGATGGGTCCAGGTATCCTTGGCGAGATTGAGAAAATCGATATCCCCAGGAACGTCGAAGGGATGAAATAGAGCCAGACGGCGCCGGTTTCCATGGGTGCTGCGATCCCGCTCCACGGCCAGGCGCCTGTAGTGGGGATTCAGCGGATCGATGAAGGTGTAAAAACCCATGGAGTCGATGTAGGCGTTTTCCACCCGCCGCCGGTCTCTGGATTTGAAGTGGGTGTTCGGATAGGTCTCGTTCAGACTCTTTACCAGGGTCTTGATAATCCCGTAGGGAAGCATGGCGCCGCAGTCCAGCAATGGCAGCAGGCTGAACTCGCGGATGTTCAGATCCCGCTTTATCTTCAGCATAAGAACGTCGAGGATGCGCTCCATGAAGATATGACAGCGGTAGAAACGCTCGCTCTCCTCCCGATCCGCTTCCACCCAGCCGGAGTGGTAGTCGATGAAGGGATGGGCCTTCTTGTCCAGGAAAGCGTGGGTGGTGAAGCCGAGAATGTAGGCCCGGATCGTGGGTAGCTCCTCGTAGCCCTTGGACTCCAGGTGCCGTAGTTCGTGGATCATGTGGGTCACCAACCGTCCGTATCCTTCCCGGTGGGCGTGTACTCCGAACTTCAAGCCCGTGGGTCTGGTTCGCTGGTTGTGATAAAAAAAATCGGGGCCCTGGGCCCCAAAGCGGAAAATATTCCCCTGTTCCTCGAGGATCCCTTCTGCTTCCCGGCCAAGGGCTTCCTTCAGAGAATCTTCTGCGAAAATATAATGGCAAATCTGAGAAGGCATCGCTAACCTAAATAGTAATAACTAATTTCTTTATCGGCAATATTTTAGATAGTTCCCACCAGGCAGCTACCAGTGCCGGGGATTGAATTTGGAGCTCTTCGACAGATCTTCGAACAACTGCCGCTCCCGGGCACTCAGTTGCTTGGGCACCTCGATTCTGATGCGTACGTACAGATCTCCGTGGCCGCCGCTCTTTTTAGGAAAACCCTTTCCCCGGAGGCGCAGGCGCCGGCCGCTCTGGGTACCGGGCTGTAGCTTGACCGACGCCCTGCCGCCGATGATCGGCACCTCTATGCGCGCTCCCAGGGCGGCTTCCCAAGGGGCAACCGGGGCGTCCAGCTCCAGATCCGTTCCGTCCAGGCGAAAGATCGAATGGGCGGCGATACGGACCCGCAGGTACAGATCTCCCTGCGCGCCATCGTCGAACGTCCCGCCCTGTCCGCGCAGGCGCAGGCGGTGGCCGTCGAGCGTGCCGGCGGGAATCTTGACCTCCAGGGTCTTGGCCTCTCCGGTGGCGCGACCGCTGCGAGCATCCCTGGATTCCAGGATCAGGCTGCGTCTGGTACCCCTGTAGGCTTCCTCCAGGCTAATCGTGATCTCCGCCTCCTGGTCCTGGACCCGCCGGGTCTGCGCCCGGCTCCGGCCCTGGCCGGAGCTTGCAGCGCTGCCGAAACCGCCCGTTCCTCCACCGAACAGGGTCTCGAAGAAATCGCTGAATCCGGAGAAGGGGGAATCGCCGAATCCGTCGAAGATACGGAATTCGTAGCCATTTCCCCCGCTGCGGGCGCCGGCTCGGGAGCGGGAACCGCCCCCGAAGTTGAAGAACTCCCAGCCTGGAGGCGGGGTGAAATCCTGCCCCGCCTTCCAGTTCTCGCCGAGAGCGTCGTAGCGTTTACGTTTATCAGGGTCCCGCAGGACTTCATAGGCTTCGCCTATGTGCTTGAACCTGTCCTCCGCATCCGAGCTCTTGTTGATGTCCGGATGGTCCTTGCGCGCCAGTTTCCTGTAGGCCGCGTGGATCTGTTCCTGACTCGCGTCCCTGGAGACCCCTAATGTCTCGTAGTAATCCTGATACTTTACAGCCATGTCTCAGGTTCTAATTTACCTCTCCGAAAATTCAGCGTCAATCACGTCGTCTTCGGGGCGGCCGCCGACCGGTCCCTGACCGGAATCCGTGGCGGTTGCGCTTTGGCCTCCATTCCCGCTTCCGCCGTAGGCGCGATAGGCTTCCTGGCTCGCCTGTGCACCCCCCGCTGCACCGGTTGTGCCCGCGCCGCTTCCCTGGCCGTAAGCCGCTGAGGAGATATTGTACGAGGCCTGCTGCAGCTGTTCTTTCAACTCCCGAATGCGTTCCAGTGGAGTTCCCTCCTGGATCGCTCGGCGAATATCCGTGATCAGTTGCTCGCAGCGAGCGCGCTCGTGGGAAGGCACCTTTTCACCGAGATCCTGAAGCGCCTTTTCCACCTGGTAGGCCAGGCTCTCAGCCTGGTTTCGCTCCTCCACGGTTTGCCTGCGCTGCTGGTCTTCGGCTGCGTTGGATTCGGCTTCCCGAACCATTCTTTCGATGTCGCTCTGATCCAGACTGGTCGATCCGCTGATGGTAATCCTCTGCTCCTTTCCGGTATCCTTGTCCTTGGCCGAAACGTTGAGGATGCCGTTGGCGTCGATGTCAAAGGAGACTTCGATCTGAGGTACGCCTCTAGGTGCCGGGCGGATGCCCTCCAGCTTGAACTGACCCAGCCTGCGGTTGTCACGGGCCATGGATCGTTCGCCCTGCAGCACCACGATGTCCACCGCGCTCTGATTGTCATCGGCCGTGGAAAATACCTCCGAACGCCGCGCCGGAATGGTGGTATTGCGCTCGATGATCCGGGCCATGACTCCACCCAGGGTTTCTACTCCAAGGGAAAGAGGCGTGACGTCCAGCAGGAGCACGTCCTGCACGTCACCCTGGATGATTCCGGCCTGCGTTGCTGCTCCTACAGCCACCACCTCGTCCGGATTGACCGACATATTGGGCTGTTTGCCTCCGGTGAGCTCTCTTACCAGTTCCTGGACCGCGGGGATTCGGGTGGAACCTCCGACCAGAACCACCTCATCGATATCTTTTGCACTGAGCTTGGCGTCCTCCAGAGCCTGCTTGACCGGACCGCGGGTTCGCTCCACCAGATCCCGGGTGAGCTGTTCGAACCGGGCGCGAGTAACGTTGATCATCAGATGCTTGGGACCGTTGGCGTCGGCGGTGATGAAGGGCAGATTGACGGTGGTCTGGGCTGTCGTAGACAGCTCGATCTTGGCCTTCTCCGCGGCCTCGTACAGCCGCTGCAGCGCCTGACGGTCCTTGCGGATGTCCACCCCCTGCTCCTTCTTGAACTCATCGGACAGCCAATCGGCCAGGGCCTTGTCGAAATCGTCTCCGCCAAGGTGGGTATCACCCGAAGTGGCGCGGACTTCGCACAGCCCGTCTCCGACCTCGAGTATGGACACGTCGAAGGTGCCCCCGCCCAGGTCGTAGACCATGATGGTCTCGTT
>CAZFMD010000096.1:0-3693 GCA_964520025.1 uncultured Spirochaetaceae bacterium
CTGATCGTGACCGCGGGGGGCAAGAACGTGTACCCCGAGGAGATTGAGGACCGTTTCCAGCTGTACAACGAGATCGAGCAGATCCTGGTGCGGGGTTACATTGCCGACGAGCGTCAGAAAGCCGAAACGATCGAGGCGCTGATCTTCCCCCGGGCCGAACACTACAGTCCGGCCGAACCAGAAGCCTGGCAGGGTTTCGACTCCGAAGAGGTGAGAGTCAGCCTGCAACACATCATCGATGAGGTCAACGGCACCCTTCTCCCCTACCAGAGGATCGACCGCTTCCTCGTCCTCAGCACCGCGATGGAAGTGAGCAGCACCAAGAAGATCAAGCGCTTTACGGTGGAGTGAACGCCTGCTTCCGACCTAGGAAGCTCCGGGCAGCAGGAGGCTGAGACCGGGAAAGAAAACCAGAATCACCGCGGCCAGGAGCAGCATCAGGAGAAAGGGCAGGGATCCTTTGAAAATCGTCTGCAGGGGAACCGCCCGGGCAATACCGCTCACCACGTAGACGTTCATCCCCACCGGGGGGGTGATCACGCCCATCTGGGTAACCACCACCACCATGACACCGAACCAAATTGGATTGAATCCCAGTTCCAGCACCACCGGGTAGAAGATGGGAATGGTGAGCAGGATCAGAGCCAGGGCGTCGATGAAGCAGCCGGCGATCAGGAAGAAGGCGATGATGAGAAACATCACGGCCCAGCCGGGGAAAGGCAGACCGGTGAGCCACCGGGCAATCACGAAGGGGATCTGCGACACCGCCAGGAATCGGCCGAATACGACGGCCCCGGCAACAATGAAGAAGACCATAACCGAGGTGCGTACCGTCTCCAGAAGGATGCGCCGCATCCGCTGCCAACCCAACTGGCCTTTGATGGCGGCGATCAGCAGGCTGCCGGCCGCCCCGATCGCCGCCGCCTCGATGGGGGTAAACAGGCCGATAAACATCCCCCCTATAACCGCTACGAACAGAAGCAGGGTTTCCACCACCCCGGTCAGAGATTTCAACCGCTGGAGCCAGGACATTCTGGGGCCCGCCGGCCCCATGTTCTTATTCGCCCGACAGCGAAGGTAGATCGATACGCAGAACAGCAGGGCAATCAAGACACCGGGCACGATCCCGGCCAGAAACAGGGATCCGATGGACTGCTCGGTCATGATCGCATACACGATGAACACCACGCTGGGCGGTATTAGCATTCCCAGGCTCCCCCCGGCGGCCACCGCTCCGGTGGCCAGCTGTTCGGAGTACCCGTAGCGGCGCATCTCCGGAAGAGCCACGGAGGCCATGGTAGCCGCAGTCGCAGGCCCGGAACCGCAGATAGCCCCAAAACCCGTGCAGGCGCCCACCGTGGCCATGGCCAGACCACCGGGCAGATGCCCGATCCAGGTGTAGGCGGTCTTGAACAGCCGCCTGCTGATCCCGGCGTGAAAGGCGACCTGGCCCATGAACACGAACAGCGGGATCACCGTGAGGCTGTAGGAGGAGAAGGTGTCATACAGATCGGCGACCACCATGCTGAAGGCGGCCTGGGGTGTAACGATCAGGGCGAAGCCGGCAAGACCCGTGGCGATCATGGCAAAGGCTACGGGCATGCTGGTAAACAGCAGCACGACCAGAAAGAGGCAGCCGAGGACACCGACGTGCAGGGGATTCACGATGCGATCATCTCCTGCCCCGGATGAAGCAGATGGTGAAGGATAACGATGAAGACCAGGAGAGCATTGAAGGCGATCAGCCCTGGCATCCAGAACACCGGCATCCTCAAGGTGGGCATCAACTCCCCGGAGGCGTACAGGGACAGGCCGTAGCGAATGTTCTGGTACACCAGAAAAGCGAACAGGACCAGGGCCACCAGACGAAAACCAAAATCAAGGACGCGGCGCCCCGGTGGGGCAAAGCTTCGATAGAGGAACTGGATGGCGATGTGCCCCTTGACCGCCGTGATGTAGGGAAGGGCACAGGAGATCGCCACCACCCCGCAGACACGGACAATATCGTAGGCTCCTACGATTCCGACCTTGAACACCCGGAGCACCACGTCCGCCACCGTGACCCCCATCATTCCCAGCACCGCCGTGCCGGCCAGGAGGGCAAAGCCGATGATGAGTTTGCGCACAGCCCCGAAAAACAGCTCCAGGTACCGGCGCAGGGCACCGGTGTTCGGCAGATCCCCGGGGATGCTCATTCCGTTAGCATCGCTTGCAGGTCCTGCAGAAAATCCCTGCCCGGCAATCCCTTCGCTTCGGTGGCGGACACGTAGTCGGCCAACACCGGGTCCATAGCTCTTACGAACGTCTGCTCCTGGTCGGGGGATAACTCGATGAAGCTCTTGCCCAGACCGCTGACGAACTGCTCACCTTCGGCGTCGCTCCGGTCCCAGGCCTGGCCCTGTTTCAGGATCCACTCTTCGCTCACCTCGGTCAGGACTGTGCGGATATCATCGGCAAGGGATTCCCATCTCTCCCTGTTCATCACAACGAACATGGCGGTGGTGTATCCGATCGCCGTAGTATCGATCACGTAATCGATGACCTCCCCCTGCTTCCATCCCTTCAGAGTCTCTACGGGGCAGAAGGTTGCCTCCACAACACCCTTCTGCAGGGCGTCGTAGGTTTCCCCCTGGCTCATCGAGATCGGCACCGCGCCGAGGGTAGAGACGATTTTGGCGGATAAACCCGTTGCCCGGATCTTCATGGCCTCCAGCTCCTCGATACTTCTCACCAGCTTCTTCGAGGCCAGGATCCCGGGACCGTGTGCGTGGAGATACAGGACATGGACATCCTTTAGTTCCTCAGGGTCGTAGTTTCTCACCATCTGATTGGCGATCCGGGTTGCCGTGATCCCGTCCGGGTAGCCCAGAGGCAGATCCAACCCCTCCAGCAGGGGGAACCTCCCCCGGGTATAGGCAAACACACTCATCCCGATGTCGGACACACCGTTGACCACACCCTCGTAGCATTGGGGGGCCTTGGTCAAGGTTCCACCTGGGAACATGGTGATCTTCACCTTCCCCTCGCTGCGGCGCTCCACCTCCCGGGCCCAGGCTTCGGCTGTCTGAGCCTGCAGGTGACTGGCCGGGAAGAAGATGCTGTAGCTCAGTTCCACGGGTTTCGCAGTAGCGGGATTCTCAGCAGCGGAATCCGTTTGTTTCCCGTTTGAGCATCCGACGGTAATGATGGCCGTAGTTATGGCGATGATGGCGATATAGCGTCTCATATCTCATTCCTCGTTTGGAAAGATTTGCAGTGTTTGTTGACAACCTGCGATGTACGTATCCCCGGACGAGCGTCCGGCTTGACTGCGGTAGCATACAGGTTTGCGAGAAAAGATGCAAATGGTATGCAGGCTTTTCGGCTTTCCAGGCCGGTTGATGAGTTCCAAATTTCCTCCTTTTACCTGCTTCAGGGTGTTCACAGATGCACTATCCGTCCCTTTTTCCGCCTATCGCCTGCCGTATGGTTGACACTACCAATTCCAGAAAATACAGTAGTAACCCATAGTCCATCACGAAAAGGAGGAAGCATGACAAAAAAGATCCTGTCAATGTTGTTACTGGTTCTCTGTTCCGCAGCGCTGGTAGTAGCCGGCGGCCAGAAGGCACCTGCATCGACCGAAGGCGCGGCAGCTCAAGAAGAAGTCACCATCGGAGGGCTCCTGCCTTTGAGCGGTGACCTGGCTGTATA
>CAZFMD010000096.1:3793-11365 GCA_964520025.1 uncultured Spirochaetaceae bacterium
AAGAAGAAGTCACCATCGGAGGGCTCCTGCCTTTGAGCGGTGACCTGGCTGTATACGGCCAGACCGTTCAGAAGGGCGTTCGGCTGGCGGTGAAGCAACTGAATGAGGCGGGAGGCCCGCTTGGGATGCAGCTTGAGGTGGTCTTCCGGGACTCCCAGACCGATCCGACCGCCTTGAGGGATTCGGCGGAGAAATTGGTGAACGTAGACAAGGTGCCGGCCATCGTGGGACCCATGATCCGCTCGGATGTTGCTACTCCGGTCACCGCTCCAAATCACGTGGTCATCATATCGCCTTCCAACACGCCTACATGGGTTACAACTTTGGAGGACGACGACTACACTTTCCGCACCACCGCCTCCGATGGTATTCAGGGGGCAGTTCTTGGACAAATGGCCTGGGAGGTCGGCTACAAGACGGCCGCTATCCTGTACATCAACGATCCCTACGGTGGCGGGCTGGCGGAAAACACCAAAGAAGCCTTCGAAACTGTAGGGGGCGAGGTCTTGGGCATGGCCGCCTACGATCCGGGCAGTGTTGCCTACAAGATGCAGCTGGCTGAACTGGCCAAGGGCGAACCGGATGTGCTGATCCTGATCGGTTACCCCGAAAGCGGCATCGTCATCATCCGCCAAGCCCTTTCCGACGGCCTGTTCGACCAGTTTCTCTTCCCGGACGGAATGCAGTCCGAACAGATCATCGAAGATGTCGGGGGCAACTACCTCGAGGGCATGTACGGGACCGGGCCCGGCGCGGCGGACAATCAGTCCTACAAGAACTACCTGGCGGCATATGAAGCAGAGTACGGCGAAAAACCGGCCACTGCATATACCGAGAATGCCTACGACGGCACGGTGGTAATCGCCCTGGCCATGCAGGCCGCCGGATTGGAGGCCTTCAACGCCGATCCCGGCAAGGCAATCCGTGACAACCTGCGCAAGGTTGCCAATCCTCCGGGAGAAAAAATTACGGCCAGCGTAGAAGACTTCCGCAAGGCGATGAAACTGCTGAGCGAGGGTCGAGACATCGATTATGAAGGGGCGGCCGGAGCCATCGATTTCGACCAGTATGGTGACACGGTGACCCCGATCCTCATCTGGAAGATCGAAAACGGGACGATTGTGCCCGTTCAATCGGTCGTTCCGGAATAAGACACGATCGAAGCTCAACAACCAGGCGGGTGCATAACCCGCCTGGTTTCTATTCGAAAACGATCATGGGAGATTCTATTCTACGCATCCAGGGTGTGTCTAAGCACTTCGGCGGTGTTCAGGCTGTCAGAGACTGCTCTCTGGAAGTACGCTCCGGATCCATCACCGGCCTGATCGGCCCGAACGGGGCCGGCAAGACCACTTTGTTCAACCTGATCACCGGTTTTCATCGGCCCGATGCCGGACACATCTTCCTGAGAGAGGAAGAGATTACCGGGCTGGAACCTCACGATATTTTCCACAGGCGTTTGTTCCGCACGTTTCAGATTGCGCGGGATTATCGGGAGATGACCGTTCTGGAAAACCTGCTGATTATACCGGAGCACCAGGTCGGGGAGAAAATCTGGAATGTCTGGTTTCGCGGTCGGTCCATCCGAAACCAGGAAAGGGCCAACGTGCGCAAGGCGCTGCAGGTGCTGGAGTTTATCGAGTTGGAAGACAAGAAGGACCTGCCGGCCAAACAACTGTCGGGCGGGGAGAAAAAGCTCCTGGAAATCGGAAGGATGATGATGGTGGACCTGGACATGGTACTGCTCGACGAGCCCGGAGCCGGGGTGCCGCCGCTGATGCAGGGCAGGATTCTGGAGCACATTCGCAGGCTTTCCGAGGAGCACGGCCTCACATTGTTCATCGTGGAGCACGACATGGACATCATCATGAATGTCTGCCAGAGGATCATCGTAATGAGCGACGGCAGCAAACTGGCCGAAGGAACTCCTGAAGACATCCGTTCGGACGAACGGGTCGTCGAAGCCTATCTAGGCAAACCGGATGCGGGCACTGCTACCGGCGTTCAGGAGGGACAATCGTGAGCATCCTCCAGGTGAAAGAACTTACAGCCGGTTACGGTGTCCAGGATGTACTGTTCGGTGTCTCTCTGACCATTAACTTCGGAGAAATCGTCGCCGTGATGGGGCCGAACGGATCGGGTAAGTCGACACTGCTTAGAGTCATCTCCGGGGCACTTTCAGCGCGCCAGGGCGAAATCCTCTACAAAGGGCAATCATTACTGAACAGCTCCCCCCAGCAGATCGTACAGATGGGATTGAGCTGGGTTCCTCAGGAGGAGAACATCTTTGCTTCTCTAACCGTGCGGGAAAATCTGGAAATCGGCGCACATCGTGTTAAAAAAGGAGTTGAAGATCGCATCGATGAAGTGTGTGTTATTTTTCCGCAGCTGCGCGACCGCATGACCCAAACTGCGGGAGACCTCTCCGGAGGTCAGCGGCAGATGCTGGCCGTGGCCAGGGGGCTCATGATCCACCCGGAGCTGCTGCTGCTTGACGAACCGACTGCGGGTTTGGCGCCCAATCTTGTGCAGATCATGTTGGAGAAAATTCGCGAGATCGCGACTCGCATGGGCAACGCGGTGCTGTTGGTCTCTCAGACAATCGACTCGGTCCGATTGTCCAACCGGGGATATTTGCTCTCGGCGGGCAGGATCCGATACGAGGATCGAACCGAAGCACTCCTGGCGAACCGGGAGATCAAGGATCTATATTTCGGCGCCCAGACGAAGTAGACAGGAGAAAGGAACGAGGTGGCGGATCTACTGGTCAGCGGAATCATCTACGGGAGCATTATAACCCTGGCGGCCATCGGATTAACTCTGATGTCCGACATTCTCAAATTTTTCAATTTCGCCTACGGTGATTTTTTCTCCCTGGGCGCATACGGAACTCTGCTGGTTCTGGGGCTCCTACCGAAGGGGGTACCCTTTTCCGGGCTGTCTTTCGGCTGGGCTCTTATTCTGGGCCTGTTGGTCTCTGTCGTGTTGACTGTAGCGGTGATGCTCCTCTTCGAGTGGCTGTTTTTCAGGCGTCTGAGGCAGCTCGGGGTATCCTCACTTTTCGTCTCTATTGCCTCTCTGGGGGTGGCGTTTGTCATCCGCGCCCTAATCAACATCTCCTGGGGCCCGAAGGTCCGCTACTATTCCAACGTTATCCAGATCAGCCGGGAGTTGCCTCTCGGCATCCGCATTACCTCAGACGAGATCGTCATTCTGATCAGCGCGCTGATCCTGGTGGTATCAGTGTACCTGTTTCTGAAGCGTACCCGCATCGGCAAGGCTATGCGCGCCGCTTCGGACAACCCGGTCCTGGCCGAGGCATCAGGCGTATCCACCCGGGCGGTAATACTCTGGACCTGGAGCATTTCCGGCATACTGGTGGCCGTGGCCGGTACTTTCTACGGCATCGAGGTGCAGCTCAGCCCTGGCATGGGCTGGAGCTTCCTTATTCCCATGTTTGTAGCGGTGATAATGGGAGGAATCGGCAGTTTTTGGGGCGCGTTGCTGGGAGGCATGACCATCGGCATCTCCGAAGAATTGATCACCGGCCTGGTCCAAAATTTAGTGAACTCCATGAACATACAGGCGGACATCTCGGTATACAAACCGGCAGTCGCCTTCGTTTTCGTAGTACTGATTCTGCTGCTCAAGCCATACGGCATATTCGGCAAGAGGGAACGGTAGACTATGCTCAACTACTTCTCTTCATATTTGGTTATCGCCTGTATCTACGCGATCATGGCTTTGGGTCTGAACCTCCAGTGGGGATTTACCGGTCTGATGAACTTCGGAATCGGAGCCTTCTATATGCTGGGTGCCTATACTTCGGCCATCTTTACCGGTTCCCCCTCCCCGGATCACCTGGGCGGATTCGGCCTGCCGGTCATTCTGGGTATACTTGGCGCTGCGCTTCTACCCGGACTTGCAGCATGGCTGCTTTCCTTTCCCGCCTTGAAATTGAGGGGCGGACCGTTCGCCATAGCACTGCTTGCCATCATGGAAACACTGCATTTGTTCATTCGGAATGAATCCTGGCTCACCAACGGAGTTTGGGGAATCCGCGGTATTCCCCGTCCCTTATTTGAATTGGTTAATCCCCGGGCCTACTCGTTCTATTTCCTGATAATAGCCGGCTCTGCCCTGATTTTAACCTGGCTGGCAATGCAATGGGCTGTAAACTCCCCGTGGGGCCGGGTGCTGAGGGGTATCCGGGAAGACGAGTACCTGACCAGCATGTCGGGCAAGAATATATTCAGATACCGGCAACAGTCATTCGTTTTGAGTTCCATGATCATGGGAGTGGCCGGGTCTCTGTACGTGCACTACACCGGCTTCGTCAGCCCGCAGGTGTTCTCTCCCCTTATGTCGACCTTCATCGTTTGGCTGATGGTCATGGTTGGAGGAACGGGAAGCAACAGCGGAGTCGTTCTAGGCGCCTTTCTTGTTTGGGCGGTTTGGGTCGGCAGTGATTTCCTTACCGACCTGGTGCCCGCTTCAATCGCAACACAAATCGGCTTTATCCGTATGCTGGTCGTAGGTGCTATTCTTATGGTAACCATCCTTACAAGACCGCAGGGCCTTCTCTCCCGTCGTTTGTTCACAGCAGAGAGTCGCGAGAAAAGGTGAGGATAACAGAAGGAGTGCGTCGTGCAGAAAATATCGAGGAATAGTGTCATTTTCCAGTTCAGCCCGAAGAACAGTCCCATCGCCACCGTCCAGCTCGGCGAAACCGTGGTAGTGGAAACCGACGACTGCTTCCGCAGCCAAATCAAGAGCGAGCGCGATCTGGTAACCGAGATCGATTTCTCTCAGGTGAATCCCGCCACCGGACCGATTGCCGTTGAGGGAGCGGAGCCCGGAGATATTCTGGTTGTTCAGATCAACTCCATTGAAGTGGAATCCACAGGCTTCATGGTAGCTATTCCGGGTGAGGGTGCTTTTGCTGAACGGTTGAAGGAACCGGTCACGCGGGTTGTACCGGTGCGGGCCGGCAAATTTTGGCTGGCCGATAATCTGTCCTTTCCCGTTGAACCTATGATCGGAGTGATCGGTGTTTCGCCGGCTGACCTGGAGGTCCCGTGCGGCGAGATCGGTGACCACGGTGGGAACATGGATGCCAAGGTCATCCGCGAGGGAGCCCGCTTGTACTTCCAGGTTCGCCGTGAGGGCGCCATGTTCGCGTTGGGAGACGCCCACGCCGGCATGGGAGACGGAGAAGCTCTGATCTGCGGAGTCGAGATTCCAGCCAAAGTTGAACTGAGCTTCGATCTGATCAAGCAGCCGGAGATCCTTCCCCCACGTCCGGTGGTGGAGATAGATAACCAAGTTGTAACCATCGGCATAGGCCCTACTCTGGATGAGGCGGCTTCCTGCGCGCTCAACGATATGATGGACCTCATTCACCTGAAAACGGGGCGTAGTTTGGATGAGATCAGTATGCTGATCAGCGCCGTTGGGGACCTCAAGGTCTGCCAGGTAGTCGATCCACAAAAAACCGCCCGGGTGGAGATACCCAAATCCATCTTTCCGGATCCCTCGCGGCCGGTTCTGCCCTGAAGCTGCGGTTCCATCGTTTCGTTTGACAGCGGTCCCATTCAGCGATATACTTTCTAACCGAAAAAAATAGCAAATCTGCATCCGATCTAATCGGCCGGCTGTCAGGAGAAAACGACCATCATGATTCAGCCCCGCCTCAGCTTTCTTGATCGGGATCAGTGCGCCCGGATCCACCAGGCCGCACTGGAGATTCTCCGCCGCACGGGCGTGCGGGTGTTCCACGAAGAGGCTCTTCGCCTTCTGGCGGAGGCGGACTGCCTGGTCCGGGACGAAAACCGCGTATTCATACCCGAGGCTCTGGTGGAATGGGCGCTTCAGCAGCCGCCCTCCCGGGTGACCTTGTGCATGAGGGGGGGCAACCAGATCGCCGCGGCGCTGCAGGAACGAAACGTCAACTTCGGGTTGGGATCCGATTGCCCGAACTTCATCGATCCCAGCAGCGGGGAGCATCGGCCCTTTACACTAGAGGATATGCAGGCGGTTCTCAAGCTGGCCGACTCCCTGCCCGAGCTTTCCTTCCTCATGTCTGCCGGCATCCCCGCAGACGTTTCAAACCATGCCTATCGAAGGCAGTTCGCCACGATGATCTGCAACTGCAACAAGCCGGTTGTCTTCGTCTGCGACGACGGAGAGGACTGCCGCCGTATCATCGCCGCTGCAGCCGTCGTGGCGGGAGGGGAGAAACTTCTGCGCCTGAACCCGACCCTGCTCCTGTACTCCGAACCGACTACGCCGCTGCAGCACAGCCGCAGTGCCGTAGAAAAGCTTCTGGTAATGGCGCAAAGCGGCATTCCGGTTGTGCACTCCCCTGCTCCGATGATGGGCGGCACGGCCCCGATCACCATGGCCGGCGGGCTGGCCCTGAGCGCCGCCGAGGTGCTGAGCGGACTGGTGATCCACCAGCTGAAACGTACGGGTGCGCCCTTCGTGTTCGGAAGCGGGCTTCACCATCTGGACATGAAAACGTCGATCAGCGTGTACGGAGCGCCGGAGTTCCAGCTGGCCCGCCTGGGGGTGGCGGATATGGCCCGCTTCTACAGCCTTCCCAGCTGGGGGTACGCGGGCCACTCGGACAGCTGCGTTTTTGACGAGCAGGCAGCCGCAGACGCAGTGTTCTCCACCATGGTGGCGCTTCAGAGCGGCACCAACCTGGTTCACGACGTCGGGTACATGGAAGCCGGTCTGGCCAATTCCCCGGAGATGATCGTGTTCACCTGCGAGGTGATCGGCATGCTGCGCCGCTTCCAGGACGGTTTCGCCATAGATTCCGAGACCCTCGCCCTGGAGGTCATCCACAGCATCGGGCCGGGGGGCAACTTCCTCACTGAGGATCACACGATTGAGCATTTCCGGGAGTACTGGGAATCCGCGTTGTTTGCCCGACAGCGATTCGACGGTTGGAAAGCCGAAGGGGCCAAGCCCATGGCACAGAGGGTGAGGGAGAAGACGATTGCACTGCTGGATCAGGCTTCAGGAAAGCCTCTTCCGGATTCGACGGCCGAGGAGGTCAACTACGTTCTGGGTCTTTCCGAAAAGAATAAATGAGTCCATTGAGGCAGGACGAATGAAGAGGCCGCTGCACAACACAGAAGCAAACCACGAGTACGTTCCCGTGTTTACCGGACCTGATTTCCCCCTCTCCAGACGGGCAATCGCAGCAATCCATGACGCCTCCCTGGAGGTGCTGGCCAATACGGGATTCCGCTTCGTTTCGGAAACCGCACTGCAGATCTTCAAGACTCATGGGTTTCGTGTAGAGGGACAACGGGTGTACTTCACGGAGCGGCAGATCCGCAGGGCCCTGGCAAGTATTCCGAAAAGCTTCACAATCCTGGCCCGCAATCCGAAGCACAGCATCCTCATCAAACGGGGGGTCAGCTCCTTCGGCCTGGGCCGCGGCGCGGTGAACATGATCCGGGCCGACGGATCGATCCGCAGAGGCACCGTGGAAGACGTGATCGCAGCGAGCAAGCTGTGCCAGATGATGGATGAGATGGAACACTGGGGACCCCTGGT
>CAZFMD010000097.1:0-6104 GCA_964520025.1 uncultured Spirochaetaceae bacterium
GGAGGTCGCGGAGCTGTTCCAGGTCCGTCAGCAGCGCGGCTGGGGCGGAACGCCGGCCCTGGAGGTTGATCCCAAGGCCGTGGAGCTGATCAGCCAGGTGGTGCTCCAGGTACTGCAGGCTCAAGGGGCGGGTTCCCCGGGCTGATCGTTTGTCCTGTTCGCGACGATCCCCATGTGTAGCTTCACTATCTGATCTTCCACCAGGCAAGCTTATCCTCATTGTCCTTAGCCTCATTGTACCTGGCCGACCCGAGAACATCCTGTTTTCCGTCCCCGTCGATGTCCGCCGCGTACACGGTACAGACGCCGTCAAAGGCGCCATCCACAACGTGGCGACGCCAATCCTCACCTGTCTCCGGGTTCTCGAACCAGACAACTTCATCGTCGTACGTTCCCGCCACCAACACGTCTGGATCGGAGTCTCCGTCCAGATCCGCAACGTTGACATCAACCACTCCACAGGTCGAACCGATCGTCTTGCCAGAGGCCCAGCTGCTTCCATCACCGCCGTTTTTGTACCAAATCACGGTATCGTCGCCGTACAACCCGGCCACCACGTCGTTGTTCCCGTCTCCGTCGATATCGGCGATCTGGAACGAGATTGGGCCGTTAGCGCTTGCACTGATCGTATGCCGGGTCCAGTCGTCTACGCTGTCTTTGTTGTTGATCCAGCAGTGCAGCTCCCCCGGCTCGTCGTAGTAGTGGAACTCGCCGCTCACGATATCAACATGGGTGTCATTGTTCAGGTCGCCCAGGGCGAGGGCGCGGGGCGAGTCGTAGGGCACGGCGATATCATGTTCTGTCCAGCTGTTTCCATTTTCGAACCAGATGATTTTCCCGTCATTTCCCTCAGCAAAATCGACTGCCGCCACATCCACATCGTCGTCGCCGTCGATATCCGCGGTCGCGATATCGAAGATGTAGAAATAATCCTCGTCTCCGAAGCTCTCTGTTTCGGTCGCGGGAAAACCGCCGGCGCCTTCGTTTTCCCAATAGTAGATTGATCCTGTACTGGCCGCGCTCACGATGTCGAGCTTAGAATCCCCGTTGAGATCGGCCACGGTCAAGGCTCGCGGCCAGTTGCTCATTGTGCCCATGCTTCCTGTGATTGCAGACGCATCATCCAGCCAGACATAGACCTTGCGCTGGAGAGTTCCGGTGGCCACGATGTCACCTTTGTCGCTGTGACCGTCCAGGTCGGCGGCCAGAATAAGCGGCTGACAGTCGGCAGGCCAGCCATCCGGGACGTCCGACAGGAAGTGTTCTGTGCTGATATCCAGATGCACCCGTTCATCCGGCTCCATGTTGTATTTGGTACTTCCATCGTCGAGCATGAGGCTGACTGTGTACTGTCCCGGAGTGTCGTACGAGTGAGTCGGGTTGCTGGCGGTAGCAAAAACGTTGAACGTATCGAGATCGGCTGACGGCCACTCCCAATACCAGGTCCATTCGGTAATCGTACCCGTGATGATTGACCTGTCCGTGAAGTGAAGCTCTTCATCGGTGTGCGCCCAAACCCTGTCCACTTCGATCCCGGGTCCGTAGATGCCGATGCAGTCGCAGGCCCTCAGCTCGTCCGAACCGGCGGGGCCGCTCACCCGCAGGGACACGTCGTGATAGCCTGCCGTGTCGAACACCTGGGCCGCGGGTTCTCGTTGACGGGAATCCACGCTGCCGTCGGCATCGAAGTCCCAGGCCCAGGAGGTAATGGCGCCGCTGGACTGGTCATAGAAGGCAAACGAGTCGCCCCTGGAGCCTTCGGAGGCTGAAACGCTGAACGCGGCGTGGGGCTCCACCGCATCCTCCACCGCGGCCCGCAGGGGGTTCTTCCTGCAGCCCGGTAGAAGCGGTAGCAGCACGGCGGCGAGCAAACAACCGAGGATCCTTCCAGCTACTCCTCTTGCCATACCATCCTCTCCTCACTCCCGGCCGCACGGCCCGCAGCTGCCGCATCCGGGTCGGGTACCTGTTCGGCCATCTGCGGAGCGCTCTCCTCGAGTCGGTCATAGTAGGCGGCGGCCTGCTCGCGGTTGCCGAGGGCCAGGTGGGTTCGCATCAGATTTATCAGCAGCTCGGGATTCTCCGGTGCCGCGACCGCGGCCCGCTCGTAGTAGCTGAGAGCCTTCCGGGGCTCTCCACGCAGGAAGCAGAGATTGCCCATATTGATCAGCGCCGGCCCATACTCCTGCCGCTCCAGTGCCCGGAGGAACTGCTGTTCGGCTTCTCGGTACATCCCGTAGCGGGCGTACAAAACGCCGAGCCTGTTGATCAACCGGCCCTGTTCACCCTGCGCGCGAATCGCATCCCGGATCGTTGATACCTGATCGGCGATTTCCGCATCCACAACCCTCTGCAACTCCGCTTCGATGGCCCCGGCCACCTCCTCGAGCGATGGCATCGAGATCGCACCCGTGGTTTCGACGAAGCCCACAGGTTCGTACTCCTGCCAGCAGGCGTGCACCGGATACAGCGTTGCCCGGCCCGCCGGCGCGTATTCCCGCCACTGCTCGGCCCCTTTACGCCAGATGTCGAGGAATCCGTCACCACGCCGCGTGATCTCCAGTGGCACCCAGGCCTTGCCTTCCTGAAAGATCAGGTCTTCGGGGTACCGGAAACACTCCCGGGAAGCGGAGGGCGGCAGATCCAGTGCGAAGGCCATGTAGATATGAGCCGGAACGGTGATGAAGGCCGTTTCGATACCAACGGATTCCAGAAGCGCGCAGTACAACACGGACAGGTCGTCGCAATCCCCCCCTTTGAACTCCAAGGTCTGTCTGGGAAACTGGATGAAATCCACGTCTGTTTCCTGCTGCGACAGCTCGGCGTAGGGAGTGGTGGGATCGACCATATAGTTAAGCCCGTACACGCGCAGCGCTTCGTGCAGGGCCAGGGCCAATTGCAACTCCTCTCCCAGGGCCTGACAGGAGCGACTCTGAACCAAACCGGACACGTTCTTGGCAAAGCGAAGAATCGTCGAATCCTTGGAGGTCACGAAGGCGGCAACCCGCCGGTCATCGTCCCAGGTGATGGCGTTACGATCGTACAGCCGCAGCTTGGCGATGAACTCCTGCTGCACGGGCCGGCCCTCCACCGTGTAGCCGGCCGTGATGTTCACCGATACCTTGGACCCCTCGTACATGTACAGGACCTGGTCGGTGAACAGCCCGTAGAGCACGATCTCCCCCGACTCTCCCGGCTCCAGGTTCTGCGGTGCCCGACAGGGCATGGGATTGTCCATGTACTGTTTCACGAACAGCTGGATCTTCAGCCGTTCCACCGGCAGCTGGGAGTTATTCGTGAGGATCGCTGTGCCCAGAGGGTGCTCGTCGTAGTACTTGAAGAACGCCGGGAACACCCGTGCGAACTGAACCTCCTCCAGTTGCAGAACTCCGGCTGCCGTCTCCTCGGCCACCGCGATCCGGCGTATCTCTGCGGCCCGCCTTCCCGGTTGGAAGCGGAAGAAGCTGCCCAGCGATATGCTCAGATCGTTGTACAACCCGAGGAAGTTGCGGTACTCCAGCCCTGCGCCCAGGCTGATTCCCGGTCCCAGCCGCAGGGCAAGATCACCGCCCAGAGATAGGAAGGCTGCACCCCCGCTGCCGCTGCCGTCGTTGAGAAAGCCTAGGCCGTAACCGCCGCTCACAAAAACCGCTCCGCCCAGCCCGGGCGTCAGGCTTCTCTCCAGACGTAATCCCCCACTAATGGGCAGCATCGACATGCCCGTGTCCACCTGAAGGGGTGCGAGAAAGTACCCCAGGCCGGCGGTCGCGCTGAGTGCGGGCGCCTCGAGGAAGCGGTAGGCTATCCCTGCATGCACGCCTCCGCCAATTCGGTAGTAGTTGCTGTCCGAACCGAGGGGGATGTCGACGATCGGCTTCACGCTCAGGACTATCGGTGGGGAGTCTGCCCTGTTTCCGATGGAATCAGCCGGGCACAGTGTAGTGCAGGACACAAACACTGCCAGAAAGAGGAGAAGAGGTCGATTTTTCATGACGACGGGTGCCTTGATTTCAGCCTTTTTGCGGAAATCGGTATCGTACAGTCAGCTCACGCGCTGCCGATGATGAACTCGAACAACAACCGAGGCAGCATCCACGGATCTGCCGTACCTGGAAGATTATAGCACGAGCCGAGTATAATTCAATGTTACCGATGGGAGATTAGAAGATTAGTTCATGGAGAATTGTGATGCTGGTGAGAGGCAGAATGTCACGAGAAATGACGTGTCGACCCTCGGGCCGTCAATATAATCAGTGCGGTGACCTGCTGCTTGCACCCAAACTCTTGGGAGAGCTTTCGCTTGACCGGTCTGTGGAAAAGTCGATATCTTTGAAATCAAGGAGATCAAGCGATGTCTGACAGAAACGTATCGTCCCTGTCCTCCCGCGCGGTGAGGACTCGAAGTATATTGAGAAACACCTACCTCTGGATGACCGGCGGACTGGCCCTGACCGGGGTTGTAGCATTTGGAGTAGCCTCGAATCCCTCGATCGTGCAGGCACTGGTGATGAATAGATTCCTGTTCTTCGGGCTGATTATAGCCGAGTTGATTCTGGTAATCGCCCTGTCCCGCCGCATCATGACCCTGAGCCCCGGTGCCGCGGTTGGAGGGTTTGCCCTCTACGCCGCCCTGAACGGAATTACCCTCTCCCTGATCTTTTTGGCATACACCGGAACCAGTATCGCCCGGGTATTCTTCATCAGCGCCGGAACATTTGCCGGGGTCAGCTTGTACGCCGCAACCACCCGCAGGGATCTTTCCGGGATCGGGCCGTACCTGATCATGGCATTGTGGGGAATCATCATCGCCTCCCTGGTGAACTTCTTCCTGCGCAGCGAAAGCCTCTACTGGATCATCTCCTACATCGGGGTGGCCCTGTTCATAGGCCTGACAGCCTACGATACCCAGATCATCAAGCGCTGGAGCGACCAGCACAGCGACAGTCTGGGTGAGACCGATTACATGCGGTTGTCCATCCTGGGAGCGTTGAAACTCTACCTGGATTTCATAAACCTCTTCCTGTTCTTCCTGAGGATCTTCGGCCGCAGGCGTTAGCCGAGGTTTGCAGAACCGGTAGATACTTTCCAAAATGAGGCTTCTCATATTAACCGCCGTTTTCCAACATCGTTAAATTGAATTGTCAGTCCAAAGGATGTATTATCTAATAGAGATAGTCCCATGTCCAAGGAAAAGGACGTTCAGTTAGCCCAGCTTATCGATACCCGCGATCCGGAGAAGGTCATCGAAGAGGTCCTGAGGATCTTCTACTTCCACTACTCCGAAGACGCAGCCCTGCGGGTGCGTCTGGCCTTTTCCCAGGTGCGCTCCCTGTTTATGGGAGAGTTCCCCGGTTACCGTGAGTGCCTGGCTGAGTACCACGACTTCAACCACACCATGAGCGTGCTGTTAGCCTCCGCTCGCCTGTTGGACGGGTACAACATCGAACGTGTCTTCCTGCCCGAGGAACTGGCCATTCAGCTGCTCCTGGCCACCCTGCTGCACGATACCGGTTATATCCAGGAGGATTGGGACACCGAAGGTACCGGGGCCAAGTACAGCCGCCAGCACGAACAGCGGAGCATCGAGTTTCTCCAGCGACACGCCGGAGTTTTCGAGATCGAAGAACCGGAAGTCGAGCCCCTTATCCGCCTTATCGAGAGTACCGATCTGAAAACCGATTTCGCCCGCATCGCCTTCCCCTCAGAGGAGGAACAGGACGCCGGTGCCATTCTGGGCAGTGCGGACATTCTCGGTCAGATGTCCGACCGGGCCTACCTGGAAAAGCTGCTGTTTCTCTATCACGAGTTCCGGGAGGCGGGGATTCCCGGATATGAAACAGAGTTCGATATCCTCAAGAAAACCCGGGATTTTTACAGCGCTGTGAGGGGCCGACTTCGGGATACCTACCTCCATGTGTTCGAGCTTGCCCATCATCATTTCCGCGAACGCTATGAAATCAACCAGAACCTCTACATAGTGGCCGTGGATCGCCAGATGGCCTATCTGGAAAAGATCATTGGGGATGAGAACACCAACTTCCGACACAAGCTCAAGAGGGGCGATCAGGCCAAGCTGCACGAACGCCAGGCCAGCTGATTCTGTC
>CAZFMD010000097.1:6204-11353 GCA_964520025.1 uncultured Spirochaetaceae bacterium
GATGGCCGCGGGCGTAGCACCGGTTGCTCGGAAAGGCGGGATAGGCGGATCATCGCACTCCCATGGTTGACCAAAGCTGAGGATCTGTAAATGGGTGTTTGCGCCAAATCGATTAGTCTTTACAACGCATATTCACAAGATTATTATTAAATTAGTAGGTAAACCGGACTAGGAACCAGAGGTGGATTCCGGCGGTTTACGAAATAAAAAATGCCCTTTGGGCAAAGGAGGCTTTCATGAAAAAGGCTATCGTCGTTTTTCTGCTTGTCCTGGTAGCGGCGTTCAGCTTCGCTCAGCGGCTGGAACTGTACTACTACAAGCAGGAGAACCAGGAAGGTCTGAAGAAGCTGGTAGACACCTTTGTACGACAGAACCCGAGCATCTCCATAGATCTTCTCATTATCCCCAATGACGCAGACGTAACCATGGCTGCCCGCGCCGCTTCGGGGAAACTGTCCGAGATCCTGCAGATGCAGTCCTACTCCCGGGTGTTCGAGTACGCCCAGAACGGCTATGTGCTCGACCTTTCCAACGAACCGGTGATGGGCAAGGTCATAGACTCGGCCAAGCCGGCTGTAACCTGGAACGGCAAACAGTGGGCTCTACCCATGGATTTCGCCGGCATCGGAATCATCTACAACAAGGACATGTTCAAGACCTACGGTTTGCGCGCACCACGCACCTACCGGGATCTGCAGCGTATCACCCGTACCCTCAAATCCAACGGCGTCACACCCTACGCCGGACTGCTCAAGGAAAACTGGTCCATCGGCCACTTCATTACCCTGGCCCACACCAACCTGCTTGCCGCCAAGGGGATTTTCGTTGAGAAGTTCATTGCCGATATGGACGCCGGTCGGACCAGCTACGGTGTGGTGGACACCAACCTGCTGTTCGCCACAATCGATCAGTACGTCGAGAATATGGATACCAACGCGGCTGAGATGAACTGGAACGAGCAGCAGGCCGCCTTTGCCGGGGGTAAAACCCCGATGATGGTTCAGGGACTGTGGTCCTACGGGGCGGCCATCGGCACGAATCCTGATCTGGATGCCGGGTTCGTACCCTTCCCCATGTTCAACGATCCCAAGATGGTCAAGTTCTACGCGGATGTGGATTCCTGCTTCGGGATCTCCGCCCAGGCTCCACCGGACAAGCAGGCCGCGGCCAAGAAATTCTTGAGCTGGCTCTCCACCCCGGAAGCTGTAAAAATCTGGACAACGGACTACAAGCTGACAATTTCCTTCAAGGGCGCCGATCTCTCGGCCATGAAGCCGCCCTTCGTAGAGTTGATGAGCACCGTTGGTGCCAACGGCGCCTACCCCTGGGCCTTTTCCATGTATCCGACAGCCGTGTTCGAAGACGCCGTCAAGAATGGAGCGCAGGCCTACGCTTTCAAGAAAAAAACCGCCGGAGCGGTGATCGCCGATATCGATCGACAGTGGCGGGAAGCCCGCTAGTCTTCTGCGAGCAGTCAAACGACCGAGCCGGGGATTGATGTAGCCGGCAGGTCGTGTCGTCTAACAAATCGCGGGGAGGCTGAACGCCTCCCCGATTTTTTTCTGCAACAGAGGGAGGTCTAGCATGGTTGGATCCAAGCTCAAGCGCTGGTTGTATTTCTGGGTGTTTGTGTTGCCGGCGCTGGCCGCCTATGCAATGTTTTTCATCAATCCCTTCGCCCAGGGCATCCGCATCTCCTTTACGAATTGGGACGGCACCACGCCGCGAACCCCGATCAGTATGGCGAAGCAGCAGTTCGAGGAGCAGGTTCTGTCCCGGATCGAGCGGGAGGAGGATCGAGAGTTCCTGCTCCAGATCTACTCCTTCGACCCGGCGGATGATCGGTACAAGCGCTACGAACTCATCGGTCGCAACCGCAATCGGGTGGTTCGGATTCTGAACCGGGTGGGTTACCGGCCGGAGAGCTACCGCTATGTAGGCCTGAAGAACTACCTCGATATCTTCACGGGCGGAGTGGAGGAGCGTTTCTATCCGCGCACCTACAGCAAAGTGAACTACAACCAGAACTCGTCTCTGCCGCTGGAGATACCGAGGCAGGAGTTCGAGAAAGTCTTCCTGGCCAATCTACGCTCTGAGGCCGAAGGCGATCTGGCCTCAGAGGTGTATACACCGGGAGAGGATGTGTACACCCTGCGGAACGAGTTCGACGAGTTCACCCTGGAGGATCGCATCTGGCTCTTGCCCGAGGTGGACGTGGAATACACGGTTCCCCCCGGTGCGGTGGATGAACTGATCGCAGGAGTCCGGGGGGCCGGTCTGGCCCAGGACCGGAACGCTCTCGAGCAGACGGTATCCCAATTCCTGGACAGCTACACCTTGTCCGAAGCCAGCGCCGCTGAGCTCCGGGAAGCCGCTTTGGACATCTACAACCTCGGCGAGTTCAAACGCCTGCTCGCCGAAAACTGGATTGAGCGAAAGTTTGAAATGGGGGTCGTTGGCTTCACTCTGTTTTTCATGTTCTTCAACGTCCTGTTTTCCAACATCCTCGCTTTCCTTCTGGCTTTGGCCCTGGATCAGAAGCTGAAGAGCCGGACCTTTCTTCGTACCATCTTCTTCTTGCCCAACGTGCTTTCCATGATCGTGGTCGCCCTGGTCTGGTCCTTCGTCTTCTTCAATCTCATGCCCGCACTGACCGGGATCGAGCTGTGGATGGGTGATCCGGCCAAGGCACCCTGGCTGATCGTGATGGTTCAGGTGTGGCGGGAAGCGGGCTACCTGATGGTCATCTATCTGGCAGGTCTGCAGAGCATTCCCACCGACGTCCACGAAGCCGCCCTGATCGACGGCGCCAAGCCCCGCCAGAAGTTGCGCTACGTGACCCTCCCGTTGCTCATCCCTGCTCTGACCATCTGCCTGTTCCTCAGTCTGTCCAACTCCCTGAAGAGTTTCGACCTGGTATACGCCATGGTCGGACCTTCGGGGTACGCTCTGGGGACCGTGCCCTTCGTGATGGATATCTTCTTCGACGCCTTTGCCAAACGACTGGCCGGCCTGGCCACGGCAAAAGCCATGCTGCTGTTTTTCGCTATCCTTCTCATCACCGGATTCCAGCTTACCGTGATGAAGAGAAAGGAGGTGCGGCTATGAAAGCACGACGACGTGTTCCCTGGGGCTTGAGGATCTTTGAGGTTTTTATGCTATTGGCCGCCCTGGCTTTCATCTATCCTGCTCTGTTCGTGCTCAACAACGCGGTCAAGCCGGAGGCGGAGATCACCCTTCGCCCGATTGCCCCTCCATCGCGGTTGGAGTTGGGCAATTTCGCCAAAGCCTGGACCGAGATGCGTTTTCCCCGCACTCTGGCCAATACCTTTCTGGTCACCGCTTGTGGTGTTGCCGGGATTCTGCTGTTCAGCTCCATGGCCGCCTACATGCTGGCCCGCACCATCAACCGTCTGTCCTGGATTCTATACCTGCTGTTCGCCTTTGCCCTGGTCATCCCCTTTCAGATCATCATGGTACCGATCGTGGTCCTGGCCGCCGACCTGAACTTAACAACGATCTGGGGGATCATTCCCATGTACTGGGGACTGGGTGCGCCGATGGCGGTGTTTATGTATCATGGTTTCGTCAAAGGTGTGCCCCGGGAACTGGAGGAGTCGGCGGCCATCGACGGAGCCGGGCAGTTTTACACCTTTTTCAGGATCGTCTTTCCACTGTTGACCCCGATCACCGCCACGATCGCCATCCTGGATGCTCTGTGGATCTGGAACGACTTCCTGCTGCCCCTGGTCATTGTGCGTAAAGGGACCCTGCAGCTGGAGCAGATGCGTTTTCACGGCCAGTTCCTCAAGGAGTACGGACCCATGGCGGCTTCCCTGGTGCTTTCGGCCACGCCGATCATCATCTTCTACCTGGCGCTCCAGAAGTACATCGTCAAGGGGATCGCCGCGGGCGCGGTGAAAGGGTGAATCTCGGGACTGCGTAGCCGGGGAGTATCAGCAGCCGGAATGCTCGTAGTTTTCCCCGTGCCAAGTAGCGGGATCACCGGTGGGAACAGGAGGAAATGAAGGTCCTTCGCTTCCAGACCGGAGTCCGCGACAGTCACCTTCTCCACGACAATCCGCTCTATCCTCTCTCTGTCCAGACGGGGATGGGCTTGCACCAGGGTCGTGATGTCCCGCAGGTCCACGGCACGGTGAGTAACAGCCTTGAGGATGATGAGGTCTTCTGCCGAGGGAAGGGGGAGTTGGAGGTTTCCGGTGGTAACACGGGAACTTCTCTGAATCACTTCCCGTTCAAAAGGCAACAGGCCGAGAGAGATATCCGCGGGAATTTTGCTCGGATCGTGGATCAGCAGCAGAACGCGGTTCTTGCGGGCGAATGTCTCAGCTTCTTGTATGCGAAGAGATAAGCCAGGACATCGATATCTGCGGTGAGACGAGGCCTGGATAGTTGAGAAACGGCTAATCCTCCGATAATGACGTGGGGTATGTTTGCATCTGCCAATAGTTTGAGCAGGGATTGCAGAGGGTCTTGAAAATCCTCAAGACTGCTGCTCACGGTACCTCGCTCTCAAGCGATTCCAGTTTGTCCGTACGGTTTGAATTTCGGTTTCAGGATGATGCAAATTCCAGCAAAGCCGTCTGGCAAGCCTCAGCTTGGTCTATCGTTCCATTGTAGGGGCGCGTTCAAGGTGCCGTCAAGCCGGGAAATGCGGCGGGTATGGAGCAGAATCACCCGGGCTATCAATCCGGCCCGTCGGAGTCGGGCAGCCTCTCTCGGATCTTGTCGATGGTCCGTGGGGCGGAGCCCTCGTAGTGGTTGTTGATGTTGAGATAGACATCCACCTTACGGCGCAGCAGCCTGCCGATCGTTTCCAGGATATCCCCGATCTCTTCATCCTTGGGGCTCACGATCCTGTCCCACTGCTTGCCCGACATCCGCTCCATGCCCTGTCGGTCAGGACCATGCAGGCGGATGATGACCAGATCCCCCTCGCCGAACCACTGCTCCCGCCCGGGCAGGATATTTCTCAGATTGGGCATGTAATAGCCCTGGAGAAAACAGGGGAACAGGTTGTTCCGTCTGAGAAACTCGAAGTAGGCGTGGTTGAGGTACTGGGGATTGCGGGTTTCCACGGTGCAGGGGTAGGGGCTGTCGATAGAGGCGAAGAAGCTCTCCATGCGGG
>CAZFMD010000098.1:0-11256 GCA_964520025.1 uncultured Spirochaetaceae bacterium
ACGAGGTTGAGCACGTCGGCGGGGCTGAAGAAGTAGCCCACCCCCCACTGGACCGTCTGCTTGCCCGCCCTGAAGAACAGCAGGTCCTTGATCTGGAAGTCCGAGAACAGCTCGAAGATCTCCACCTCCCATTCGCCCGGGGGCGGGTCGGGTAAAAGTAACTCAGCCGGATACCGGTAGGCCGCCTTGATCTTGCCGAAGACCCGAAAATCCCGATCCGGCCGGGCGTCGAAGAACAGATCCCCGGATACCTCGGATGTGAGAGAGGAAATGTCCGGGTCCCAGAACGCTTTGTCCCAGGGGGTGATATAATCGTTCGAGGTCACCTGAGCGGTAAGGGTCAGGTCGAAGCTGCCCCCCCATTCGAGCTGTTCGGAGACCAGGAAGGCTTCCTCCGGGGCGACCTCCTGCGATTGCCCGGTCTCAGCGGATTCCTCGAACAGATCGCTTTCGAACAGACCCTCCTCTTGGCTTTCCTCTGCAGCCGGCTCCCCTTCCTCTTCCAGGATCTCCCCCTCGAACAGATCGTCGAAGTTCTCGCTTTCCTCCTGTGCCCAGACGGGAAGCACCAGGATCAGAAGAAGCAGTGCAGCGGCAATTTTTTTCATGATCCCAGCTGCTTGCGCAGCTGCTCCGCGGTTTCCGCGGCCATGCCGAAGGAATGCTCGTCGCCGGGAAAATCGCCGGAACGGACATCCCCGATGAACTCCTTTACCGCCTTGACCTGGGTTGTGTACACATCCGCATAGACCTTTACGAACTTCGGAGTGAAACGTTTGAACAGTCCCACCATGTCGTGGAGCACCAGGACCTGGCCGTCGCAGCCCACTCCCGCGCCGATCCCCACCGTGGGGATCTTCACCTTCTCGGTGATCAGCTCGGCCAGCTCTTTGGGGATGGCCTCCAGGATCAGAGCGAAGGCGCCGGCCTGCTCCAGGGCCACCGCATCGTCGAAGACTTTCTTAGCCTGATCGATGGACTTGCCCTGTACCTTGAATCCCCCCAGCAGAGCCGCGGTCTGGGGTGTCAGGCCGATGTGGCCGAAAACAGGGATGCCGGCCCGGTGGATGGCGGCCACCGCCTCGGCCATGTCCTGGCCGCCTTCCAGCTTGATCGAGTCGGCCAGGCCGTCCTTGTAGAGGATGCCCGCATTGGTCACCGCCTGCTCGATGGAGATGTTGTAGGACATGAAGGGCATGTCCGAAACCACGTGGGCCCGCTTCACCGCCCGGGTCACCGCTTTGGTATGGGAGAGCATCTCCTCCATGGTAACCGGCACGGTGTCCCTGTAGCCCAGTTCCACCATGCCGAGGGAGTCCCCGACCAGAATCACGTCTATTTCCGCCTCATCCACGATCAGCCCCTGCGGGTAGGAGTAAGCGGTGATCATAGAGATCCTTTCCCCCTTCTCCTTCATGGCCCACAGATCGGAGATCATCACTTTCTTGACTGAATCACTCATCGGTTCCATCCTTTATATATTGTTGCTTGAATGAAGGTATCCAAAAAAGGACGTTGCTGCAAGGAAGATCCAGCTGTGTGATTGACAACTAACAGGGCTGTCTTTAATGTAGCTCCTGTCCAGGGCGTTCGGCTGGCAGTTGACGCCGATCTCGCAATTTTTAAAAGGAGCTCGATCGTGAACGATTCAATTACCGATGTTCCGGGGATCGAGGTAGGGCATGCCCAGGATCTCCAGGCCGGCACCGGCTGCACCGCGGTGCTGTGCAGGAAAGGTGCAACTCCCGGTGTCGATGTATCCGGAGGGGCTCCGGCAACCCGGGAGACCGACTGTCTGCGTCCGGAAAATGTAGTCACGGAAGCCCACGCCGTAGCACTTACCGGGGGCAGCGCCTACGGCTTGGACTGCGCCGGGGGAGTGATGCGTTACCTGGAGGAGCAGGGGTTCGGCTACCCTATCGGCGTGACGACGGTGCCGATCGTACCGGCCGCCTCGATGAACGATCTGGCCTTCGCCGATCACAGGGTCCGTCCCGATGCCGCCATGGGTTATCAGGCCTGCCTGAACGCTTCTGCGAACAATACGGAGCAGGGCAACGTCGGTGCGGGAACCGGGGGGGCGATAGGGCGCCTGGAAGGTAATGCCAGGGGGATGGTGAAGGGCGGCCTGGGGACGGCCAGCTACTCGATCGGGAAGCTCATCGTGGGGGCGATTGTCGCGGTAAACTGTAACGGAGATGTCATAGATCCGGAAACCGGCGAAGCCCTGGCCGGTACCCTCAATCCGGAACGTACGGCGGTGGCCGGGGCCATGCGCCTGCTCACCACTAAGAACGATCAGTACAAAGAAGGGTTCCCCTCCAACACAACCATCGGGGTGGTGGCCACCAATGCCATTTTGGACAAAGCCATGGCCACCCGGGTGGCCATGGTGGCACAGGACGGCTACGCCCGCACTATTGTGCCGGTCCATACGCTCGGGGACGGCGACGTGATCTTCTGTCTGGCTACCGGAGAGCTGCAGACGGATCCCATTCGCATCGGCGCCATCGCCGCCTGGGTGATGGCCCGGGCCGTGGTAAAAGCGGTACGGGCGGCCGAAAGCCTGCACGGGGTTCCGGCTTATCGAGATTTACAGGGCAATGGGAATGGCGGAGGATAAAGAAATGAAAATCGGAATCGTCGGTGCCGGAGCCATGGGTTCGCTGTTCGGGGGAAGGCTCTCCCAGGCCGGACATGAAGTGCTTCTCTTCGACATCAATCGGGAACATGTGGAGGCTATCCGGCGGGACGGGCTGATCATCGAAGACCTGGCCAGCGGACAGCGTGAAGCGGTCCATCCGGCGGCTACGACCAAGGCTGAGCAGCTGCGGGAGGTTCAGATTCTTGTCATCTTCGTCAAATCCGCTGCCACCGAGGCCGTGGCTCGACAGTTTTCTCAGATCGCCGGGAAACAGACGATCGCGGTGACCGTGCAGAACGGGCTGGGTAACGAGGGGATTCTGAAGAGGCACTTCGGTGCGGAGAGAACCGCCGCCGGGGTAACTTCCCAGGGAGCCACATTCCTGGGCCCCGGGCAGATCCGTCACGCCGGGCGGGGGCCGACACACCTCTGCATGTCCGACCGGAACAACGAGAAACTCAAAGATTTTGTCGGTGCGCTGAATCAGGCAGGACTGGAAACGGACCTGGAGGCGAACATCGACGACCTGATCTGGAGCAAGCTCATCATCAATGTGGGAATCAACGCCCTGACCGCCCTTACGGGCCTTGCCAACGGCAGGCTTCTGGAGTTTCCCGACACCAAGACGCTGATGGCCGACCTGGTGGCGGAGGCGGTGATGGTTGTCGAGAAGAGGGGCGTGCAGCTGACCTACTCCGATCCCCTCGTGATGGTGTACCAGGTAGCCGAGAAGACCGGAGGCAACCGCTCCTCGATGCTGCAGGACTTCGACAGGAAAAGACGGTCAGAGATCGACTTTATCAACGGCGCGATCGTCCGGGAGGCGGAAGCCCTGGGTCTGGAAGTTCCGGTGAATCGTGCAGTTACCCGGCTGGTGCGTGTCCTGGATTCGGTTCACGCCGAGCAGCTCCAGGATAACAGGCAAGACTAACGTAGAGTTTGACGGCCGGCGACGATCAAGCACAGTCAGATCTGGATCGTCCTCATGGCGGCGGAAACCTCGACCAGAGGATCGCTCCCGGTTTTCCATTGGTCGATGTAGCCCAGACAGTTGCAGATATGCTCGGTTTGGCCTGTCCGCTTGCTCTTGCGATAGTGCACGTGACCTGAAATAGCGTATTTGACGTTGCGGTACCGTCCGACCAACTCCCCATATTCTTCACTGCCGAGGAAAGCGTTGAGATAGTTCCATTCTTCGGTCGGTTGGGGCACCGTGAATTCGCGAATGGGCAGAACATGGGTGACGAATATGACCTGCTTGTCGGTGTGTTCCTCCAGCTGAGTTTTTAACTTTTCGTAAAAATGGCGATGCTGCTCCACGGTATCTCTGTTCCACACCGCCTTGATGCCATCCTGCCATACCCGATCCCCGAATTGCATCCTGTCGAACTCCTCCTTCGAGTATTCGACTCCGCCGAAGGAATAGTCGTACCAGCCGAGATCTCCGATAACGACCCAGTCCTCGGTTAGGTGAATGGCTCCGTTCGACAGGTTGTCCGGGAGCTCCCCGAGCGTGTCATAGATCTGCACGGAGCTCATGCCCGGATGGTATTCGACCCAGATATCGTGGTTCCCGGGAACGAACAGGCATCGGCGGCCTGTGCGGTTGCGGATCTGCCGGATTGTCCTCGTCGTACGTTTGAAGTCGTCGGCCACGTCCCCTGCACAGATGAACAGATCGATGTTCTGCTTTTCAATAGTGTGGCAGATCGCGGTTGTCACATCGTCCCTTCCGGTATCGTTCAGATCCACGTGGATATCCGAAAGAATGCCGATCTTCACGTGTGCGCCTCCTTCATCATTTGATATGTCAGGAAAATGGTAGGCCTTGAAAGTTACTGGCGATACACTCGGGGATTGAGCCGCTCGGACAGGGTGTCGCCGAGAATATTGAAACAGAAAACCGTCAGGGCGATGGCCAGCCCGGGATAGATCGCCATCCACGGTGCCTGCACCAGGTAGTTGCGGGCATCTTTGAGCATCAGGCCCCAGCTGGGGGTAGGCGGTTGGGTGCCGAGTCCGAGAAAGGAGAGAGAGGCTTCGATAACCACGGACAACGCAAAGGTGATGGAACACTGCACCACCACCTTGCCGAGCAGATTCGGTAGGATATGCTTGAACACGGTTTTGAAGATCGGTGTTCCCAGGGCGCGGGATGCCTCCACGTATCCTTCGGTTTTAATGGACAGGGTTTCGGCCCTCACCAGACGGGCAAAAACCGGGGAGAAAATCACACCGATCGCCCCCATGACCTGTGCCAGTCCATAGCCCAGGAATGAGACCACGGTTATGGCCAGAAGCACGGTGGGAAAGGAGAGCAGACTGTCCATGATGAGCATCAGGGTGTTTTCCACCAGGCCTCCGGAAAGGGCCGCAATGAGACCCACCACCGAGCCGAGAACGAGTGCGATCGAAACCGACACCACGCCCACCATGAGGGCCGACCGAGAACCGTGGATCACCCGGCTCAGGATATCCCGGCCGAAGTTGTCAGTCCCCAGAGGATGGCCCAGGCTCGGAGCTTCGAATCGATTCTCCAGGTTCTGTGCCGTGGGGTTGTGAGGTGCAACCCAGGGAGCCGCCGCTGCGGCGGCTCCCAGAATTGCCAGATAAGCGATAGCGATGTATAAGAATCGGCTGCTCGACTTTCGCTTCACCGTTGCTCCTGCGGTTTTACTTCAGGTCCGTCCAGCGGAAGTCGAAGGTGTCCAGGTTGGGAGTCATGCGGAAGTCCTCGACATTGTTCCGATAGACCACCCTCCGCAGGGAGGAGCCGAGGAACATGAAGGGCGCCTCCTTGGCCATGATCTCCAGAGCCTGATCGTAGAGTTTCTTCCGGGCCTCGTACCCCGAGGTTACCGCTGCCTTGTCGATCAGTTGGGCGCATTCCTCGTTGACCCAACGAACATAGCGGCCCTCCCGTCCGTAGTTGGCCAAAGTTCCATGGGGGTCGAGCTTGCCGGTGTGGCCGATCACGGTCAGGTCGTACTTGGCCTGGCGGTACACGTCGCTGATCCAGGTGGACCAATCCACCAACTTGATCTCGACGTTCAGTCCCACATTCGTGAGCATCTCCTGGTACACCTCCCCGGCTTTCACGTGGGGCGGGTAGTTCTGCGGTAGAAACATCTCCAACACCGTGTCATCCCCGACTCCGGCTTCAGCCAGAAGGCTCTTGGCTTTTTGCGGATCGTAGGGGTACAGATCGGTGAAGTCCTTGTAGTAGGCGCTGGAATAGTCCATGAACGTGCCTATGGGGTTGCCACCGCCGTAGGCCACCTCCAGAACCTTCTGCTTGTCGATGGCGTGGGTGATGGCTTGGCGGACCCGCAGATCACTCAGTACCGGATCGCTGCAGTTGATGGACATGACCATGATCAGGGATGTGGGCTTACGTTCCACCGTTACCTCGCCGGAATCTTCCAGGATGGGCACATCTTCCTCATCGATTATATAGCTCACGTCCACCTCTCCGGTCATCAGCCCCTGTACCTGCACCGCCCGCTCCGGGATGATGTTCATCACCACTTTGTCGAGCTTGGGGTGGCCCTTCATCCAGTAGTCCTCGTTTTTCTCCAAGACGATTCTGGAATCACGAACCCACTCGCTCATGCGGAAAGGACCGGTTCCCACCGGTTGGGAGGTGAAATCGTGGCCGGAGTCGATCAGGCTCTTGGGCAGGATGGCACCCCATCCGGATCCCAACGTGCCGATCAGCGGGGACCAGGGTTCGTTCAGTTTGAGAACCACCGTGTGATCATCCGGAGTCTCGATAGACTGAATCGGTTCGAACTCGTTGCGGTTCGGGGAGGCGGTCTCTTCGCTCTTGATCCGCTCGAAGGTGGCTTTCACATCCGCCGAGGTGAGCGAGTCGCCATTGTGGAAAACCACACCCTTGCGCAGGTAGAAGGTCCAGGTTTTCCCGTCCCCGGACACTTCCCAGCGTTCGGCCAGAGCCGGTACGAGCTTGCCCTCCGGATCGGGTTCCACCAGCGTGTCATACACGCTCTTCACGGTTTGGAAGGTCAGGGTGCCGGATGTCTTGTGCGGATCCAGGGTGTCCGGATTTCCCGAGAGCGCGAAGTTCAGGGTTTTCTCCTCCGGCTGAGGGCTGGCAAACAGCATACCAGCAGCCACCAGAATGAAGGCCGCGATCCAAATGAATCGCCAGACAGACGATCTGTTGTTACGAACCATACAAACCTCCTTGCATTGTGCCGACTATCGGCTTTTTTTATTCGGGTCGTACAGACCCTACAATCTTAGGGACAAACCCTTGAGATTTTCAAGCATGCTACGAAGTGCTCGTTTCCCACATCCGTGAGCTGGGGTTCCTGCTTCAGGCAGGCCGGGTCGCCTAGAGAACACTGCTGGTAGTAGGGGCAACCTGGCGTTGTGGCGGCTGTCTGTTTTTGCCCCGCCGGTGTGGCGGCCTGTTCCTGCTTCAAAATACTGCCCCTGATGCCCGGCACCGAAGAAAACAGCTTGACCGTATACGGATGAAGAGGGCGATGAATCAGCTCGTCCGTGGGAGCCAGTTCCACGACGCGGCCCTGGTACATGACCGCGATCCTGTCGCTCAGATAGGCGACCAGATGCAGGTCGTGGGAGATGAACAGGTAGGTCAGGGAAAACTCGTTCTTGAGATCCAGGAGCAGGTTGATGATCTGGGCCTGAATCGAAACATCCAAGTTGGATACCGGCTCGTCCAGAACCAGGAACTCTGGGTCCATGGACAGAGCCCGGGCGACCACGATGCGCTGTTTCTGACCGCCGGAAAACTCATGGGGATATCGTTGCACATGGGAGGGGGAGATCCCCACCAGCTCGAGAAGCTCGACGATTCTTCGGCGCCGCGGATCTTTGGCGGTGCCGAGGTTGATCAGCCCTTCTTCCAGGCTGTGCAGGATGTTCATCTTGGGATTCAGGGCGCTGTTCGGATCCTGGAATACGATCTGCATGCGGCGGCGGAAGCGCCGCAGCTCCCTGGTTCTAAGATCCCCGAGGAGGGTTCCGTCGAACCAGATCTCACCGGAGCTCGGTGCGTCCAGATACAGGAGAGCTCGTGCCAGCGTGGTCTTGCCGCAGCCGGATTCCCCGACCAGGCCGAAGACCGAGTCCTTTTCTATTCCGAAACTGACCCGATCGACAGCCAGAGTGCCCCCTCTGTTCTGCGGCAACAGACCGGAACCATGGAAGCGTTTGCTCAGGGCTTTAAGTTCTACAAATCGATCCATTTTTTCCCTATCATATGACAGGCCGCGGTGTGTCCTTCGCCGTTGCTGCCGTAATCCCCAGTCTCCGGATCCTGGTGCCGGCAGATCTCTTCGGCCAGGGGACAGCGGGGATGAAAAGCGCAACCGGAGGGGATGTGTTCGGCATCCGGAACCGTGCCGGGGATCGCCTTAAGGCGGGTCCCCCGTTTCCCCGCATCGGGAATCGACAGCAGCAGCAAGCGGGTGTAGGGATGAAGAGGCTCTTCGAACAGCCGCTTCTTTGTTGTGGATTCGACGATCCTGCCTGCGTAAATCACCGATATCCGGTCGGCAATCTCGTGAACCACGGCCAGGTCATGGGAGATGAACAGGATTCCCATGTCAAAGCGTTGTTTCAAATCCTGGATTAGCTCGAGAATCTGTTGTTGTAACGTTACATCCAGGGCGGTTGTGGGTTCATCGGCGATCAACAGAGATGGATTGCAGGAAATGGCCATGGCGATCATGGCGCGCTGCTTCATCCCTCCTGAAAGCTCGTGGGGATAGCGGCGCAAGATTTTCTTTCCTCCTCTGAGACCGACCAGATCGATTATCTCCAGAGCTCTCTCGGCGGCCTGTTGCTTCTCCAAGCCCTGGTGGAGAATCAGCATCTCGGTAATCTGCTCTCCGACGCGCAGGGCGGGATTCAGATACCTTGCCGGTTCCTGGAAAACCATGGCGATCTCTCTACCCCGTAGGCTCCTGCGCTGTGCCTCGCTCAGGCTCAGCAGCTCCTTTCCTTTGAAGAGCATGGATCCGCCGTTGATCTTTCCCGGAGGTACGGGAAGCAGACCGATAATGCAGGTGGAGGTGACCGTCTTGCCGGAGCCGCTCTCTCCTACCAGGCCGTGGATCTGGCCGGTGTCCATGATCATGTCGATTCCCCGAAGCGCACGGGCTTGCTCGTTGAAGCTGACATCCAGGCCCTCGATCTTCAGCAGATGTTCCATCACCGGATCCTGATCTTCGGGTTTAGAACGCTGTAGAACATGTCCACGATAAAATTGATCAGAGAGAAAATCACCGCTACAAAAACGACTCCACCCTGGATCAGGGGGAAATCTCTCTGATATACACCAAAGAGAAACAGGCGGCCCAGTCCGGGTAGGGAGAAAACCTGCTCGATGATGATGGCTCCACCGAGCATGTAACCGAGCTGGATACCGGCAACCGTGATGACCGGCAGTAGGGCGTTCTTCAGGGCATGCTTGTACTTCACCATTCGCTCGGTCAAACCCTTGGAGCGTGCGGTGATCACGTATTCTTTGCTGAGCTCTTCGATCATAGAAGCCCGGGTCAGGCGAAGCAGCACCGCGGCCCGGGCGATACCCAGAGAGAGAGCCGGTAGGATCAGATGGCGGATACTGCCGCTTCCGAATAGCGGGAAGATTTTAATCTTGACGGCCAGAATCAGCAGCAGCATGATACCCAGCCAAAAACTCGGGATCGCCATGCCGATTTGCGAGAAGACCATTCCCAGATAATCCCACAAAGACCAGCGCTTTACCGCGGAGAGCACCCCCAGAGGCACGGCGATGAGGATGGAGATTATGATCCCCATGACCGCAAGCGAAAGGGTAATGGGAAAACGTTCCAAAATGAGCTGGGTAACTGGCTGGCTGGAAATCATCGAGGTGCCGAAGTCGAAGCGCACGATATCCGACAGCCAACTGAGGTACTGCACGATCAGGGGGCGATCCGTTCCCAGCTGTGCCCGAATGGCTTGAATGTCCTCTTGAGTGGCGTCGATCCCTGCGATGACTAATGCCGGATCGCCGGGGATCACCCGGATGACGAAGAAGATGATCGTGGAGATCAGCAGGACGGTGAGCAGCAGTCGACCGAAGCGGCGCAGGGCGAAGGTAAGAACCTGCATGACGGTTTATTGTAGTAATTCGTTGGAGAAAAGCAAGAGCTGTAAGAAAGCCACTAGAGGCTCACTTTCTTGCCCGTCGCCGCCAGCTCGGCGGGTCCTGAAAACTCTTCCCCGACCTCTTTCAGAAGGTCGCCGTGCTGGCCGGAGTGGGGAAGATGGGTGAGTACCATTTTTTTCACCCCCGCCCTGGAGGCCAGCTTTCCCGCCTCCCCGGCGGTCAGGTGTCCATCCACCCAACCAAAGTAGCGGTTGTAGAGGCTGGTTTCACACAGCAGAAGATCCGCATCCTTGGCCAGATCGACCAGCTCATCGTACCAGCCGGTGTCCGCCGTATAGACGAGGGATTTCCCCCCGCTTTCGATCCGCATGGCGTAGCACAGAGTGGGATGGCTCGTCTGCTGGAATGTTATGGTAAAGGGCCCGATCCGCGATTTCTCGGAGGATTTGACGTATCTGGCTTCCGTATATTCGTGATAACTGAGGGACGGGCAGGTATCTCCCTCGGGCCCGTACAGAGGCAGGGGAACGCTTCTCAATCCCAGGTCCATCTGGACTTTGACGGCGTACTGGAGGCATCCGATATCGGCAACGTGATCCGCGTGGTAGTGGGAAAGCAGGACCGCATCCAGACCGTTGATGTCGACAAAGCCGGGCAGAAGCGAGAGCACGGCGGAACCGCAGTCCAACAACAGGCTGAATCCCTCTGACTGTAGAAGGTATCCGGAGGTGGCCTCCCCGTTTCCCGGATAAGCCCCCCAAAACCCTATGATTGCAACGTCTATGATCCTACTCTCCTTTGGGCAAGCAGTTGTCCAATTCCCGGATGTCCCGGATCACCGGACAATCTTGGATTTCTTCAATCCCAAGCCTTCCATATTGATTTACGATAAGTGGTTCTATCCCGGCCTTCCTGCTGCCCACAGCATCGTCGTAGTAGTTGTCGCCGATGTAGATGCATTCACCTGGATCGACCGAAGCCGCTTCGATTGCTTTGTCAAAAATTTCGGCATCAGGTTTCTCCGATCCCACCTCCGAGGAGATGATAATGTACTCGAAAAAACGATAGAGGCCGTGTTTCTTCAGTATCGCTCTGGCGCTGCCGTCCCAGTTCGATATGACTCCCATTCGGTATCCCTTTTCTCTGAGACCTTCCAGCACGTCCGCGGCAAAAGGATAGGGAAGCCATGAATCGATCTGGGTTCCGATGCGTTGCTGCCAGCTCTGAAAGAAGCTGCACAGATCGAATCGCAAGCCCAGATGGTACTGTATCACACCGAAGTACCAGGGCATGTAGTGGCGTCTGTCTCCCCCGAACAGGCCGGGAAACTCCCGCATGAAGTGCTTGTCCGTAAGGTGGAAGATGCGTTTTACCTGGCGGGGGTCGGCATCCAGATTGAACTCTCTCAGCGTCTGTAAGAAAGGTTCTTCCCGTTTCAGGTACAGCAGAGTATAGCCGAGATCGAACCAAATGAAGGATTTTT
>CAZFMD010000099.1:0-11153 GCA_964520025.1 uncultured Spirochaetaceae bacterium
TCGAGGATCTGCGCCGCCCGCTCATGGGCCCTGTCGAAAAGGCTCTTGCTTCCCCCTTTGACCCAGGTGTCGTGGTTGTTGCGGTCCATCAGCCCGGCGAACCAGAACTCCTCCCGGAAATGTTTCAAGGTGTGATCGTGGGTCAGGTAGTTGCCCGACGGGCCGATCTCTTCGATCACATCGAGGGCCAGGTGCTCGGCGCTGAAATCCACCCCCCGGCCGAAGCGTTTGACGAAGCTCACAACCTCGTCGCAGATCACCAGGCTCTCCAGGGACCCGGTCATGCCCATCTCCAGGTAGCCCATGTCGTGGATCAGGTTGTTGCCGATCAGGTACTCGTTGAAGATCGTCATCCCGATCTCCACCCCCGCCTGCTGGTCCAGGATCTTGGCGTCTCCGGCACCGGCCTTGGCGAAGGTGGGAACCCCGTAGTACAGGGCCATCTCCTTGTTCATGATCGAGGCCAGCAGGACCTCCGGGCTCATGTAGGGGGAGACAAGAGTCTGCATGTCCAGGAACACGACCGAGGTATCCACAATCAGGGGCGCTCCTGGGGATTTCAATTGATGGATCGTGAGGCCGCTGAGCATGCGGGCGTTTCCCTGGACGAAACTGCCGGCCAAAGTTGCCGGAGCGGTGGACCCCCCGATATCCACGGAGTGGTACTCCACGGGGATGCCTTTCTCCGCGCAGAACAACACCTTCTGCAGAGAATCCTTCGGATGGATGAACGGAGCGATGGCCATGGCGTAGTGAATCAGAAAGGGCCTGCTCTGCAGCCGCCCAGTGCCGCCGGCCGCGACCATGGCCATCTCATAGATGTCCTGCAGACCCTCGAGGCTCCAGGCGGTAAACATGATCGGTTTGGCGGAGTTCTCCACCATGGCGGCGAAGTGGTAGCGATCGCTGCGCTGCACCGGGCAGTCGCCTGCCAGTCCCAGGCTCATGATGAAATCCACGTTATCCAGGCCGTCGGCCAGCCGGGCCGCCCGTTTCACGTCCTCCAGCACGGCGGGCCGGCGTTTGCCGGTAGCGAAATCGATGACATTCGGGGTGTCCGAGCCGGTCCCGAAATGGGCTTTCCGTTCCTCCAGGCACAGGGCCGGATTGCCCTCTCGATCGTAGATCTCGATACTCTGAGGTACGGTGTCCAGAGCCTGACGCACCACCCGCTCCGGGATGAACGCCCGTTCATCCTCCACGGTGCAGCCCGCCTCTGCCAGCAGTTCCAGGGCTTGGGGTTCGTGAACAATGATTCCGTTTTGTTGCAGAAGCCTGAGGCTGGAACGATGGATCTCCTCCTTCTGATCCTCTTCCAGGAGGGCCACCCTCGGCTGAGCACGTAGGGAAAAATCGTTCTTCATCTGGATCTCCTTTTTTTTCGCCCGAACTGCGAACGACTCGCGCCGGTAGGGGTGAGGGGTCAGGGAGTGTGCTTCCGGAATCTCACCTGCCTGTTTTCCAACTTCTGGCCGAGGAAGCACAACCAGTTGGTGTCATCCTGCTCCGGGTAATCCCGGCGCTGAAAGATCTTGCCCCGGCTCTCCTTGCGCTCGATCGTGGAACGGAAGATGATCTTGCCGCACTCGATCAGGTTGCGCATTTCCAGACAGTGGGTCAGCTCGTGGGGATCGGCAGCGATCAAGCGCATGTTATTTTCCAGGTATTCGAGGCATTCCAGTCCCCGCCGGGCCATGGTCTGCGATCGAAAGCGGATGTTGTAGTCGCTCATGAGGTTGTGGATCGTCGCCTGCGCGTCCTCCCAGGGATCTCCGGTGGAGCGATTGAGGATTTCGTTGCAGAAGTCGAGCAGCTCACCATCCCCGTCGCCGTCACGCAGCGCCCCCGTTTCCGCCACCCGCCCGGCAGCCGATTCGGCGGCCAGGTAACCCATGGTGAAGGCTCCGGGGGCCACGCTTCCGGGTATTCCCCCTGCCTCATCCCCGGCCGCGTACAGGCCCGGTACGCTTGTCTGGCATGATTCATCGACCATCGGCCCTCCCGCCGCCGCGGCGGAGTGCTCCGGCTCGATCGGCCAGAGCTCGATCTTGTGCTTGCGGAAATCCAAGCCGTAACGCTCCATGATGTGGAGGAAACCCGGCCCCAGGCCTTCGTTCTCGATGGCCCAGAGCATGTAACGCTGATCCTCCTCGCTGCCCCAGGACATGTCCGCGTAGATCGGTCCCCGTCCCGCCTCCAATTCACCCTGGAAGCTCCTGCCCGTGGCAAAGGTCTTGGCCGTGCCGTACACGCTCTTGCCGCCCACCTCGTGGTTGCGCCGGCGGATCACATCCCCCAGGGCGTTCACCCCGATTCCGGGGGGCTGATACGAGCCGGTGGGAAGGCCCCCTCCCCGGATCAGGTTCCGAGAGGACCAACGGCCGGGGATGGAGAGAAACTCCATGTTGATCAGCTCCACCCCGGCACGGAACATGGCCGCTTTGCCATCCCCGGTCAGGGCCGGGGGCATGCGGATGGCGAAGGTCAGCCCGGGGTAGGGCTTGTACAGGCGGTTGACCCTTCCGGTGCTCATGATCACCGCTTTGGCCCGGATCCGGTGGATCTTGCCGTCCCGGGTTCCGTAGCCGACAACCCCGGCGATCTCTCCGTCCCGAGTGAGCAGCTCCGTGACCATCACCCTGTCCAGAATACGGGCTCCGGCCTTGCGCACCGCCCTGGTGAGGATGCGCTTGATGTCCCTACCTTCGAAGTGCAGGGTGTTTCGGCAGGCGTGCATCTGGTACTGCAGCCGCAGTTTGCCCGGCAGGGTGGAGTCTTCGAAGCGGATCCTGGCTCCGAAACGCTCCAGGTCCAGAATCCGCTCGTAGCTGGTGGCGGCGATGTAGTGCAGCATCCGCCGGTTCACCAGACCGTGAGCCACGTTCTGGAGGTGATCCTCGACCATCTGCTCCAGGCTCACCCCTTCACGGCTCTGGACCTCGGGGAAGTAGCCCCATATGTGATCCAACCCGGTGCCGGCGCATCCGGAGCGTTCCGGATTGGACTTGTCCGCCAGGATTACATCGTCGTTCAGCTCCGCGGCGCGGATTGCGGCCATGCAGCCGGCCAGCCCGCCGCCCACCACGCAGATATCGCAGCTGTGCTCTTGGATTTCTATCTGCTTCATGGGGCCTTTTTTCCTTGACGACCGGTGGCGTTGCTTCCGCCGGCTTCCTGGCCGGAATCGGGCTTGGCTGGATACCGTTCGATCGAACGGGAGAAATCAGCGGCCAGCTCGAGAGATTGCCCTTCCTCCGGGCCCGGAGGGCCGTACAGGGCCGTGGAAGGTACGATGTGAAGCGGCAGGGGCAGGCTAAGGGAAACCGCCCCCTTGGGGCAGTCGACAACACAGGCACCGCAGTACCAGCACTCCTGCGGGTAGGCGACTACGGGCGCCTGCTTCCTGTCAAAGCTAAACACATCCTGGGGACAGATGTTGTAGCAGATGCCGCAGGTGTTGCACAGTTTCTTGTCGATCACCGGAGGCATTTCAGGCCTCCTTGATCATCGAGACGCCCGGAATCAGGGTCTGGGTGCTCAGCACGCCGGGGATGTGGCGGATGTTTTTCTGGACGTAGCGGCTGATCACCTCCGCATCCGATGACACCAAATCCCGGGTAAGCACGAGTTTGGCGATCACGTCGATACTGCCGTGCACCGAATGCACCTCCTTCACCTCTTCCAGGGCGAATACCCGGTCGAGGATCTGCGTCTCTTTCTTGGCGGTGATGTTGATCAGCACGAATACGGTGACCTCCCGGAGCATCTCCGGGTAGTCTTTCTCTTTCGTGTTTTTCATGTTTTGACGAAACTCCTCCATGTTGGCGGTGATGCTCCTGTCGATCATGGAGCCGAAGGATCGGGCATGGTCGCGTTCCCACTGGTGTACCGATATGTAGGCGTACAGATCCGCGACGGTACGTCCGGGGAAAGAAGCCAACAAGCCCGCTTTTTCCACGATAACCGTCAGCGGCCGATAGATGGTGTTATACCAGTCCTGAGCGGTCTCTTTCAAGGATATCTCGGTTTCGGCTTGCTCTGTGAGAACCTGCCGGTGTTGGCTGACCTGGCGCAACAGATTGCGGTACTGCCCTGCCTCGGTCAGCTCGATGGATTGCCTCAGCCCCGTTTTATCGTGAAATTCGGTTTTATCCCGGTAGAGGATGTTCTCCGCCGTGCCCCTTGAGGGGAGAAACTCCACAACCCGGGCATTGATCTCTTCAAACCCCCGCTCTTTGGCCACGCTGATGCGGTGATTTCCATCCAGCACGAAGTAGCTGTTCTTGATCTTGTACAGATCCACCGGGGGCAGGGGCTTGCCTCGCTCCATGATAGCTCTTATAGCGTACAGCCGCTCCCGGGGCCTGTCTTTTTTCAGCCGGAACTTGCTGTCGAAATCCAGATAGCGGTTCACGCTGCCCACGATATCGCAAAGCTTCACGCTTTGCCGACCTCTGTCTATGTACTCGTACGCTCCCTCCTTGTTCTGTTCATCCCGGAAGCGCTTGACGGTCCCGGCCTTGGGCGGGCGCGATTCGTGTGGCATTTTCTTTGTATTGCTGCTACTCATGGCCGTACTCGAACAGATAGTACCCGGAGCAGTTGACCACCCGGGTCTGCCCGATCCGGGTGATACGCTCTTGCGGATCCTCGAAGCGGCGATGGATGTGGCCGTGCAGGAAGTATTTGGGCTGGTAGCGGTCGATCAGACGCCGGAAGACCTGAAAACCCCTATGGCAGGGATCCTCACCGTCGTGTATGTGACGCGGGGGAGCGTGGGTGACCACTATATCGAGTTTTCTCTGTTTCCGAAGCCGGGGTCTCAGGAAGCGGATGATCTGCCGCATCTGGGCTTCGCTGTACTGAAGAGGCCTGCCGTTGTACCAGTGTGAGCCCTCCAAACCGAGAATGCTCAGTTCGCCGAAGGAAACCACCTGGGCGTGAATGTCGTAGCAGTTCTTCGGAGGGCTCGATTCGTAGCGAATATCGTGATTACCCCGGATGTAGTACAGAGGAGCGGCGAAGGCCTTGCTCAGGGCCAATAGATAATCCGGGGGGAGGTCGCCGCAGGAGATGATCAGCTGCAAATCCGAAAAGATGTTGCCCTTCAGTAGATCACTGGAAAGGGGCTCGATAAAATCGGATACCACGAGTATCTTCATAGAAACTTCAGAAACAATATACCAATCGAAGGTAAAGGAAGGAAGCGTGAAGGTGGAACTAAAACCGATTTTAGCCGAGATACCGACGTTCGTAGAGGCTCCTCTGTGCGAACGTTTGGAGGATCTGGAGGCGGATGTAGCGGTCATCGGTATTCCATACAAGAGCCCCTATGAGGTGAGTGTGCCACCGGTGACCATGGAACCGGCTTCCTCCGTCTTGTCGGCGCCCGATGCTCTGCGCCGGCAGTCGGCGACCTACGCCCACAGTCTTCGTCATTATGACTTCGACTTCGGCGGGGATCTTTTCGCGGGTCGGGAGGTGAGCATCACCGATTGCGGAGATCTCGTTTTACAATTGAATAGCCATGAGGAACAGCTGGAGGTGATCGCTCGAACGATACGGACGATCCTGGGAAGGGGAGCTGTGCCCATCATCCTGGGGGGCGATCACGGAACCCCCAGCCCGATTCTTTCCGGCTTCCAGGATCATGGGCCTGTCTGTGTCGTGCAGATCGATGCTCACCTGGACTACCGGGATGAGCGCCACGGGTTCAAACACGGCTTCAGCAGTCAGATGCGGCGGGCCGCGGAGATGCCCTGGGTCAGTTCGCTCATGCAGATCGGCCTTCGTGGTGTGGGCAGCGGCCGGCAGGAGGAGTATGAGGCGGCCAGGAAACGCGGTAGTGTGATGGTGCGGGCCCAGGAGCTGCACCAGCTCGGGGTGGAGCGCGTACTGGAGCGGCTGCCGGAGGCTCCGAACTATTACATCACCATCGACGCCGACGGCCTGGATCCTTCGATCGCTCCGGGGGTGTACTACCCCTCACCGGGAGGGGTGGACTACTTCGAGATGACGGATCTGGTCAAAGGAATCGCCGGGCGCGGTGCCATCGCTGGGATCGATTTCTGCGAGGTGGTGCCCGCCCTGGACATTCGGGACCTGACCAGCATCTTCGCCTCCCGGCTGATCCTCAACTTCCTCGGTGCCATGGCCCACTCGGGACAGATCGGTCGTGCCTGGGAGAATAGGTGATGATGGTAAACGGGGAGAAGCGATACTATGGTGAAGCGGTGGTTTCCAAAATGATCGGTCCCAAGAGGAAGGCCGGGTAACTTGAGATGAGCACGCCGGATTCACACGCTCGACCGCACCTCCACTTGCTCTCGTCGCACCATTGTGAACGTATCCATCAAGCGTCTCTGCGGTTGCTCGAAACAGTGGGCGTGAGAGTTCACCTTCGGCAAGCCGTGGAGCTGCTCGAGAGGGCGGGCGCTGAAGTGCGGGAGGCCTTGACTGTACGTATTCCCCGCGGATTGGTGGAAGATGCCCTGAAAACGGCTCCCCGAAGCATATCCGTAGGCAATCGCAAGGGGGATGAGGCCATGGTGCTGCAGGCAGGCAACAGCTACTACGGCACGGGCCCCACGATCCAATACGTTTACGATATCGACACGGGACAGCGCAGGGAAACCGACTATGAGGATATCGAAAAAGCGGCAAGGATTTGCGACTATTTGCCCAACATCGATTTCCTCATGCCCATGGGGATGACAGCCGGGGTGGATCCAGCCTCCCGGGGCGTTGACCCCAGGCTGACCGATCGGTACGATTTCGCGGCCATGCTGCGAAACACGGCCAAACCTCTGATGTGTTCCTGTTGGACCGCGGAGGGACTGGCGGATATCCGCGACATGGCGGCGGCGGTTCGAGGCAGTGAACAGGCTCTGCGGGACAATCCGCTGTTTATTCTGTTCCGTCAGCCCGTATCGCCTCTATCCCACGATGCCGAGCCCCTGCGGGCGGTTCTGTTCAGCGCGGAGGCGGGAATTCCCATCTGCTATGCCAGCTATCCACTGATGGGCGCCACCGCTCCGGCAACTCTGGCCGGCTCCTTTACAATCTCCAATGTCGAGTTTTTAAGCGGACTGGTCATCAGCCAGTTGCATAGACCCGGTGCCCCGGTGATCTACAATGCCGGAAGCGGCCCCATGGATATGAGATCCAGCAGCACTCCCTACAACACTCCGGAGAGCTTCCTCGGGGAGATGGCGGGGCGAGGAATGGCCGATTTCTATGGAATGCCGAACTACAGCTATGGGGGCCTGACCGATTCCAAGCTTCTGGACGAGCAGGCGGGGGCCGAAGCGGCTCTCTCTCTGTTTCAGTCCACCCTTGCCGGCAGCACTCTCATTCACGATGTGGGCTATATGGACACGGGCATGACGGCCAGCTGGGAACTGATCGTTCTGGGGGATGAGCTTATCGGTCATCTCAAGCGCATCATGGCGGGAATCGATTTGACCGACGAGCAGCTCGCCCTGGAGGTGATCGAAGCTGTGGGTCCCGGGGGCAATTTTCTGATGGAGGAGCACACCCTCCGGCACTACCGGGACGTTTGGTATCCCCGGCTGATAAATCGGGAGGAATATTCGGCATGGGCCGCGCAGGGTGCCAAACCCCTGCGGGAGGTGTTGCGGGAGCGGGTTCGCTGGATCCTGGAGAACCATCGGCCGGAGCCGCTACCCGCTGATGTAGAACAGCAGGTCGAATCCGTCTTGAACAGAGCTGCAAAAAAATGCAGCAAGCACTAGATAGTAGTTGACACATGTGTATGTGTATGTGTAATATTGAAACGGGAAGAGGAGAGTCCGGCAATGCATAGAGCCCAAATACTGCTTGATCCTCAGCAGCATCGAGCCTTGCGAGAAATTGCAAAACGTCAAGGACGCAGTATCTCCTCTTTAGTTCGTGATATGATCAGTGAACAGCTGATCCGGCTGAAAAAGGAACAGGACAGCCAGATTCGTCACTATCTGGCGGTGATCGACACCATACGTGATCACAGGCAAGCGGTGTTGGACAAACGGGGCAGTCCGGCGCTTGCTGTCGACATCGCGAAAATCATCCAAGAGAACAGAACCGAACAGAATGGAAGAATCGTCGAAGCAGGCCGACCGCTTGGTGATTGATGCCAGCATCGCGGTGTGGGCAGTTGTCCCTGCCGCGGCACCATTCGATACCCTGGAATTGATTAAGGGGTGGCGGAGGAAAGCAGTTCAACTGCTTTCGCCGAGCCTGTTCCTGGCGGAAAGCACATCGGCCATACGAAGACTCGTTCATGGTGGACTCTTCTCCGTGGAAGAGGGATCAACAGCTCTAACCGATCTGTTGAACTTGGATGTCGATATCGTTCCGGAGACAGCCGAACATTGCAGATCTGCGTTGCGATGGGCCGCAAGGCTCGGACAATCCAAGGCGTACGACGGATTCTACCTGGCTGTTGCTGAGCAGAACAGCACTGAGCTTTGGACGGCTGACCAGAGGCTGGTTCGTTTGTCCCGCGACAGCAACATCACCTGGGTTCATTGGGCCGGTGAGGCCGGAGTTGACATCAAAACATGAACGCTGACAGGGCAGACAAGAACGTGCATGCAAATGCCCAGGGGGAGATGTCCTTTATCGATCATCTCAGGGAGTTGCGTAAACGGATTATCGTTTCGATGATCGCGATCCTCTGCGCAGCCATCGTTTCCTATATTTTCTTTGACTATATCGTGGCCTTTCTGTTCAAACCTTTCCGGGGGATCGAAGCCCTGTCGATTCGGGACGAGATCCTGTTTATCAATACGATCTTTGAAGGATTCCTGGTGCGTCTGAAAGTCGCGATTCTGGCGGGGATCGTGTTCTCACTTCCGGTCCACGTGTTCAACACCATCAAGTTCGTTCTTCCGGGCCTCACTGCGGGAGAGAAGAAAGTCATTCTCATCTCTCTGATCGTCAGCTTCTGTCTGATCGTGTTCAGTTTCTACTACGGGTATTTCAACGTCATCCCGATTTCGATAGGGTTTCTGAGCAGCTCCGGGTTCATCCCAGATGATGTGGGCTTGCTGCTCAACTACGGGAAGAACATCTTCGTGATCTTTCAGTTTCTCATGATCACCGTGATACTCTTCCAGCTGCCGATCATCCTGGAGATCCTCATGATCATGAATGTGTTGAGCCGCAGGGCGCTGTTGAAGGCAAGCCGCTTCATCGTGGTCGGTATCTTTGCGCTGTCGGCGATCGTTACGCCGCCGGATTTCGTCTCCCAGATCTCGATAGCCCTTCCCCTGATCGGGCTGTTTTTCCTGGCTATTCTGATTGCCAGGATCTTCAACTTCGGGAAGGGACAGCCCTAGGGCTGGAGGGGAGTGGGATCGGTGTTTGGCCTCGGATTCGTCGAAATCCTGATTATCTTCCTGGTGCTCATTATCTTCATCAACCCGAAAGACCTTCCCAAGCTCTTCCGCAGGCTGGGCCGGTTGGTGCGGCAACTGAGGGACATCCGGGACAGCTCCGTTCGATACATGAAGAGAATCGAACGGGAAATAGAGGAGGAGGATCGGAAACCGAGGAGTTCCGAAGAGGAACCGGAAAAAAAACCGGAGGCAGGCAAACCATAGTTCCTTGCTGCCGCTGATAGTGTATATTTATATGTAGAGAGGTGACTATGATCGGAACGACGGAGATCGTCATAATTGTCGGTGTGGTCCTTGTGCTGTTCGGCGCCACGGCGATTCCCAAGTTCGCTCGTTCTCTGGGCAGGGCGAAGAAGGAGTTCGAACAGGGGATCAAAGAGGGACAGGTCGACGAAGGCGACAAGAAGAAAAAAGAGGTCGAAGAAGACGAGCAAGAGGACAGCTAGATCCTTAAGGTCCTCGAGCTCCTCTGTGCCGCGGGAGCACGCATGATGTCTTCTCTCACGAATCCCCGCTTTTCCAGTCTATCGAGTATCCTCAGGTAGACATCTTCCCCAGCCAGGCGTTCGTGGTGCCAATGGGGCGGGCAAACGCTCGGAGATTCTCTGTTTGATGGGAAATAATGAACATAAAAATATTGGCTGCTGAATCTCTGGGAGTTCGGGGCCTCTGTTGTTCGGTGGAATTAGAGAATCGTAGAATCGTCATTGACCCGGGGATCGCCTTGGGCTGGCAGCGTCATGGATTCCTACCGCATCCCTTTCAGGTGGCGGTGGGGGCACGTGCAAGGCGGGCAATCATCGAGGAGCTGAAGGGGGCCACGGATGTAGTGATCAGCCATTTTCACGGTGACCACTGTCCTCTGTACAACCCCAACCCCTATCAACTGGGAATAGAACCGGTCAAGGATTCACTGTCGACCTGCCGCATCTGGGCCAAGTCAGCGGATGATTGTCGGTTCGTTCACCAAAGACGAAGGGAGGCGTTGGCCCTAGCCACCGGGAAAGAGCTGCCCGGTGCCGAAGGCAAGACAGAGGAGTTCTTGGAGTTCTCGTTTCCAGTTCCCCATGGGAAAAAGGGGAAAAATGAAAACACGGTGATGATGAGCAGAATCGAGGGGCGGGGAGAAGTTTTTGTTCACGCCTCAGATATCCAGCTGTTAGATGAACAGACGATACAACAGATCTTAGATTGGAGCCCGGACATCGTTTTGGCCTCAGGGCCTCCTCTGTATCGTTTCTCGCGCACATCCGAAACACAGAGAGACAGAGCGTGGAACAACGCGATACAGCTGGCTAAAGGCGTCGATACGTTGATCATCGATCATCACCTGCTGAGATCCGAGCAGGGCGCGCAGTGGTTGAGTGAGTTGAGCCGTTTCACGGAAAACAGAGTCTTGTCTGCCGCGGCGTTCATGAGAAGAGAACCTGTGCTTCTGGAAGCCTGGCGCAAAGAGCTGTATGAATGGCTCCCGGTCAACAGAGATTGGCACCGAGAATATGAACAGGGCAAGAGTAGTTGTGATCACTACAGAATCAAAGGATGGGAAACCATAGTGGACAGGGCAAAAATATCAGCCTGCAGATGGTACCATTGCTGTCCGATAAAGAGATTTACCGAGCAAGGCAGGTTGGACAGATACTGGATAGAAAACTACTGTTTGGTCGGGAACAAGGATTGTATTCGCTTTAAAATGGAGGAGAAGGGCGAATACCATCCTGACAACATGTTGCCGAACGGTGAAATCAGAGC
>CAZFMD010000100.1:0-8947 GCA_964520025.1 uncultured Spirochaetaceae bacterium
CAAAACCCGCAGTATATCTGCTTCAACTGCGGCAGAGTTGCCGACTGTGACGACAACCTCTGCAACCCCATGTCTCTCAAAGATTAAACCACCTTCCCGGTCGGCAGATACCGAATAGACATTATTCTGCTTGGAACGTTAACAACCCCTTCCATTTGATCCCGTGTCGTATCCGTGACCGCTGCCGCACGGCCGTGTTTTCGGTGAGGCTTGCGGGTCGAGAAGCTGAGATAAAAATAAAAACTCCCCCCAAAAAAAACCGAAACGCTTTCTGAAACGCTTATAGAGACGATTCTGAAACGGCTGTGCGGTACAAAGAGTAAGTTCCATGGGACGAACATTATTCACGGAGGAGGAAACCTATGAAAAAGCAAACTGCAATCGCTCTTGTCGGATTGTTGGTCATACTCCCGCTCTTGCTGACCAGCTGTGCCACGATGGCCAAGACCGATGTCGAGGCGTTCAGGAGGGCCGTGGAGGAGACCTGGGAGAAATACTCCGAAGCTCTCACTAACGGAGACCCGGATCTTTTTGTTGCCATCCACGCCGAGGATGTCGTGAAAATGGCCCCCGGGGCACCAGCAGGTATGGGCAGCCAGGCTGTCGAAAAAAGAATTCGAGGCGGGCTTGAAGCGATGGAGTTTGAGGACTTTTCCATTAAAGTGGAAGAGGTGGAAGCTTTCGGGGATTTGGGTTTTGCCCGGGGAACCTATACCTATACGGCAACGGTACGGGCGAACGGCCAGACAATTAAGTTCGACGGCAAGTATCTTACGGTGTTCAAGAAGCAGCCGGATGGATCCTGGAAGATTTATCGCGATTGTTTCAACTCCAACACCCCGTAGGAGCGGGTGCCATACTTCAAGCCGGCTGGTACAGAGAATTCGGTAGTACAATGAGAGGCGGCAGAGGAAAACCGGGCCATCCGCCAATCGGAAGAACTGAAACGAATATCAAGCCGAAGGTATTGCTCGTGCTGCGGGAAAACTCCAGCGATCTGGAGTACATGCTGCACAGAGAGGTAGGGGTGATGGTGGCGATGTTGGAGGCAGCCGGGCTTGCGGTGGTTACGGCTTCGGAATCCAACAGGCCGATGGGACAAGGCGTCTCGAAGATCAAGCCGGAACTGAAGCTGGGCGACGTGCGCACGGAGGACTACGTGGGCCTACTGCTGCCATCCCTGGCCGTGGGATTGGTGGCGCCTGTTTCGACCAAACTTATCAAGATCCTCCGACGTGCCGCAGCCCTCAAAATCCCTGTGGCTGCCCAGCACGGATCGGTGGTTGTATTGCAGCGCTCCGGTGTGCTGAAGAAGAAAAAATATGCCTTCGAGCGGCCGGTGTTCGCGGAAGGGGAGTACGCAGGTACCGGGGTGGTCCGGGACGGCAAACTCATCACCTCGGGTACCTGCCCCCACCTGGCCCGGGAGACCGGCAGACCCGATGGAACCGAGACTCTTACTCGCCTGTTTGTTGAAGCGATAGCCGACTGTAGAAGAGGAATTATATGATCCGTAGCACCAAGAGGGATAATGTCACGGTTGTAAGATGAGGAGAGCAACTGATGAAAGGTAGAAGAAGGAAAATCGTTCTGTCGCTACTCTTGGTTATCCTGCCAACGATGGTCTGGAGTGGTGGTCGGGGAGACACACACGGCGAATTGCTAGTACTGGAGATTGGGCAGGAAGACGGAAGCTCTGCTGAATTTGCACACAAGGGGTTTCGAGACCTTGATGAGTTTCACTGCAGCACGGAACAGGTTCTTAATGCAGACACCTTCCCTTTCGGGCATTTCATCGACGGCGTGGTTACCGATAGGGGAGTCTCGCGGGTAATCATTGATCTTACTTGCGACGAGGCGTACGATCGAGTGGTGCTGCGACTTGCGAGAGAGGGATCGGAAACGACGATCGTGACCGTTGACGAAAAGACAGAGTATCAAATGACCGCGGAAATGCTCGGAAGCAGGGACGGCAACCACTTCGGGGTCTATGACCTGCTATTAGGTCCGCTTGAAAAGGGCGGGCACACGATCGTGTTGACCGTTCTCGACGACGGCAAGAGTACTGGCGGATACGCCTGGGATGCTCTGTCGCTTATTGCTACCAGGCTATGAGGTGAACCGAGAGCGTAAACGGCAACCCTAGTCTCTCGATCCACAACATATATTTTCTCTTCAATTTTTCCACTATTCCTATACAATATAAGGTAGAAGGCGGTGGGCGGTTGGCTGTCTCATGACTAAAGCGCACCTGAGTCCTTCACGCATCAGATCACAATCACCTCCTGCTTACCCATTCGAGCACGGTTGGTCGTATGTCCCGGTTGGCACTGTACCTCTTAGGACCTCCCCGATTTCAACTTGACGAGGTTGACATCTCGATCCCGCGGCGAAAGGTTGCCGCGCTCCTGATTTATCTGGCGGTAACGGCCAAAGCCCACAGTCGGGAAGAGCTGATAGATCTTCTTTTTCCCAAACAGTCGCGTCAGTGGGCACGAGGGGATTTCAGAAACACCCTTTCACTTCTCAGGAACAGTATTGGTGACAACCGTATGGTTGTTGATCGTTCGATTGTCTGTTTTAAGGCAGAGGATGATATTTGGATTGACGTCACTGAGTTCCGCGCATTGTCAGCAGAAGGATCTGAGAGCACTTTGCAACCTTCGAAACGGATAAAAGCGCTTGCCGCCGCGGTTGAACTTTACAGGGGTGATTTTCTTTCCGGCTTTTTTCTCAAAGACAGTGTCAGATTCGATGAATGGCAGTTTCTCGAGCAAGAGGGTTTTAGAAGGAACTATTCGTCCGCGCTTCAACAGTTGGTCGCATTGCTGGAACAGAGGGAAGACCTGGAGTCTGCAATCGAATACGGCAGAAAGTGGCTCGCTTTGGATCCCCTGGAGGAAGCCGTCCATCGAGAGCTCATCCGCATGTATGCGGCGGCGGGGAACCGGACGCTGGCGCTGCGACAGTATGAGAAGTGCAGGGAGATATTGGAAAAAGAGCTGGCAGAGAGCCCGGAGGAGGAGACAGAGGAACTTGTAGAACAAGTACGCTCCAAGAGTTCTGTTAGAAGCAGCAGGTCCCGCTTGGAAGAACATCCCAACAATCTTCCGTTCGAACCGCTGCCGTTTGTCGGCCGGGAAGCGGAGCTGTCGGAATTAATCGATACCCTGAACAAGGCGGAAGTGCAGATCTTGACGCTAACCGGTGCCGGAGGCACGGGCAAGACTCGATTGGCGATCGAAGCGGCTACTCGCCTGGCCGATGGATTCGACCATGGAGTGTTTTTCGTGGATCTTACCAGAGCACGGAAAGCGGCGGAAGTGATTCCTGCACTCGCCAGGGTATTGGAAATCCGAGAACCAATTGGTCGTTCCAGCAGTTTGCTTGCGATTGTAAAGGGATATCTCAGAGACAGGTGTCTGCTCCTGCTTTTGGATAATTTCGAGCACGTTTGTACGGCTGCGGATCAAATCGCCGCGCTCGTCCATGACAATCCCGATTTGAAGGTCCTGGTGACCAGCCGGGAACGGCTGCGCATAAAGGGCGAGGTGGAACTGCAGATTTCTCCTCTAAAAAATCCCGAACCCGAGGATGAACGAAATACCCGGGCACTCCTGAAGGTTGAGGCGGTGCGCCTGTTCACACTGCGGGCTAGCGCCGTAAATCCCGACTTCTCCCTTACAGATCAAAACGCCGGGGCTGTAGCCGAGATTTGCCGGCATCTCGATGGCCTGCCTTTGGCGATCGAGCTGGCCGCATCTCGAATTAACATCCTCTCTGCTCAGGATCTGATGCAGATGCTCGAAGACAGACTTGCGCTCCTACGGGAACGTTCCAGCGCCCGACCGCCGAGGCATCAGACACTTTGTCGCGCCATAGACTGGAGCTACAACCTGCTCGAAGAAGAGGAAAAGAAGTTGTTCACGAACCTGTCGGTTTTTTCCGGAGGATGCAGTTTCCAGGCTGTCGAGCAGGTTTGTGGAACCGAGGATTCCCCCGAAGAATCCGGCCTCCTCGATACCCTGGCTTCCCTGATAGACAAGAACCTCGTCAGACAGGAAATCGTAGACGGGGACAGTCGATTTTCCATGCTCGAGACGATCGGGGAGTGTGCCCGAACCCATATGGGGGAGGTTATCGAAGCCCGGGCCGTACGGAAGCGACACGCTGAGCACTACTTGCGTTTGGCCTTGAAAGCGGAGCCCGAACTGCATGGTCCCGATCAACTGCGTTGGCTTGATCGATTGGAACGGGAGAACGGTAATCTCTACGCCGCATTGTCCTGGTGTCTGGAGGAGCGTCAGACGAAAAAAGCGCTCCAATTGGCGGCATCTTTGAAATGGTTCTGGTACCGGTACGGCCACTTCAGCGAGGGAAAAAATTGGCTTGAGCAAACACTCATCGCCGCTTGCACTGCAAAACCTCCACTGCTTCGGGCTAAAGCACTGGATGCGCTCGGTTGGACTCTTTTCATCCAGGGCGAATGGGATAAAGCACGACAACTGTATGTTCAGAGTCTGGAGCTGTTCCGCGAGCAAGGCGATCGGGCGGGAGAGGGGATCTCACTTTCGGACCTGGGCGTGGCGGAAAGGTGGCTGGGAAACCGCTCCAAGGGCGACCGGTACTGTGCGCAGGCGGTGGAGATCGCCCGGGAGGTCGGGGATCCATTGCAGATTTCACTGGCCCTGATTTGGGCCTTTGCCACCACCGGTGGGGTCTTTGACGGTGTCTCGCCAACAACGGAACTGGAAGAGGCCGTTGCTGTATCCCGGAGGCTGGGGAATCTGTGGGGCGTATCGCACGGGCTGAACGGGCAGGGGGATTTCCTTCGAGAAAGCGGGCGTTTCGAAGAAGCGCGGCCTAGATACGAAGAGGCCCTGAGGGGATTCCAGAAGTTAAGAGATCGTTGGATGACCGCCTGGACTTTAGAAGGTCTGGGAACCACGCTATCCCGACTGGGAGAGTTTTGCAGCGCCAGGGTGTGTTTGAAGCAGGGGCTGTCCCTGTTCCGGGGACTTGGGGATCGGGAAGATGCCGGGCTCATGCTCGCGAGATTGGGCATGGCCGAGCGAGCTGCAGGGCGCCATCGGCAAGCAGCTCGCATTCTGGGAGCATACCAGGCGCTGCGTGGGGTTTCTGAGGGAAACACCGAAGCGCGTAGCGGAAAAAGCGAAAAGGAAACCCAAAGAGCTTTTGCTGAGTATGCACGCGGCTATCCGGAAGAATGGTCCAAGGGGAAGGTCATGTCGTACGAGCAAGCCGTCGAGTTCGCCCTGAAAACCGAGAAACCTTGACTCCGAAGCTCGTTGCCCAGAGGCTTGAGGATCGTCTATAATCGAGCCCGTGAATCTGCGATCCTTCAAACGCTTCGACAACACCATCAGCCGCCGGCTGCAGGAGACAGCCAAGAATCCTTGGATCCACAGGATTCTAGCCGTGCTCGCCCATTCCGCCGACTCCGTTGTGGTTGTTCCCTGCCTGCTTGCTCTCTGGTGGCTGCATGAGTTTTCCAGGCAGAGTCTCGTGATCCCCGTTGCAGTGGGTTTTGCCCTATCCATTGTTGTCACCTCTGTCGTGAAGTTCGTAGTTCGTCGACGCAGGCCCGCTGGGCAGTGGGGAGCATTCTATAGAAAAACCGATCCTCACTCATTTCCTTCCGGACATGCTTCCAGGACCATCACCATGACGATCATCGTGTTGGCAGGCCGTTGGCCGTTGATCGGGGCGGCCCTGCTTCTCTGGTCCCTGCTGGTGGGACTGGCTCGCATCATTCTCGGCGTACACTATCTGTACGACGTGCTGGCCGGCTATCTGCTCGGCGTGGGTATCGGTGCCGGGATATGGTTGCTCATGGCCTTCAATATCCTCTTTTAGAGAGAGCGCGTCGTGAAGGATGCTCTTCATCTGCCGGTTTCCTGCAACAAAGACTGCGGAGGCGGCTGCCCCCTGATTGCTGAAATCGCAGATGGAAGACTGCTTCGGATTCGTGATAACCCCTTACGACCGGTGCATATGAGAGGCTGTGTGCGGGGTTACCAGATGCCCCGCACCGTGTATCATCCACAGCGGCTGAGATCTCCCCTGGTTCGCAGCGGCCCCCGCGGAATCGGTCAGTTCCGTGAAGTCGGCTGGGAGGAAGCCCTGTGGATCGTAAGCGAGCGGCTTCGGCAGATCCGGGAAACCAGGGGAGCGCAATCGATACTGCGGTTGGGGGATTCAGGATCCTGCCGGGGAGCTCTCCATAACACTGGACTGGTGACGCGGCGGTTCTTGAGCCTGTTCGGGGGCTATACGGATACCATCGGGAGCTACAGTTCCGGTGCCGAGGTGTTTGTCGCTCCCTACCTGTTCGGTCCCGGACACATCTTTCGTTCCGGGATCGATGCGGCCACCCTGCGGCATTCCCGTCTGATTCTGCTTTGGGGCGCCAATGTAGCGGATACCCGCTTCGGCTGCGAGCTGGGTAGCCGTATCCGCGATCAGAAAAAAAGGGGCGTTCCGGTAGTCGCTATCGACCCTCGTCGATCACGCACGGTCCTGCGATTCTCCGATCTGTGGATCCCCGTAAAGCCCGGCACGGATGCCGCCCTGATGGCGGCACTCCTGTATGTGTTGCTTGGTGAGAATCTGGTAGACAGGTCCTTTGTCCGGAGGGCGAGCGTGGGGTTCGACGTGCTGGAACGCTATCTCCGAGGTACGGATGACGGACAACCGAAAACCCCCTCCTGGGCCGAGGGGATCTGTGCAACCCCGAAGGAGCTGATTGTCCGGCTGGCCCGTTTATACGGCAGCAACAAACCCGCGGCTCTGATCCCGGGATTATCCATCCAGAGAACGATCGCCGGGGAAGAGGCGATCAGGATGGCCGTGGCACTGCAGACCGCCACCGGCAACATCGGTGTTCCCGGCGGATCTTCGGGCTCGAACATCTGGGGCCGGTTGCCTGAGCCGCGCTGCGGCCATCTGCCCGTGCCGCCCGCCCCGCAGCTGTCCGAGACACCGGTTTACAGCTGGCCCGATGCCATCCTCGAGGGTAGAGCGGGGGGATTTCCGGCGGAGATCAGGGCCATCTACAACGTAGGGGGGAACTACCTATCTTCCGGGAGCGATCTGCACAAGAGCATCCGGGCCTTCGAGAAGGTGGAGTTCTCGGTGTGCCACGATTACTTTCTCACACCAACGGCCCGCCACTGCGACGTTGTCCTGCCGGCAACCACTTATCTCGAACGCTCCGATGTGGTATTTCCCGGTACCAATCATCTGCTGTACTCTCACCGGGCCATTGAGCCGGTTGGACAGGCCAGAAACGACTACGACATCTTCTGTGATTTGGCAGAGAGGCTCGGCTTTGGCCGGGAGTATTCGCAGGGGCGAAGTGCGGAGCAGTGGCTCGATCACTTTCTCGAAAACTCGGAAGTGGAGGATATCGAGGAGTTCCGCCGCACGGGAATCTATATCGGCGCCGAACAGGAGCGCTGCGGACTGTCCGAGTTCGTAACCGATCCGGAATCCCATCCACTGGACACCCCTTCGGGAAAGATCGAAATAGCCTCGAAATCATATGCGGATCTCGGATTTCCCGAAATTCCCACCTGGCGGGGTTTTCAGCCTACAGCCGAGCACCCGCTTCATCTGATTACACCCCACGCCCGTTACCGGATCAACTCCCAGTACGCCAACGATCCTTGGTTCGTGCAGCGGGAGGAGCAGGTGCTGTGGATGCACCCGAGGGATGCGGAGGCGAGAGGAATCGAAGATGGATGTTGTGTGGAGGTGGAGAGCCTTGAGGGCAGGATGCGGATCCCGCTCCGCGTTACCGAGGACATTATGCCCGGGGTCGTGTGTCTGCTGGCCGGAATGTGGCCCGGGATCGGACCGGACGGCATCGATACCGCCGGGGCAGCGAACATCCTAACCTCGACGGTTCCCACCGAACCCAGCCGGAGTTCCCGGACCCATTCGGTGGCGGTGGAAGTACGGCAGGTTTAGGCGCTACCGGCTGAGGTACGGCCGGCTTTGGCACCGCCGGCCGAGGTGCTGCCGGTCTAACTGCAACCGGTCAAGATGCCGCCGCCGGCGGTGTTGCAGTTGGAAGTACGGCTGCTGGCCATCTCCCGGAGTCGAACGCCGCGAACTCAGGTACGCAGCCAGCGGGGTATGCGGAGCAGCAGCAGAAGGCCAATCGCCGCCATGGAAACCGCCACGGTTATGATGATGGCTCGACTCGGCGGAGAATCCACAGCCAGACGTTTGATCAGGATACCGAGAAAGGCCCAGAGGATCACCAGGGCGTAGAACAGGTCGCTGCGGGTGAACAGCACGGCCAGGGCGACCAGGGCTGCAACAATCAATACCACGACTGTCCAAAGTTCCTGAGAGGCGCCGAAGCGATTCCAGCCGACGTGTACGAGTACGGCCGTGAGGTTGGCCACGGTGGCCACGGTGATCCAGCCCAGATACACGCTGAAGGGAAGGTGGACCACGAGCCTCTCTGTCCAGGAGACGGGCCGGGTGCCGATACCCAATCGCAGGTACACGGCCAGAAGGCTTGCCAGAAGCACAAGCATCAGCACCAGGGAGGCGCCTACCCGCTGATAGTGCCAGAGAAAGATCCAACCGATGTTGGCGGCTGAGGCAGCGATGAAAAACGGACCGATTCTCTGCAAGAACTCCGCGCTGTTTCGAGTCGGTGCGGCGATCTGGTAGATGGCGAAGATTGCCAGGAGAAGGTAAATAAGCCCCCAGATGGAAAAGGTCAGGCCGGCGGGGACGAACAGATTCGGATAGAGGTCGGAGAGCTCTCCTGTTGTCTTTCCATTGATCGGCAGGGCATTGGCCATGGCGTTCACCGCAACCGTAGCCAGGAAGGCGACAAGATTGAGTGTTTTCAGCAGCCAGAGAGTGCTTACTTTAGCCATACGGGTTTCCTCCTTGTAGAATCGAA
>CAZFMD010000100.1:9047-11090 GCA_964520025.1 uncultured Spirochaetaceae bacterium
GAAAACGAGCAGCTTGACACCCCAGCGAGCCCTCTGATAGTGTTGCTGTTGAACCTTTCAGCGGAAGGCGGTGCAAATCCGCCGCGGACGCGCCACTGTAACCGGGAACGAACGCTCTATGGTATGGCCACTGGGACACCGGGAAGGCCTGAGCGCAGAGGATGATCCGGAAGCCAGGAGACGCTGGGGCCTCGCTTCAAAGATAGCAGGGCTATGCCTGCACGCGAGAGATCTGCAGGAGGTGTTCCATGAACATCATTAAAAAACGATCATTTCACTCTTGCTTGGTTTTCACCTTGACGGCGATGCTTTTCCTGGGTGCACAAGGATTTGCCGGCGGCCAGGCGGAGCCGAGTAAAAATGTACGGGGCGCAGAGGTTTCCGCTGGGGGCAGGGCTTTCGCTGCTTACCCTCTCGAGATTACCGATGACACGGGAAAAACAGTCCGACTGGAGCGTAGACCCGAGCGAATCATCTCCCTCACCTCCTTCACCGATGACATTTTGATCGATCTGGTCGATCACCGGCGTCTGGTTGGCGTCACCAACTTCGCCGAGGATCCGACGATCTCCAATGTCGTCGACAAAATCGCCGATATCCCGAACAGGCTGACCTCGAACGTGGAGGTGATCCTCTCTCTGCAGCCGGATCTGGTCTTTGTGGCCAACTGGAGCGAGGCCGCCAAAGTGAGTCAGTTGCGGGATGCGGGAGTTCCGGTTTATCTCATTGCCACCGGTCTGAGTGTTCCCGTGATCCAGGAGAAGATCAGAACGATAGGTCTGCTTGTCGATGCGGTGCAGCAGGCTGATGCCATGATCGAACAGATGGACAGTAGACTCGCGGAAGTCGAGCGGGTCGTTTCCTCGATTCCCGAGCAGCAGCGGCTCACCGTAATGGATTATGCCACCTTTGGTTCGGCTCAAGGGGTGGGCAGTTCCTGGGACGAAGTGATCCGCCGGGCGGGTCTGATAAACGCCGTCGGAGAGTTCAACGCCGACGAGTGGGGACAGGTACCCCTGTCCAAGGAGAAGGTTCTTGAGCTGGATCCGGATCTGCTCATTCTTCCGGGGTGGGTCTACGGTGAACCCGGCGGGGCCGCTGCCTTCTTCAAGCAGACCGTGGAGGATCCCGCCCTGAAGGGATTGTCGGCGGTACGGGAGGGACGGGTCTATCAGATGCCCGAAGGATTGAAGGCGGCGACCTCCCAGTACATCGCCGATGCCGTGGAGCATCTGGCACGGCTGGCCTATCCTGAATCCTTTCCCGACTGACGAGAGCTCCCGCCACGGGAGTTTGGATAGAGCTATGGGTCGATACGTTCTATGAGAAGAGGGAAAACCGCGGTACTGCTACTCCTCATTCTTTTGCTTTTCGTGGTTATTGTTCTGTCCATCGGCAGCGGAGCGGTGCGGGTGCCGCCGTTGTCGATCCTGAGGTTGCTGCTTCACGGAGTCGGGTTTCGCTCCATCGATCTGCCACCGCAGATGCAGCGGAACATCGTACTCCACATTCGCTTGCCCCGCGTATTGGCTGCCATGCTGGTTGGGGCCGCTCTGGCCATGGGAGGAGTGGCCATGCAGGGGCTGTTTCGCAACCCAATGGCCAGTCCGGATATCCTGGGTGTATCCACCGGGGCGAGCCTGGGAGCGGTTATCGCCGTCACCACCGGCCTTTTCGGGGTGAACATCTTTTTCCTGCCTCTTTTGGCCATCATCGGCGCCCTGATCGCCGCCGCGCTGATCTATCTGATCTCCAGCTATAAGGGAAAGACATCTCTGCTTTTTGTCGTGCTGGCCGGATTGGCCATCTCCTCCCTTTTCAACGGATTGGTATCGGCGATCCTGCTGTTTTCACAGGAGTACGAAGTCAGCCAGTTCATCTTCTGGACCATGGGCGGATTGGAAGGCCGGATGTGGAGACACGTTCTGCTGCCCCTTCCAGTGCTTGTCCCGGGCGTGGCCGTTCTGTTTCTGTTTACCCGGGAGCTCAATCTGTTTGCCCTGGGCGAGGAGAGTGCCCATTCCCTGGGTATGCACGTGGAGC
>CAZFMD010000101.1:0-11032 GCA_964520025.1 uncultured Spirochaetaceae bacterium
ATAGGTAGGGCACGAATTGATATCCCTCAATACATCGGCGCCCTAAGCGCAAAACATGGTATTCTCAAATTCCTCTGGAAGCTGGTTCCCATCGAGCTATATTTCACTGCCAAAGCAACGATTACACCGTTAACCACATCCTGGCCAAATATCTGGATATCTTGCTGCTGAGTCACTATGTGGATATCGAAGGTCAATTACTTTTTTGGGCTCAGAAAGAGCAAAGGAAAAATAATGTGTTGTCCTATTTAGCGTGCGAAAAATTGGGTAATAATAGTGAAAGGTTGCACTCATCTATGCCGGGATCAGCAATTACAAACAGAGGGAGGAGAGCACGAACGCCAGCCAGGCGCAGCAGTTGATGGATGTTGATACCGCTCCGGGGGCGGTGCGCTGAAGAGCTTCACATCTAGCTCGATGACGGCAGGAGCGGGTAGTACTTGGACAGCTCCAGGCTGGATACGCTTCAGGCCTCGGCAATGGCTATTTGTATACGGTGCGAAACGCTATTGCCGTTTGCAACCTTTGAAAAGTTTTGTACTGCAATATTACGCCCCTGGCGATGTCTGTCCGGGTAATGACAGCTCGCAGCATGATAATTTGATGTCAATATTTTTGCAAATTTGCCAACTATATGGATATCGATTATAAGATAACTACCAAAGCGAACAGGGGAGGCTATGATTACATCAATAAAATTGTTGAGCCAGGCCGTAACAGGTAATGCAGGGAGAACTACTTTATTGACTTTGCAAAAAAACGAGAATTGAACAGAATAATCTATTAGAGGATTTATTATGGACTATGTATTAGGCATCGATTTGGGTACAACCGCTCTTAAAGCCGCCCTCTTTAATCAAAATGGGCAAACAGTAGCAAGTAGTACTAAAGAATACAAGTTATACACACCCTCACCTTTAGTGGTGGAATTGGACCCGCAAGTCTATTGGCAGGCACTTAAGAACGCTCTTGCAGAAATCAAGCAAACTAACGATGTAGACATAAAAAATATTTGCAGCCTCGGGATCTCTGCCCAGGGTGAAACTCTTATACCCATTGATAAAGACGGTAAAGCGCTACGTAATGCGATTATTTGGATGGACAATCGCGCTGAAGAGGAGTCAAAATGGCTGACCAGCCATTTTACCAATGACACCCTTTATAAAGTTACCGGACAGGTATCGATGCTGCCTATGTGGCCAGCGGCAAAAATTCTATGGCTGAAAAAGCATGAACCGGAAATTTTCAATCGCACATTTAAATTTCTATTAATCGAGGATTATTTTATTTTCTGCTTAACCGGCACGGCAGTTTCGGAGGGATCCTTGCTATGTTCAACATGTTATTGGGATATTCATACCCGTAAATACTGGCCGGAAATGCTTCAAACCTTGGGAATAACAGAAGACCAGCTGCCTGAAATAAGAGAACCAGGAGAGGCCATAGGCCCGATTAAAACGGATATTGCTGAAGAATTGGGGCTTTCCCCAAAAACAATAATTGCCACAGGTGCACTGGACCAGGCAGCAGGAGCGATAGGAGTTGGCAATATATCTCCAGGAATTTTTACAGAATGCACCGGGTCTAATATTGCCATTGTCGCCCTGGTTGATGGGCCTACAGAGGATCCAAATAAAGAAATGCCGTGCTTTTACTATGGATTACCGCACACTTACATGATACACGCCTTTTCTATGACCGGCGGTATGGTTTTAAAATGGTTTCGAGATCAATTCTTCGGTGAAAACGGCGGCGCTGAGATTACAGGAGGCCTTGAGACCTATGAGGCTATGACCGAAATGGCAGCCTCTGTTGCTCCTGGATCTTCAGGACTTGTAATGTTACCGCATTTGCAGGGTGCTGGAGTACCGGAGTCAAACCCCAATGCTCGGGGAGTCTTTTACGGTCTCTCTCTACATCACGGTAAAGCGCATATGGTACGGGCGATCATGGAGGCCATTGCGATGAACCTTCGGCGTATGGTCGATGCAGTTGAGGCGATGGGCATCAGTGTAGAAGAAGTACGTTCGCTTGGGGGTGGGGCAAAAAGTGATTTATGGTGCCAGATCAAGGCTGACGTTCTAGGGCGACCGGTCTACTCAATGAAAAATACACAAGATGCCGCCTGTCTTGGAGCTGCAATTCTAGCTGGAGTGGCCATTGGAATATGGCCGTCAGTAGAAGAAGCTGTGACCTCGTTTGTAGAGATTGAACGAAAATATGAACCAAATCCTGATAACAAAACAATTTACGATAAGCATTACGAAGCCTATGTAGATTTGTACGCAAATCTTATTCCCATATTTGAAAAAAGCTTATCATAAACCGCTAATAATCTACTCTGTGGCTTGTAATATCATATATAGCATAAGCCAGGCAAATTATCGTTTTTGATGTTGTTATGTAGCAGTTATTACTCTGACCTATGCCATGGACTTCTTCTATCACCTTGGATTCTCGGTCCAGCCTACGGACAAGTTTTCCAGAAAGCTGTGGCGGGAGTGTCTGGAGTGTCCCTGGTAGAAGGAATGCGACGAGATCGCCATGAGCATCCATTTGGGCGGGTGAACGGCTTGCCTGGGGGCAGAGGCGGGATCGCGGCTCTGCGCCGACAAGTACTGAGCCACTGGACTCGTCTTGAGTAGCGTATTTGAAAAGCAGGTAGCCGTGTGCTCATGCAGCTGGCCTCAGGATATCGAGAAAATTCTGTAGGAAACGCTCGCTTCAAAGAGATGCACGGATCTGCAACATCCCCTCAGCTCCAGACGCCGACCAGGTCATCCCACCTTGCTTCATCCGAGCACCAATAACATTTTTACAGGCACTCTCGATGGTTCCGCTGCCTATGGGTAGTTTCATCGCAAGATACTGCTCGGTTCGGCATGCTCGATCCCACCAACGTAGGAACTGGCCGTACAACAGGCTTGCGACCGAACGGGGTCCCAGCCTCCCTGTCTTCTCCAACATAGTAGGTTCGTTGGTAGTGAATCTCTCCAAACAGTCCATGAATTGCATTGAGCCGGTAGCTGACAAACTTGTATTTCTTCCGGTCCCGTTTAGTTGTGGCTTCTTCGTACCCCTGCCAAGTTCTCAAACATTCTGTTTTCCAACTTCCGATCAATCCCTATCAACTATTCAAGAATGTTGCGTTGGGTATCGAAGAGCTGTTCGGTGTTGCTGACGGATAGCCCGAATGTGGTCTTGAAACACTCAAGAAGCTGTGATACTAGACCGTTATTCACTGGTCCCTCCCAGGAACGATGTGATGATCCGGCTGATATAGCCTACTGGGAGGGATTTTTCATGCCGTTTTATCTACTTCTTCAATGCGCACCCTCATCAGGGCTGAATTCTATCGCTATGATTCCGCAGCTACAGAGAAACCCGCCGCCTTCCCTGTCTACCGATCTGCGTAAGCTCCCGGAACCCTATATCCTTTAGAACAACGGCGGCCTCACTGTAGTAGCTGTCTATCTGTTCGGGCCGATGGGCGTCGGAGTTGATCGTCACTGGGATGTTTCTCTTGAGGCATTCAGCCAGAATCCAATCGGAGGGGTAGAGGGCACCGCTGGCGCCTCGCATCTTACCCCGCGTGTTGATCTCCAGTATGCACGGTGAGGCGGCCACTGCATCCAGGGTTTGCCGTACCGCGGAACGGTACCAGGGAGCGTCTTCCGAGAAGTATTTTGAGTTCCCGTTGTTCTTCTTGATCACGTCGAAATGGCCGATGATATCCGGGGCAGCCGTGACAACCATGGCGCGTATGCGTTGGTAGTACCCCTCCACGGCGCGGCGCATATCTCCGTTGAAAGATTCAGCTACACCCTGTTCAAGCTCCTCCGGCGGGCCGTCGACCGTCCACGGCTCGCCATCCGCCAGGCGGCCGAGGAAGTGCACCGAACCGACTGTGAAATCCAGGTTCAGGCCATGGATCTGGGCCGCCTTGGGGGAGATGATATCCGGGATGTAATCCACCTCCAGGCCGACGAGCAGCTCGATCTTGTCCCGGTAGGCGTTTTGAAGGCAGCGCGCCGTATCCAGGTATTCCGGCAATAGCGCTGGAGGCATGGTCCAGTCGCAGGCGAAGGGAAGCGGGGCATGACCGGTGAATCCCAGGATGCGCAGGCCTCTGCCGAGGGCAGCCCGAACGTACTCCTCCAGCTCTCCGTGGCCGTCGTCGAAACGGGAGTGGCAGTGATAGTTGGCAACCATGCTGTCGCGCATGGGGTGATTATAATGGAGTGCCGGTGGAATGAACAGATGCACGTAAATGAACGTACCTTGACAGGAGACAAAATATAACATAGAATTAACTTAACGTAAAACGTTAAGTTTGGAGGAACGGCTGATGCTGAGCACGCCGACCGAAGACAAATACACAGCGAACAAGCGCCGGGGCCTGTACCGTATCGGGGAGCTGGCCCTGCAAGCCGGGGTGACGGCCCGCACGATTCGCTACTACGAGGAGCTGGGCATCCTCTCCGCGCCCAGCCGGCCCCAGGCCAGGCATCGCCGCTATTCCCAGAAGGACCTTCTGCACCTGCAGAGGGTCCAGCAGTTGAAAAGTTTCGGGCTGACCCTGGGGGAGATCCGGGAGATCTTCGACCTGTCCCGGGAGGACCCTTCAGGGGAGAAGAGCCGCCTCCGTCTGTTGACCCGCTACCGCGAGAAGTGGCGGGAGGCGATGAAGCGCAAGGAAAGGATCGAGGCCTATGTCGACGATCTGGAGTGGCATATCGACCAGCTGGAACGGGTAGGAAATTTCCAGGCCTGCCCCGGAGAGGAATGTAAAAACTGCCGCTACACGGGGATCTGCAAATTCTACAACAAGAATCATCCAGATGAGGAAGCAAGATGAAAGCAGGCGTTCTCACCGCCCCGGAGCAAATTGAAATCCGGGAGATCGAAAAACCCGGGATCGGCAGCCGGGATGTGCTGGTCAGGCTCAAGTACTGCGGGATCTGTACCCTGGAGCAGCGGATGTACACGGGGCAGATGAAGTTCCACTATCCGGTGATCCCCGGGCATGAAGCCTCGGGTATTGTCGAGGAGATCGGAGAGGAAGTCGATCAGTTGCGGACGGATCTGAAGCCGGGAGACCGGGTAGCCCTGGATCTGGTGAGCCGCTGCGGGGAGTGCTACTACTGCCGTACCGGCGCTTCCAATCTCTGTGAAAACCGCTTCAAGGACGGCAAGAGGATTCTTGGTGGTTTCGGCCAGTATCGAGCCGTGTCCTCCAAACAGGTCTTCCCCGTTTCCGAAGCCCTGCCCCTGGAGGCGGCCGCCTTTGCGGAACCGGTGGCCTGCTGTATCCGCTCGCTCAAGAAGATCGGACTGTCCCTGGCCGAGGATCTGCTGATCATTGGAGCCGGGCCCATGGGCATGATGCACCTGATGGTAGGGCTGTGCATGGGCTTTCGGGTATTCGTCTCCGATCCGGACGCCGAGCGCCTGAAGGTGGCATCCCGGCTGGGCGCCTACCTGACCATCGATCCGGTTCGCGAGGATCTGCCCGGGATCGTTCGCGCGCAGACCGAGGGCAGGGGGGCGGATGCCTGCGTGGTTACATCTCCGGCGGGGGCCGCCCTACAGTCGGCCTTTGCGGCAACCGCCCCCAATGGCAGGATCAACATCTACACCTCCTACAGTGAGAAGCTGCCCCTGCCCACTGACGCCAATTCCATCCACCATTCGGGAATCCTTGTTACCGGCAGCGAGGGCCGCACCGAAGAAGACTTCCTACAGGCCGTGCGTCTGCTGGATTTCGGGAAAGTCGATGTGCGCTCTCTGATCAGCCGTAAGGTTTCTTTTTCCGGCCTGGTGGAGGGCATAGAGGCGGCTATGAGCGCTTCCACCTACCGGGTGCTGCTGGACCACGAAGCGTGATTCTGACCTTCGACATCGGAACCTCCCTGCTCAAAGGTGGCGTTTTCGATGCCTTGGGAACGCTTCGCTCCAGGGCTGAGGTTCCGGTGCACCTGAGCGATCGGGGCGACCCTCTGATGCACGAGGCGGATGCCAACAACTGGATTTCCGCCCTCTCCCTGGTCGCGGCGCAGCTGGAGCTGCCCAAAGCCCCGAGTAGCGACCGCAATATCGAGGCGGTGGTGGTCAGCGGCAATGGGCCGACCCTGGTGCCTGTGGATTCGAAGGGGGAGGCTCTGGATTTCGCCATGACCTGGATGGACCGCCGGGGGGTGGAAGAGGCCCGGATGATCGCCGAGATCACCGGCCGCTACGTGGATCCCACCTTCTATCTGCCCAAAGCCCTGTGGATCTACAGAAACAAGCCCGAGGTATACGAACGGACGCGGCATTTCTGCACCTGTCCGGAGTTTGTGGATCTGTATCTGACTGGGAAAGCCTGCACGGTGCTGCCTTCAGAGCAGTTTGCACCCTACATCTGGAGGCCCGAGACCATCGAGCGGCTCGGCATGGATCCCGCGAAATTTCCCCCCTTTGTACGTCCGGGTGAACAGGTGGGGGAGATCCGACAGCAGGCGCAGGAGCTGCTCGGTATCCCGGCGGGCACCCCGGTATTCGCCGGCGGTCCCGATTTCGTCATGACTCTTCTGGGTACAGCCACGGTACGGCCCGGCAGGGTCTGCGATCGGGCCGGCACCTCGGAGGGTATCAACCTCTGCGCCGAGGTGGCGGTTGAGGACAAACGCCTACTCTGCCTGCCCCACATCATCGCAGGCTACACGAATATCTCCGGAATCATCTCCACATCGGGCAAAGCCCTGTCCTGGTTCAAGACGATCAGCGGCCGGGGGGAGCTGGATTATGAGAGTCTGTTCGAGGATATTCGCAAGGTGCCCCCCGGCAGCCGCTCCCTGCTGTTTCTGCCCTACCTGGCCGGAGAACGGGCTCCCATCTGGGATCCCTATGCCCGGGGGACCTTCATCGGTTTGACGGCGAATCACGGCCGCAGGGAGATGACCCGAGCCGTGGTGGAGTCCGTGGGATACGCCATTCGAGATGTGATCGAGGTGATGGAGGATAACGGCCTGGAGATAGGGGAGCTGCGGGTGACCGGGGGGCAGGCCAAGAGTCCGCTTTGGAACCAGATCAAGGCCGATATCACTCAGAGGAAGATCCTGGTGCCGGAGGTGCAGGACTCGGAGTTGCTTGGAGACGCCTGTATAGGTCTTTTCGCCCTGGGTAACTACGACAGCCTGGCCGCGGCTTCGGAGGCCCTGGTCAAGATCGGTAGGAGGTACACGCCGAGGCCCGAGCTGGGGGAGCTCTACGACCGGCTCTTCGGTCTGTACCGGGCTTCCTACCGGGGCCTGAAAGAGGTGTTCCCAAGCCTCGCCACAATTCCCCTGAAGGAGGAAGCATGAACCCAGGAAAAAAGATACGCATGGACTCGATCTTTCGCTCCGACGGCCGCACCGTGATCGTGGCCATCGATCATGGCGGCATCGCCGGACCGATTCCGGGAATCGTCAAACCCGCTGCGCTGATGCGTTCCTGTGTTCTCGGGGCAGCCGACGCGGTGCTGACCACCCGGGGTTTCTTCAAAGCCTCGATCCAGGAGTGGTCGCCCTCCACCGCGCTGATCCTGCGGCTGACCGGCGGCTTCACCGTGTTGGGGGATAGATGCGAGGAGCAGCTGATCTCCACTCCTGAAGCGGCGCTGCGCTATGGGGCTGACGCTGCTGTGGTTACAACCAAGTTCGGGCACCCCCGGGAGGGAGAGTTCATCCGCCAGGCCTCACTGGTGGCGGATGTCTGCGCGCAGTGGAACCTGCCGCTGATGATCGAAGCCATGGCCAAGGCAGAGGATCTGGAGCCCACGGATACGGAGGGAGTGAAGCTGGCCGCCCGGGCCGCTCAAGAGATCGGCGCGGATATCGTGAAGAGCTACTACACAGGAGATGCGGAGAGCTTCCGCTCCGTGGTGGAGGGCTGCCCGGCTCCGGTGGTGATCCTGGGAGGCGAGAAGACCGACGATCTGGGAAAAATCTTTACCGATGTCTACGACTCCCTGCAAGCCGGAGGGGCGGGTATCGCTATCGGGCGCAACATCTGGCAGCACGCCAATCCCCAGGCCGTGGTAGAGGCCATGGTCGGTCTGGTGCACGAAGGCTGGACCGTGAAGCAGGCTTCCAAGCACTGCCGCTGCGGCTCGTAGAACCGTGCCCTACCTGGCCTACGCCTCCAACTTCACCTGGGTGATGGTGATCGGCCTGCTGGGGCCCTCCATCCCGAAGATCATCGAGGATCTCCAGATCAGCTACACTCAGGCGGGGTTGTTTTTCACGATGCTCAGCCTGGGTTCATTGTTCGGTACCACCCTGACCGGATTCGCCTCGGACTATCTGAACCGCAAGATCCTTTTCGGGACGGTGGCATTGATCCTGGCGGTCGGGCTTGCCGGCATGGGACTGGCCGTCTCCTATCTGGCGGTGCTTCTGATCATTCTGGGCTACAGTCTCTTCGGATCGCCGGCCGGCACGGTGGGTCAAAGCATCATGCTGTCCATGTTTCCCGAACGCAGGGAGCGTTACATTTCCCTGCAGACCTCCTTTGCCGCCATGGGCAGTCTCACCGCTCCCCTGCTGGTTTGGCTTAACCTGAGAGGCGGCTTGTCCTGGCGGTGGAGCTTCATCGAGGCCGGCGGCATAGCCGCACTGCTGTTTATCTGGATTTTGATCGCCCCTCTGCCCCGGTCCACCGGCCGCATGATCGGTTGGAAGAACCTCTCCGGCATCCTGGGAAATCCGAGGATTCTGGTCAGCGCCCTGCTGATTTTTTTATCCGTGGCGCCGGATTTGGGTTTTTCCTACTGGCTGGCCGAGCACTTCAAGAGCGAGCTGGGCGTACCCTTGGAACTGTCAGCAGCCGTGGTCAGTGTTTTTCTGGTGGGGATGATCGGCGGCCGCCTTCTGACCTCCCGGCTGCTGAGAAGCTTTGCCTCGGTCCGGATCCTCAAAGCCGGGATGGTCCTGTCTCTGGTCTCCCTGACCGTATTCCTGTCCGTGCCCTGGATCCCCGTGAAGCTCATCACCCTGATGCTCTACGGCCTGGGCACCGCACCGGTCTTCCCCCTGCTCATGGCCAGGGGGACCGCCCTGTACCCGGATCAACCGGGAACGGTCAGCGGCGTACTGTTCGGGTCGGTTTCCCTAGGGGGCATGGCTTTCCCCCTGCTGTTGGGCGCGGTGGCTTCCTCAGTGGGAATCCGTCTGACCTACGTCCTGGTCGGTGTGATCATCCTCGGACTGCTGCTTGCCTTGATTGCTACTCAGAAGTGGTGGCAACAGCCTGAGCGCCGCCGGAGCCAAGCTGCCTAGGGCTTTGCCGTAACCACCCGATCATCCCCGCTGCGTTTCACCAAACCATCCCTCTCCATGCGGTTGAGCAGGGGAATTACGTACTTGCGGGACAGCTGCGTACGCTCCTTGGTCCGGGCGATCGTCAAGATGCCCCCCACCTCGAGGTCGGCCAGGCAGCTGTGCACCAGTTTCAGGTAGGTCTGCTTCTCGTAGAAGATATCCCCGTCCAGGGCTACGGCCAGGTCGGCACGAACCAGGTTACGCAGCTCTTTGCGGGCTCCGGCAATCTTGAGCTTGCTCAGTTCCAGACCACGGGCACCCCCGGCCTGAAGATCCCGCAGCAGCTGCCGCCCCATGGGGGAGACCTGGGGGGCGGCAGCCCCGGCTGGAAGGAGGATACCCCCGCGCTGGGCGAGCACGTCCTTCTCGACCAGTTCGCCGGCGATCAACCGGAGCAGCGGCTCCGGCTCGCCCCGCAGTTTCGTGGCCAGCTCATCCCTGCGCACGCCCCCGGGTCCTGAGGCCATCTCCCGTATCTGCTCGCCGAGCCGATCCCGGTACTCCTTGGACACGATCCAGCCGTGTATCTGCACCGTACTTGCCCGCAGATCTTCGGACAGCCGCAGTTCTGCGGCTGCCTCCGGCGCGATCGCCCCCTCCAGGGCCAGCTTCAAGCGGCCCAGATCCTCCGGACCGAGTTCGGTCTCCAGAGCAGGTTCGAGCTCACCCAGGCGCTGCCGCAGTTTCCCGCCCGCTTTCCCGAACCACAGCACCCGCCCCCCGCCCAGAATGGTACTGCCGCCGTGTTGAATCAGCACGACAGGTTGATTCCACCGAAGGGCAGTGGCGCGGCTCAAACGGACGCGCAGCAAATTTTCCGGGGCAAAACGGGTCAGCAGGGCGATCTGATGACCCGTGCCCACGGCGATCTCCACCTCCGTGTCTCTCTTTACAGCTGGTGAGCCGGAGCCGTCCGCCTGCCTCCCCACTCGCAGGATGAACTGCTCTACGACCCGGAAGGGATCTTGCTGTCGGCACAGCAGATCGCCGCGCAGAACCTGCCCCGCCTCCACGCCGCTCAGATTGATCGCTACCCGGGAGGTCGGCTCGACCCGCTCCCGCTCCTGGTAGTAGGATTGCAGTCCCCGGATCCGCACCTTACGCTTTTGGGGAAGCAGAAGCAGCTCCTGTCCCCGTTGCAGCGCCCCGCCTCTCAGGCTCCCGGTGACCACCACACCGGTGCCCCTGACCGTGAAGGCCCGGTCCACGTACAGGTGGGGCACGGCCTGGCCCGGGAGGGGTACCGCCCCCGCATCGGCGGGTTCCAATCCCCCCAGCTCGCTGAGGATCAAACTCCTCAGCTGTTCGATGCCCTGTCCGCTGCGGGCCGAAACAGCGATGCGCGGTACCTCCGGGTAACCGACACGGGCGCACTCCCCGGCCACCTGCTCGGCGATCTGATCGATCCTATCCGGGGAGGCAAGATCCGTTTTGGTGATCACCGCGATGAGGCGGCGAACCCCCATCAGGCGCAGCACCCGGGCGTGGTCGGATGACTGCTGCATCCACCCGTCATCGGCGGCCACGGTCAGCAGCGCCAGGTCCAGGGACCAGGCTCCGGCCACCATGTTGCGGATGAAACGTTCGTGGCCCGGCACGTCGATCACCCCTACAGGTTCCCCCTCGGGGGTGAAGAAGTGGGCGAATCCCAGATCGATGGTCAGGCCCCGTTGTTTCTCCTCCGGCAG
>CAZFMD010000102.1:0-10925 GCA_964520025.1 uncultured Spirochaetaceae bacterium
TTGGCCAGGTAGCCGGAGAAGATCTCCAGGATCTCCACGATCCACTCCATGAAGAAATCCACAGGGGTAAGCAGGCTAAAGGGCTTTCGCGGCTTGTGCAGCAGGTACTCCAGCACCGGCTTGAGTGTCAGCAGCAGCACCGGGACACCGAGCGCCAGGATGAGCAGATCCAGATCGGGCAGCTGCTTGTAGTCGTGTCTGACGAAGTACATGGCGGCATACACCCCGGCCGCATAGATCCAGCCACCGATCAACCCGCCCTTGTCGAAGACAAGACGAAACCACTTCCCCTTGGCTATACAGTTGATCCAGTTGAGCACCAGGCCCAGGGCGATCACGGCGATCCCGAAGTAGATGGTGATCACCAGGATCCCGTAGATATCGGTTACCAGGCCTCCGTCCGCGTGTCCGGCTACCACTCCGTGATAGTCGAACCACACCGGGGCAAACCACTGCATCCCGAAGTATGAACCGAACAGGATCCCGGCGATCACCGCGGCCGCCCCGCAGTAGGCGATCAACTGCAGAAGGTTACGGATCCCCGCACGGCCGCCTCTGTACAGAAACGAGCCCAGCGTACCCAGGAGGAGCAATACCGCTCCATGTCCGGCATCTCCGAACATCAGGGCGAACATGACCAGGTAGGCCACGGCCACCAGGGGCGTGGGATCGATGCTGCCGTACTCCGGTACCGAGTAGTTGGTGACCAGCATTTGAAACGGTGAGAGAAACTTGGGATTGTGCATCTGCACGGGCACGCTGGCCGGATGCTCCTTGGAAACCTCCCGGCCCCGGTGCCACTCCAGGTAGCAGTGCCCCTCAGTCACCCGCCGGATGGCGGTGGTGAGCTCCGAGCGCCTGCCGGAAGGCAGCCAGCCCGAGAAGATCACGGTACGGGCTGTCTTGCTGAAGAAGGACTGCACCCGGGTGTACAGCTCGTTCAGGCGCAGGTTGCTCCACATCTGCTGCAAAGTCTCGAATCTGTCCCGGATCAGGGTGTTTACCTGGGATTGCAGCTGCTCCTGTTCTTCCTTGGCAGCCTTGAGCTTCTGCTCCAGCTCCTGTTGCACCTGATCCTTTTTCCCGGACAGCTCCCGGGGCAGGTGTACGTCTGTCCAGCCGAACTTGTCCAGGATACGATCCAGTACTCCCTCATCCCGCTTCATGGTGATCAGCAGGAGCAGGATCTGATTTTCCTTCTCCGGAACACCCATCTGCATGGTGACGTTGGGAAGATCCTCCAGTGCCTGCTCGAAGGATCCGAGCAGGCCCTTGCGGATCGAACCGGTCTGGACGCTCAGGTACGAGTACTGGGATCTGGCTTCCACCAGCTCGCTTAAGTTTCCGAACATCTGCAACTGTCGCCAGATATCTTCCAGCCTGAGTATCTCCTGCTGGCGGGCGCTCTGGCGGTCCCGGATCGTCTGCACCGAAGCGGCCAGGTTGTCGAGGACCTTGTTGGTCTCCTCCAGATCCACGGCCTTCAGATCCTCAACCTTCAGATCCTCTCCTGAGGGAGGTTTCTCCTGGATCATGGCCAGAAAGCCCTCTATGCGCCGGCGAATCTCGGTGATTCCGGCTTCGGCGATCTTGGGAGTAATCGACTCGACCTGGGAACTTACGTCCCGGTCCACCTCGGTGATGTTCACGAAGTGCAAAAGACCCAGACGCAATAGCTCCTTGGTTACCGCGTCGACGTCGTGATCGAGAACCACGGTCACGACCTGCTGCATTGGTTCGGTAAATAACATATCTTCAGGCTACACCAGAGTCAGGATCCGTTCCTCCGGCCATTCGTAGAACTTTGCGTTCAGAACGGTCATAATTTTTCTTATCTCACTACCTTTGAGAATAAAATAGGCCAAAATGATTCCGATTGTGAAGGGGTAGCCGGTCATGATTTTTCGCACCTCGATAGTCATGATCTGCTCCAATATACGCTCGATCATGGTCAGGCGGGCGCTGAACTTGCTCCGCTCTTCGGAGGCGAGCAGAGGGGCGATCTCCGGATAGCGTTTTCCGACCAGGGCGGAGATCTGCCGTTCCGTTCTCTCGGCTCCGTAAATCTGCCTCATCAGCTCCCCACTGAGGTTCAAGCCGCCCGGCAGGGTGTAGCCCAGAGCCCGTTCGGCTTCCAGGGAGTAGAAGTTCTTGAAGCGAATCAGCCAGCTGACGTTCTGAAGATCGATCTCCACCCCGATCAACCGCCGGGCGATCTCCCGATCCCGGGGTTCGAGCCGATCCGCCGCCTGGGCCAACCTGCCGTACAGGTATCGGTCCAGAGCCAGCTCAAGGGGGAAGAGGCTTGCAGCCTCCATCACGGCGGCGGCCTGCTGCCGCACCAGAGCCGTATAGGGCGTTGCTGCCAAACCGTCCGCAGCCTGCTCCAGAGTGTCGGCGTCGATGATTGCCTCCAGATCGATCTGATAGTGTATGCGCCGTCGCATCAGGTATCTCCGGGCGTCCTCGATGTTACGCCCCCGCACCCGCCGATCGAACCAGAGGCGGAAGGCGTTTTTCAAATTCTCGATTTCGAAACGCTCGCTCAGGGCTTGAACGAACTCACGGAGGTCCTCCTCCACCAGATTTTCCAGCTCCAGGTAAACCGAGAGTTCTTTGCGCAGCAGCTCCAGCTCGGCGGTCTTGATGTCTCCGGTCCGCTCGTAGACCTTCTGCACCGAAACAAAGTCGGTTTCCCCCAGCATCTGCACGCTTTCGGCCAGGGAGCGGGCCCGGATCAGCTGCCGGATGAATTGCTGCGGCAGGATCTTGCTGATGCGAGTACGCAGCTTGGCGTTGATGAATGCGTAAGTTTTCAGGGGTCCTGCCATTGCCTCTACGTTCCTATAAGTTCACAGTGGGAAGGTACGATACTCCTAAAACGGATCATCGCTCCGGGGATGCGAGGCACGCCGGTTACGAAGACCATTCCGGAGTGGTAATCAACTGCACCACGGCCTCCGCGGCCCGGTCTATTTTTTCTTCGTGCTGTTCGAAGAACAGCTCGTTCTCTTCCTGACTCTGCTGCAGGGTTTTGTCGTATTCCGCCTGGGCCTGGCTGCGCGCCTGCTCCACAATTTCCTGCGCGTGCCGAGCCCCCTGTTCCCGGGCCTGTTCCAGCTTCCCCTGGACCTCCTGGTCCGCCTGGGCCCGAATTTCCCCGGCCCTGTTGCGGGCTTCCTGGATGCGCTGCTGCGCCTCTTTCTCCGCCTCCAGGACCTTGGTTACGATTTCCTGCATGAGCTCAATCCTTACCTCTCCGACCCTTATACCACATCCCGGCGGGATGCTGCAATCACTGGGAGATTCGCACAGGAGGATTCGCAGAGCCTAGTGTTTCCGTCATAGAACGTCCTCAGAGAATCAGCGGAAAAGAAGCCTGCAGGCCCACTAGATGGGTGTCGTAACTCTTCAGGGGAGCCTGGAAGCGCAGAGTCAGCTCCAGATAACTTGCATCGTAGTAGGTAAGCCCGTTTTCACGCGACAGGGTGAGAATCCGATCGGCTGCCGGGAAATCACTCTGTTGGTGGATTACGATCGGTAAGCGGGCGAATTCCGTCAGCGCCGCTGAGCTTGATTGGGCAGTGAGTCGACCCGCCCTCTCCGCCATGAGCAGAGTGTTCCCCAGTTCAAACCAAAAAAGCCCGGGGACAAAGATCTGACCGTTGATCGCTACCGTGTCGCGGATCAACTCCGCCACCTCCTCCCCTTTGTCTTCGGCAAGCAGCAGAGCCGCAGCTGCCGATGCATCCACGACAACCAGGGGGTAGGCCATCAGCGTTCCCGGCCTCTACCCCGAAACTCATTAATCTCAGCCAAAGATAATTTGTGCCGGCAGAGGGTTCTTAGTGACTGCAGGGCCTTTAACGCAGCTTCCCGGGATACCGCGTCGTCCTGTTTGAGAATCGCCGCCGGTTTACCGCGCCTGCTGATCTTCACAATCGCCCCTTCCTGCACCTGGTCGAGGAGCTGGCTGAAATGGGTCTTTGCCTCGAACGCACCCACTTCGATGATCTTCATGCCTCGAGGGTAGTGCATATCAACCAGTTTGTCAACCAGTTTTATACTATCCTTCATTCATGGATCGGGTGTAGCTGAGGAAATTTCAAAAACAAGGTTGGGATTACCTTCCCTTAAAGCCGGGCGCGGTAGTGCCGCCAGATCGAGTACACGATCATGGCCAGCACGGTGATCAGGTAGGGAAAGGCCAGTATAAAATCGGCGGGGATGTTGATCGCCCCCTGTGCGAAGTTGGACAGGCTCTCGGCGAAGCCGAAGATGAAGGAGGCGATCACGATGCCCCAGGGGGTCTTGTTGCCCAGGTAGATGGCCACCAGGGCGATCCAACCGCGCCCGGAGGTAATGTTGGGCACGAAGGCGCTGAGCTTGAGGGTGAGCATGGCCCCGGCCAGGCCGCAGGTAAAACCGGAGATGAGGATGCCCGCCAACTGGTAGCGCCGGGGCCGAAGGCCCAGAGAGTTGACGGTCCGGGCACCCAGTCCCGTGCCCCGGATACGCAGGCCGAAGGGGGTACGATAGATGGCCAGCGCGGCCAGCACCACGATCAGCCAGCTGAAATATACGAGAATGTTGTGACCGATCAGCAGGTCGCCCAGGATGGGGATGCGGGCCAAAGCCGGTATGGTAAGAGAGGGCAGCTTGGGGATATCGAAGCGCACCACCCCCTTGTTGCCGAACAGCTGAAAGGCCAGCACGACGGTAAGTCCGGAGGCAAGCAGATTGGTGGCCAGCCCGGCGACGAACACGTTAGCCTTCAGATTCAGGCTGACCCCGGCGAACAGGGCGGCGGCCAGTACGGCCGAGGCGACTCCCAGGAGAATGCCCAGCACCAGGCTTCCGGTTAGCCCGGCAAAGACCACGCTGAAAAAGGCTCCGATGAGCATCAGGCCCTCCAGAGCGATGTTGAGCATGCCCGCCAGCTCCGTAAACAAGCCCCCGGTGGCGGCCAGGAGAAAGGGGGTCATGATGCCGATGGCATTATGAAGCAGGGGGAAGGTGAAGCTCTGCTCGTTCATGGGCGTGTCCTCTTGCGGCGGCGGAGCAAGCTGTAGATGGCCTGGGCGGTGATCAGGTAGAAGATCACCGACTGCACGATGGCGGCAATCTCGAAGGTCACATCCGAGTGCAACATAGCCGCCGTGGCCCCGGCATCCAGATAGGCGAAGAACACCGCCGCGGGCAACACTCCAAGGGGATTGTTCTTGGCGATCAGGGCCACGGCGATGCCGTTCCAGCCCATGCCGTAGGAAAACTCCTTGACGGCCACATGGTAGGTTCCCATGATGGCCACTCCCCCGGCCAGACCGTGCAGGGCCCCGCTGATGATCATCGGCAGAATCACGTAGGCGGACACGTTGATCCCCCCGTAGCGGGAGAACTCCCGGTTGAGCCCGCACATGCGCATCTCATAACCCCAGTGGGTGTAGTACATGAGGAAGAAAATCAGCGCCGCGACCAGGATGGCGAACACCGCGCTGATATCCAGCTTGGAGGGCGGGAAGATACCCAAGAAGTGATACTGCCCGCCGATGGGGTGGGTGGCCAGCATGCTGTTGCCCGGATCGTCCAGAGGCCCGGTGATGAAGTAGTTGACGATGAAGATTACCGCCGCGGAGATGAGGAAGGAGGAGATCAGCTCGTCGGTTCCCCACTTCATCTTGAAGAAACCGCTCACCCCGGCCAGCACCGCTCCGGTGCTCAAGGCGGCTGCCAGGGCTACGGGCCCGCCCAGGTAGCCGCTGATCTCCGGCAGAGCCAGCAGGACCACGGTAGCCATCAGGGCCCCGGAGTAGACCTGCCCCTCCCCGCCCAGGTTGAACATAGAGCTCTTGAAGGCCACGGCTATGCCCAGACCGGTGAACACCAGGGGAATGGCGGTGTTGAGCATATTGCCGAAGTAGTACTTGTTGGTAAAAGGGCCGAAGAAGAAGTAGAAAATCGTGGTCAACGGCTGCTTACTGAGGAGAATAATCAGGATGACGGCGATGAGAAAGGAAATCCCCAGGGTGATCGCCAGGCCCACGCCGCCTGCAAACAGCTCGCCTATTTGCCGCTGACGCTTCACCCTTTATCCCTCTCAGTATCAGCGGAATCATCCCGCAGGCCCATCATATACTCCCCGACCAGCTCCTTGGAAAGCTCATCCGTGTTGCTCAGGGCAGCCACCACCCTTCCCCGGTAGAGGACCACCAGGGTATCGCAGAGGGCCATGATCTCGTCCAGATTCGAGGAGATCAGCAGTACGGCGATGCCCCGCCTGCGGATCTCCAGGATTTTCGCGTAGATAAACTCCGCAGAGGCCACATCCAGCCCCCAGGTTGGTTCGCTGAAGATGATAAAGTCGGACTGGGAGGCCAGCTCCCGGGCCAGGATAACCTTCTGGATATTGCCCCCCGACAGGGTACCGATCGGGACCCGGGGATCTCCGTCGATGGAAAAGTTGGCTGTAAGCGAATCGGCGAACTCCTCCACAGCTCTCTGTTGGAAGACTCCGCCCTGAAGAAAAGCGTGATGGCTCGAGATGATCATGTTCTCCATGACCGAGGATTGAAGGCTCGAGCCCCGATGAAGCCGATCCGCCGGTACGTAGGCCAGGCCTCGCTCCCGCAGCTGAACCGCTGACAGACCTGTAATGTCCCGTCCGTCGTGGAGCATCTTTCCCCCAGTAATCCGGCGCAGGCCGCCAACCACATCCTCCAACTCAGCCAGTCCGTTGCCGCTCACCCCGGCCACTCCGACGATCTCTCCGGCGTGAACCTTCAGATCCACATGATCCAGAAGGGGACGATCCTGGCCCTTCTGCCGCAACACCACATCCTGCAGCTCAAGCACCGCCCGACCTTTTTCTACGACCTCGCGCTGGAACTGAAAGGTGACGCTCTTGCCCACCATCAGCCGGGACAGCTGCCGCTCGTCCACCTCGGCGGTGTTCCTTACGGCCACGACCGCCCCCTTGCGCATCACCGTGACCCGCTGGCTGATGGCCTTTACCTCCCCGAGCTTGTGGGTGATGATCACGACGGTCTTGCCTATCGATCGCAGATTTTCGAGGGTCGTGAAGAGCTTTTGGATCTGCTGCTCCGTGAGCACCGAAGTCGGCTCGTCCAGGATCAGCAGCTGCGCCTCCCTGTAGAGAACCTTGATGATCTCCACCAGCTGCATCTGCCCGACGGTGAGCCGGGATACGGGCAGCCTGGGATCGATCGTGAAACCGTAGCGTCGGATTACCTCTTCCACCCCACGCACGGCCCGATCCCGATCGATGAAGATCCCCCACCTGCGGGGCTCAACGCCCAGCACGACATTCTGCGCAATCGTGAACTCGGGAATCAGACGGAAGGCCTGGTGAACCATGCCGATCCCCAAACGGTTTGCATCCAGGGGACTGTGGATTCGAACCTCCTCGCCTTTAAGGAAAATACGGCCCGAGTCCGGCTGCTCCAGTCCATAGAGGATCTTCATCAGGGTGGTTTTTCCGGCTCCGTTCTCCCCCACAACCGCATGGATCTCGTTCTCCCGGACCTCGAAATCCGCACGGTTGTTGGCCAGGACGTCGTTCTCCGGGTAAATCTTGGTGATTCCCCGCATCTGCAGGTATGAAGCGTTGCTCAAATATCCGTCCCCGATGACAAAGCGAGCGGGAAAGGCTTACGCTGCCCGCTGCCTGTGTTGATTACGATTGAGCTTGACACGCTGCCCGCCTGCGGTTGGATCGGCGTCGGCCCGGCCGGATTACAGCTGGGGCGGCTCCAGATGAAACTCTCCACTACGCATCTTCGTCAGCAGATCGTCCATCTGCGAGCGGATATCCGCAGGCACGTTGTCCGTGTATAGAGGGTCCTGGTCGGCGAAATCCACGTAGCCGTCCTTGGTGTGCACGATCACCGCCTTGCCGAACTCCAAGGTTCCATTGAGTGCCATCTTGACCCGTTCATAGGCTGCCAGGGATTGATTGAGCACGGCGCAACCCACGATGGTTCCCGGAGCCGCCCTGTAATCATTGGCATCCACCAACAGCACGTACTTGCCCCGATCCTGGCAAGCCTTGATCACACCCTGATTGGCACCGCCGGCGATTGCAAGGATCACGTCCACTCCGGCGTCGATCATGCTGTTGGCCAGATCCGCCGCCTTGTTGGCATCGTACCAGTTGCCTATGACACGGTAGTCCAGGATAAACCCGGGATCAATTGCCTTTAATCCCATCTCGAATCCGGGTTTCAACAATTTCGTGAGGGCCGGATATTCCTGGGCTACTACCATGCCGGCCTTGAGATCCGGATTGGCGCCGCTCATGTCGCTGGTCGAGACCAGGGCCCCGAGATAGCCGTCCATGTAGGTCATCTCCATCTGGTTGTACAGCAGGGTGGCTATTTGAGGATGTCCATCCAGATAGCTATCCAGGTTCAGCCACTTCTGGTCGGGGAATTTCTCCGCAACGGGTACGGTGATGAAGGGCATCGCCGGGTTGGAGGTGACTATCAGGTCATACTCCCCGGTTGCCGCCAGCGAGGTCATCTTCTCTTCCCACTCGGCTTGATTGAACCCTCCCTCCAGAACCTTAACCGAGGCGTTGTCGTGCTCGGCGGCTGCCTTCTCCGTGCCCTCGACCATCTGTTCATAGATCGGCGAACCGGCAACCACCCCCGGCACAAACACTGCTATACTAAAGGGTTGCGCTGGTTCTGTTTTTACCGCACTGGGCTTGACAACAAAAAGTAATAGTACGATTACCACCACGGCAACGAGCGCGAGCAATCCGACTATCAACGCCACCTTCAGGTTCCTCTTCATGGGAATCTCCTTCTCTCCAGCGGAATCTTGGCGGTATATAATACACGATAATCCCAATCCTTAGCTACGGGACCACCGTACTCATACTATCTGAATTACTGTGATTTCTCTACCACGTACCGGGGCTCGCCACTTGCGGAGCAGCTCCCTGATCATTCCGTTTCAGGGGAATCCCGATGTAACACTGCCGAGATGGTTTCTCCTCAACGCCTCAACCCTCTTGATAAACTTCGATTTCCGGGTACAATAGGCTCCTGGTGCGTATAAGATCGTACAATCGTAGGGAATTGAAATTGATACGGATTGCGGCTGCCAGGCTGCAATAGACATATCATTTTGGACACCTTTCCCAAATAGCAAACGAGGGAACTTGTATGAAGACGAGAAGAGTATTGATTCCTGTTCTGGTCGTCGCTGTTATCATCGCGGTGGCGGTGGTGGTCTACGTTGCCATGAATCCCGTAGACACGACCTATGAGTTCGTGGTTCGCGACGCGGTGAGCAAGGACTGGATTTGGGATGCCACCTTCAGCCTCCAGGGCCGGGTGATCCACTCCCACTTTCAATCCGACCGGGGACCGCTGCCCCAGATCTTCACGCATCTCGAACCGGGGGAAACGACTCTGGAGATCAGCGCTCCCTCCTACGTGTCTCAGTCGATTCCGGTAACCCTAAAACGCGGGGAGAACCGCCGGGAAGAGCCAATCGATCTGGTCGGTCATGAAATTCCGAATCTCCTCAAGTGGATCATCTTCGAGGATCGGATCGGCAACGACATCGTCCAGGAGATACGCCCGGTCAGCTCGGAAGGGCCGGCTGTTCTGAATCATCCCTGCCTGGATCTGTGGATCGGAGCGCGCATCTCAGTGCAGATCTACGACGGACTGCCCGCCCAGGAGGAGACTGAGGAGGGCTCGTTACGGGGAGAGGAGATTTTCAAAGGCATCCTGGATTGGCAGTGGGACGCGGTCCCGGAGACCACCTTCCGCTACAGCTCTACCATTCCGGGTTCCCAGATCAAGGCCAACTCCGATCCCTACTGGGTGATCGACTACCTGATCGTCGTGCCGGATCCCAGGAAGATCAGCACGGAGGAGCTGGAGGGAATCATGGACAAGGCCTGGGATCTGCCTGCTGAGGCCATCCAGACCTATCTGGAGCCCTACAAAAACGAGGGCAAACTGACCCCCTACCTTTTCACCTCCTGGAACGTGGAAGGAGCAAGTTCATGATCCAGACCAAGAACCTGACAAAACGGTACGGTAAGTTTACAGCCGTGGACACTGTGAATCTTAACATCCCCGCCGGAGAGATCTACGGCTTTCTCGGGCCCAACGGAGCCGGGAAAACCTCAACGATCATGATGCTCTTAGGTGTAGTGAAACCCACCGCCGGGGAAATCCGGCTGTTCGATGAACCCTACAGTTCGAAGAGACTCGATCTGCGGCGGCGCATCGGCGTGGTCCCGGAGAAGCACCCGACAGGGATGTGGAACTGGATGACCGCCGGTGAGTATCTGCAGATGTTCGCCGAACTGTTTGGCCTGGAGGAGGCGGACAGGCGAATCGGCCACCTGCTGGAGCGGGTTGGTCTGGCGGATGTAAAAAACAAGAAGTTCTCAGAGTTCTCTCGGGGCATGCTGCAGAAACTCTCCATCGTACGGGCACTGCTGCACGATCCGGACATCCTTTTTCTGGACGAACCGATTTCCGGTCTGGATCCTTTCGGGGTCAAGCAGATCCGGGATCTGATCCTCGAGGAAAACAGGGAGGGGCGGACGATCTTCATCTCCTCCCACATTCTTTCGGAGATGGAGAAGGTGTGTCAGCGGGTGGCGATCATCTTCGGTGGTAAGCTGATGGCCGAAGACGCTATGGGCAGCCTGCTCACCACACTGGCCAAGGACAGGGAGATCCACGTGGATCTGGAGGAGCTTCCCGCCGATCTGATCGCCAAGGTCAAGACCCTGGACTTCGTGCAGGATGCAACCGGACAGGAGAAAACGCTGATCATCAAGGTTCCCAAAACCGGTGACTACCGCAAGGAACTGAGCAAGCACCTGATCGACCAGAATCTTGTCCCCCTGAGCATCCAGGAGAAGAGCCTGAGCC
>CAZFMD010000103.1:0-10915 GCA_964520025.1 uncultured Spirochaetaceae bacterium
ATAGAGCGTTAGATTGCGGATCTAAAGGCCGGAGGTTCGAGTCCTCTTGGGCACGATTTGCGGCAACCCAGATTGCCGATTGCGTTGTGCTGTCATAGGAACGCAGTCTTCGACCGCAGACGGGGGGGAGACTGCGCTGTATTGACGTGATGCAGGGAGAGATGCGAGAGCGGTTGAATCGGGCGGACTCGAAATCCGTTGAGCCGCATTGCGGCTCCGTGGGTTCGAATCCCACTCTCTCCGTCGGTGACCATAGACAGACAGTGTAGCAACAGGAGAGATGACCGAGAGGCCGAAGGTGCACGCTTGGAAAGCGTGTGTACTCTATCCGGGTACCGAGGGTTCGAATCCCTCTCTCTCCGTACCCCCTTAGCGTTGATAACCAGGCCGTACGCTATCAGCGGGTGCCCAACCCCGTCAGGACCGGAAGGTAGCAGCGGTAAGTACCTTGTTGATGAGATGTAACTTGGCTTGGTTGTCGCTAAGGGGTTTTTTCTTTTTTAGCCGAGGCGTGATGCAAGAGATCAGGCAATCACGCGCCGATGTAGGGGCGAGCGGAATAAAGGCCCCAGAGGATCGAGCAATCCGATGGCATACGAGGTAACCGCTACACGCAAGCGACCCAAAACCTTTGACGAGATGGTGGGACAGGATTTCATCGTCTCCACGTTGAAGAATTCGATCGGCCAGGGACGGATCGCCCACGCCTATCTGTTCTCCGGCCCAAGGGGAGTGGGAAAGACCTCTGCGGCTCGGATTTTGGCCAAGGCGCTGAACTGCGAGCAGGGGCCCACGGAACAACCCTGCGGGCAGTGTGCTTCCTGTATTGAGATTGCCAAAGGGAACAGTCTTGATGTGATCGAGATCGACGGAGCATCCAACACGAGTGTCAACGATGTCAGGGAGATCAAGGATGAGGTGTTATTTGCTCCCAACTCGAATCGTTACAAGGTGTATATCATCGACGAGGTGCATATGCTTTCCAACAGCGCGTTCAACGCTCTGTTGAAAACAATCGAAGAGCCCCCGTCCTATATCGTGTTCATCTTCGCTACTACAGAAGTCCACAAAGTACCCGCCACCATTCGTTCCCGGTGTCAGCAGTTCAACTTCCGCCTGATTTCCTCTTCCCAGATCCGGGATATGCTCCAGCGGGTGGCGGAGGAAATGTCTATCCAAGCCGAAGAGACGGCGTTATTCTGGATTGCCAAAGAAGCGGCGGGTAGCCTGCGGGATGCCTACACCCTGCTGGATCAGGTGATTTCTTTTTCCGGGGATGGTATTACCCTGGAGAAGATCCGGGCGAAGCTCGGTCTGGTCGGGCTCGACCAGATCAATAGATTGATTAAAATTATATCACAAAGAGATAAAAAAGCAATATTGGAAAGCTGTGCTGAAGTGTTGGATCGAGGCGTGAGCGTCGAGCAGTTCGTAGTCGATCTAACCGATTATTTTCGCAATCTGCTGTTGTTGAAGTGCGGGATCCGGAAAAGTTCACTTCTCTCCGGCTCACCCGATGACTATCCAGGTGAGCTGTTGGAGTTTTTCAGCACCGAGCAGATCGAGAAAGCAATCGAGCTGTTGCTGGAGTTGCACCGAAACTTGAGGTTTTCCCTGCAGCAACGCTTCGATCTTGAACTGGTGATGTGCCAACTGGCAAGCCTGCAGGATCTCATAGATCCGGCGGAGCTGTTGAAGACGATTCGGGCGGTGAAGACCGATCTTTTTTCCGCACCTTCTTCTGCTGCGGTATCATCCCGGGGCGCTGCAGCGGTTGCTGCCACGCCTCATGTTGCCGCATCCCATTCCGATGCCGCAACGGGTGATGCCGGAACGGATGACACCGCAACTCCACGGGCCGCGCCTGGTGAGGCAGAAGGTGGGATCGGAAAGAAAACCGGGAACTTCGGAGATCTGATTGAATCCGTACGCCGAGAGAAACTTGCCCTTTCCACCCTCCTGGAAAAGTGTGAATCCTGGAAAATCGAAGACGGCGAACTGAAACTGGAATTTTCAGACCAAGACCGATTCTCGGCGGAGCAGGTGAGCAAAGAGAGAGATACGCTTGTCAAACATGCGAGCCGGGTTTTTGCAGATCAGGAGGTGCGCCGATTACGGGTGGAAGTATTGGGTTCAGAGCAGAGCTCCTCGTCGACGGTGAACGAGCAGGCGGAAGTCGTAAAGAAGATATTCCGCGGGGAAATTATTGATAAGGGAGAATAATGATGGCTGTTGGAAACCCTTTCGATTTTCTAAAACAATTCGGCAATATGCAAGAGCGGATGGGGGAAGTGCAGAACCGGCTCCAGCAGATCAGTGTTGTCGGTTCGGCCGGTGGAGATATGGTTCAAATTGAGATGAACGGGCATATGCAGGTGCTGGGGGTTCGGATCTCCGAAGAAGCAATCGACCCCAAGGACATCCAGATGTTGCAGGATCTTCTTCAGGCCGCTTTTTCAGATGCCCTGTACAAGATCAAGGAAAAAATACGTGAAGAGGTATCCTCTCTGACAGGAGGGCTCAACCTCCCCCCGGGCATATTGGGTATGTAGGGTGACCGCACTAGAGCGGGTGATCGAGAACCTGGCAAAACTGCCCGGACTGGGGAAAAAGAGTGCCTCTCGCATCGCCTACTTCCTGCTTCGTTCGGATTCCGCATACGTTCAGTCCCTATCCAGGGATCTACAGGATCTCAAAGACAAGATGAAACCATGCCCGGTATGCGGAAATTACACGGAAACCGTGCCCTGCAGGATCTGCACGGACAGTAATCGGGACAGGCGGACCTTATGCGTGGTGGAGGAGCCGAAAGATCTGCTGTCCGTTGAAATGACCCATCAGTACAACGGCCTCTATCATGTGCTGATGGGCGCAATATCCCCGATAGACGGCATCGGTCCGGAAAGCCTCCGCATCGACAGCTTGCTGAAGCGAGTGAGAGAAGAGGGTTTTCGGGAAATAATCCTGGCCACCAATCCAACGGTGGAGGGCGACACCACGGCGGTGTACCTTGCCGGTCTGCTCAAGGACCTGGGCATGTCCGTAACCCGGCTGGCCCTCGGGTTGCCCGTGGGAGGGGATCTGGAGTACGCGGATCGGCTGACCCTGGCTCGGGCTCTGGAGGGACGTCGGAAAATCGAGTAAGAACCCGGGAGACCGGAGGACGCCCCCTGCATGATGGCGTTATATATGTAATTTGCAGGTAGGTATTACAGATTACATATTTGTAAGGTGGCAGATTGCATCGCCCAGTATTCGGCGGGGGAGTTTTACAGGGTCGTTCAGATCTTGTCGATCAGGATCGAACACTTACCGGAGGGAATTGGAAGGGTCTTCTTCTTGGAATCGAGTACGTTAACGGTAAGGTAGTACAGCTTTTCCGATTCCAGGCGAATCTCCCAACCCCGGCCGCTTTTATTGCTCAGGATCGAAATCATGTTCCGTTTCAATGCCAGATCCTCTATGCCCATAATTTCCAGGCTGGGAATGATCCAGTCTACAGTTTTTCGGGGAAGCGAGATGTACAGGCCAATCACGTTTTCGATCATCAAGGCGACAGTCGACAGAGCCGCGTAGGGCAGAAACAGCGGGCGGGGGAATTGAGTATTTCCCGGCCAAGAGGCCGCGCCCTCGCGAGACGGGGCGTAGGCCTCCCAGAGAGTTCCTTTCATTCCTTTTTCGGTATGCAAGCCCTCTAAAACGAAGTACAGATGCTTGATGGAGCACTCCCGAGCCAGTTCGAATTTACCGTATTTTTCCAGTCCTTTGATGATCATATAGGTCAGGAACGGAAAGACGGAACCGCGAAATCCGTAGCCTTTCTGATCGAAATCCTTTTCATTGGCCGCCAGCGAGGGGAAGGGATTGTCCAATCCGAACGTCTTTGGATCGGTGAGATGGGCGATTAATCCCTCCGCCCGAACCTCATTAGGTATTTCCGCCAGCAGGGGCCAGAAAGAAGCCGCGGTTTTTACCTTTACCTGTTTCTCATCCTTGTCCAGGTCGTAGTAGAAACGATCCTTGTCGTTCCACATCAGGGAGCTGATGCGTGTTTTTAGAGAGAAGTAGGCCTTCTTGTATCGGTAACTGATCTCTTTGTCGTTGAGAATGTCCCCCAAAGCCGACATGTACAGAGCGTTGATCGCGACCTGGGTGTTGAAGTCAATCGGGTATTTCGCCTGTTGCCGGGGACTGTTGGTCATCACGGTCGCGGCAAGAGGAACGGCATACAGGCCGTTTTCCTGCCTGCAGGCCTTTTCCAGCCAGGAGAAGTACCGCTCCAGAATGGGCATGTTCTCACGTACCCTCTTCTTGAGTCCGATTTTGTGATAGATATTATATTCCGCCCAGGCGAACAGAGGTGGCAGGACGCCTTCCCGATTTTTCCTGCTGAGCACGGGGGTGCCGTCTTTTATCCAGTACTCACCCCGAATTGCACCGTCCTCTTCCTGTTTGTGATAGAAGTTGTCGAGCAGCGACAGAACCGGGAATACCCGATTGCTATAAACCAAAAAAAAAGTGGCCAAAATGGCTTCGAATTGATTGATCGATTCAGCCTCCGGGTAGCTGAAATACTTGGGCTGGAGGCCGTTTTCGGAGGTTCCCCGCTTCCAGAATCCTTTCAGACGGTTGAAAGTATAGTCATACATGTCTGTCAGGTCGTGATCGTAAAAATGTAGCTTCGGGAATTCCTTCTTACCCACTTCAACCTCTGTGAATCAACTCAAAACGTTGCTCTTTATTGTATCATTCCCTAGATGTACGTCAAATTTTTTTACGGAAGGGTGTTGATAGCTGCGAGAGATGGCGCTTCGGGAAGTTTTGTTATCGGCAATACCATAAAAATTGAACTTAGAACAACAAAGAAGTTAACTGCAAACCGCTAAAGTCTTCTCTCAGAATATATTATCGGTTTGCCACGGTGTCAAGTTTTTTCTTCTGCGGGCCCATGCAAGCCGTCCTGGATTCCTAAGCTCGAATCGAAGAGGGAAATCTCACGGGTTGACATGGCCGGTAACCCTGTGTTCAATGGGCTGCGAGTAAAAATTATGGAACGGGAAGAACTGGACATTACAGCTCAACTGGCTCGTCTTGAACTATCTGAAGATGAGACGAGGCGATTCGAGCAGGCGGTTTTTCGAATGTTGGAGTACTTTTCGAAGATGAGAGAGTTTGATGTGAAAGAGCTGCCTCCGACCGCCCAGATGACACAGACCAACCGAGTCCGCAGAGATGCTGCAGTCGCGAACGACAATACCGAGGCAATCCTCGACAATGCCCCGGAGCTGGAAGATCGTTTCATCGTTATTCCAAACGTTCTGTAATCGAGGTCATTCCCAATACAGTGGAACCCGCCAGGGCAGGCATGGTTTTATTCACAATGGATAACTGAGATTGAAAGGGCGGATATTTTGCACGGATCGGAACAACTGAGTTCCTGGGCTCAGACGCTTCTCGACCCCACCCAACGATCATCTTGGATCGAGTTGGTTCGCGAGCGGGAAGATCAGATACGGGCGTTTCTCCAGTTCGATCCTGAGCTGGGCTTGGAAGTGGCCGCCGCGTCCTCTACCGAATCCGGAAAGACCGGCTCTTTGAGGGGAATCCCCTTCGCGGTCAAGGACAACATCGCCGTTGGTAATTTCAAGCTAACCTGCGGATCCAAATTGCTCAAGGACTTCGTTTCCCCGTACACCGCTACGGCGGTACAGAGGCTTTTAGAGCAGGGTGCGGTACCCGTGGGCAAGACGAATCTCGATGAGTTCGGGATGGGATCGTCCACGGAAAACTCAGGGTTTGGGTTGACCTACAACCCATGGGATCTTGCACGGGTGCCGGGTGGTTCCAGCGGCGGATCAGCCGCGGCGGTAGCGGCTGGACTCGTTCCCTTTGCCCTGGGATCCGACACCGGTGGCTCGGTGCGACAGCCCGCGGCTTTCTGTGGCGTGTATGGGTTGAAGCCCACCTATGGATCCGTCTCCCGATTCGGATTGGTGGCCTATGCCTCCTCTCTGGAAGTGATTGGCGTCATCGCGCGGGAGATAACGATGATCCGGGATGTGTTTTCCGCGATGCGGGGCCAGGATCCCCGGGACCAAAGTTCCGTTCCTTATACCGAGGTCGAATCGGTGAAAGGAGACGGGCGGTTCGTCGTTGGGGTGCCGGATCTGGCTTCGATTCCTCTCCATGAAGAAGTGCAGAGTTCCTGGGAAAAGACCCTCGATGGGTTAGAGAGCCTCGATTTCGTCTTGAAAAAGATCGAACTGCCCACCCTGGATTATCTTGTTTCCGCCTACTACGTCATCGCCTGTGCCGAAGCCAGTGCAAATCTGGCTCGTTTCGACGGAGTTCGCTACGGAACCAGGAGTGCCGGCTTTACAGGAAATCCCGAGCAGCTGGTTCGGCTGTCCCGCAGCCGCGGATTGGGAGACGAGGTAAAGCTGCGAATCCTCCTGGGCACCTACGTGCTGCGCTCCGGCTTCCAGGACCGCTACTATCTGCGAGCGCAGAGGATCCGCACGGCGATTCGCCGGGAGTTCGACGCGGCTTTTTCCGCGATCGATCTGATCCTTATGCCCGTCTATCCCTGCGGGCCCTTCAAGTGGGGTAGTGAGGGATTGGATCCCTTCTCCCAGAAGCTCTCCGATATCTTCACCTGCTCGGCCAACATGACCGGCTTGCCTGCCATGAGTTTTCCGGCTTCACTGGAAAACGCCTTGCCCATCGGGATGCAATTCCTCGCCCCTCCCTTTGCCGAGGAGCGACTCCTGCAGGCATGCGAGCGATTTGCCCGGGTGTTTCCCGTGCCGGCCTGTCCCCTGTACCGGCCTTTGCAGAGCGCGGGAGCGAACGAGATCGGAGGAAGCGGGGCGCATTCAAGCGGGTGATGGGGGAGTAGAAGCGGATGTATCAGTCCTACGTCGGATTGGAGATTCACATTCAGCTGTTGACAGCGAGTAAGGTGTTCTGCAGCTGTCGAGCCGCCTTTGGAGAAGAACCGAACAGCAACATCTGTCCGGTGTGTATGGGCTATCCCGGTGTACTTCCGGCCCTCAATGAAGAGGCGGTGCGACAGGCCTATCTGGTCTGCCGGGCTCTGGATTGCCGGTTGAATAGCAGCGGGATCTTCGAGCGCAAAAACTACTTCTATCCCGACATGCCGAAGAACTATCAGATCTCCCAGTTTGCCTCCCCCTTTGGCGTGGAGGGGCATGTGGATCTGGAGTATCGTAAACGAAAACGCAGAGTGCGGATAAAAGATGTTCATCTGGAGGAGGACGCGGGAAAGATGATCCACGTCGGGGAGCTGTCCCTCCTGGATTACAACCGGGCCGGTACGCCCCTGCTGGAGATCGTCACCATGCCCGACCTGGAGGTAGGAGAAGAGGCGGAGCTGTTTCTACAGCAGTTTCGCCGTCTGGTTCGTTACCTCGGGGTCTGTGACGGCAACATGGAGGAGGGATCTCTGCGTTGTGATGCCAATGTTTCCGTGAACTTGGAGGGGCAGGGGCTGGGCGCCAAGGTGGAGATCAAAAACCTCAACTCCTTCAAGTTCGTACGAAAAGCGCTCAACTTCGAAATCGCACGCCAGATAGAGATCCTGGAAAGGGGAGGATCGGTCACTCAGGAGACACGGTTGTGGAACGAGAACCGGGACGTAACCGAAGGAATGCGAACCAAGGAGAGCGCCTTCGACTACCGTTATTTCCCCGAACCGGATCTGCCTCCCTTTCACCCTGATGAGAGTTTCCTCGAGTCTTTGGAAGCTCTGCTGGTAGAGCTTCCTCGGGCACGGAAAGCGAGGTTCATGGAGCAGTACGGTATCACGGAATCTCAGGCGGATTTTCTCTGTGAAGAGAAAAGTACGGCGGATTACTATGAACAGACCATCGGTTTGGGTGCGGATCCGCGGGCCGCGGCTCTGTGGTTGGCTGAGGACGTGCAGAAGATTCTCAAGAGAACCGGCGGGAGCCTGACCGACTGCCCTCTTAGTCCCGAGCGTCTGGCCGAATTGCTCCAGCTGTTGGCCGCCCGGTATATCCACGGGAAGATCGCCAAGCAGGTCCTGGAGGTGATCTTCGAAGAGGACCGAAATCCTTCGCAAATCATACAGGAACGGGGATGGGAGCAGATTACCGATCCTGAGGTGCTCAACCCGATCGTCGATCAGGCCCTGGAAGAAAATCCCAAGGCGGTGCAGCAGATCCGGGAAGGAGACCCCCGTCCCAGGACGTTTCTGGTCGGACAGATCATGAAGAAAACATCGGGTCGGGCCGAACCGGGACGGATCAAGGAGTTGCTGAACGCCCGCTTTCAACTGTCCTTCGTGCAGGTGCTGTCCATGGGGGGGGCAATCGGGGGAAGCCGAATCGGTACGGGGGAGATCGCCGCCGGGGATATGAAGCAGCTTGTCGACAAACTGGGACAGGACAAATCGTTACCCAAGAACCTCCGTTTCGAGGAAATCGAGATCAGCCGGATCTTGAGTGAAGAGATCACCCCGGAAGACTGGGCGGCACTCATTTCCGCATTGGACGGGTACCTGAAGCAGGAGAACACCTCCGGTGTGGTCATAGCGCACGGAACCGATACCCTGGCCTACACCGCCTCACTGCTGTTCTGGTTGTTTCCGCGCATAACACTACCCGTCGTGCTCACAGCAACCCTGGATCCCCAGAGCGCGGAGCAGGCGCTGCGAAACGCGATCCGGGCCGCTACGGAGCGGCAGCCCGGGATCTACCTCAGTCTGGAAGGCGAAATACTTTCCCCCTTGAATCTGAAGTTCGAGAGGGTCGCAGGAGATGGATTTCGCAATTGGAACCTGGAGAGCCCGATGTTCTCAAGCGGTTCCCTCTCTGTTCCGCAGACGAACCTGGCGGATCGGACTCTGCTCAGGAAGAAGCTGGAGCAGGCGATCAGTCAGGTTTGCATCCTGAGGGTTTATCCTGGAATGAGGGGAGACTATCTGATGGCCCTGATGAACACGGGAGTGCGCTACTTCATCCTGGAGCTCTACGATACGGGAACCGCAAATATGCGGGAATCCCCGTTTTCCCTAAAAAAAGCTTTCATGGAAGGCAAAACGAAGGGAGTTCGTTTCTTCTGCACCTCCCAGCAGGAAGGAATAGTGGATTTCTCAGGATATATCACCTCCCACGAGCTGTGGAGGGAAGGAGCGATTCCCATGGGTTTTATGACTACCGAGAGTGTTTACACCCGGCTACTTGCTTCCTTGATGGGTAGCGAGACAGAGGAAGAGGCAATCCGCCTGATGGAGGAGTGCAGATGAGAACGATGCTGGGGCAGATCAAAGCGCATCTCGGCAAACGAGTACAGGTACGCGGCTGGGTACACCGGATCCGGGAGCTGGGAAAGATCACCTTCATCCTGCTGCGGGACTCATCAGGGATCGCCCAACTCGTGGTGGACGCGGGAAGCGGTACGGAGGAAGCGGCTCAGACCGCTTCCCAGCTGACCCTCGAGTCCGTGGTGTCGGTGCGGGGAAAGGTGGTTGAGAATACCAAGGCTCCCGGCGGATTCGAGGTTCAGGTTGAGGAGCTCGAGGTGATCGCCCGGGCTGAAGCCGATCTGCCCCTGGCAGTCAATCAGGATCCCGACAAGGTATCCCTGGATGCGATACTGGAACACCGGATGGTGAGCCTGCGGAATCCGAAAATTCTCTCTGTATTCCGCCTCCAGTCTTCGATTCTCAAGTTTTTCGCCGAGCACATGCGCGGTGAAGGGTTCACCGAAATCAAGACCTCCAAGCTCATCGGAACCGGAACCGAGGGAGGAACCGGGCTGTTTGCGGTGGAATACTTCGACACCAAGGTTTTTCTGGCCCAGTCGCCCCAGTTCTACAAACAGGCCATGGTTTCATCGGGATTGGAGAGGGTGTTCGAAATCGGCTGTGCCTACCGGGCGGAGAAACACGAAACCCCCAGGCATCTGAACGAGTACGTTTCCCTGGACGTGGAGACCGCCTGGATCGACAGCGAGCAGGATCTGATGGACCTGGAGGTGCGGATTCTGAAAAGCATCTTCGCAGGGGTGGCACGGGAAAACGCGGAGCAGCTCGAAGCGTGGAAGGCAACCGTTCCCTCTGCCGAGCAGGTAGAGGGCATTCCCCGGGTAACACACGACGAGGCCAGGGAAACGATCAGCACCATTGGAGGGAAGAAGGTCTACGAGATCAATCCGGAGGGCGAGCGGATCCTCTGCGACTGGGCTCTGAAGGAGCACGGGGTGGAGGCGGCGTTCATCTTCGGCTGGCCCAGGAAAAAGCGTCCCTTCTACACCTATCCCCTCGACGCCCGCAGCACCATGTCCTTCGACCTGCTGTTCCGGGGGCTGGAGGTGACCACCGGCGGCCGGCGGATCAACGAGTATCCGATGCTTCTGGAGAACATCGAGCTGTTCGGTCTAGAGCCGTCGGCTTTGGGTGACTACATCCAGATCTTCAAGTACGGCTGTCCGCCCCACGGGGGGTTTGCCATCGGCCTGGAGCGGCTGACCCAGAAGATCCTGGGCCTGGCCAACGTCAAGGAAGCCTCCCTGTTTCCGCGCGATCGGCGCCGCATCCGGCCTTAGAGGATTCGTTATCGCCGCAGGTTCCTGGCGTCCTCAGTAGTTTCCTGCCGGGCTCAGTAGCAGAACACCCTTCTTCTCCATGTCACGGGTTTGCTTTACAATCAAATCCATGGATAGTTCGACGGATCATCGGAGGGTTTTCGATAAGACCCCGCCGGGGAATAGAGGCGGATGAGAATGGCCGCCAGTCGAGAGGGGGAGAGGAGCAAGCGGGAAAATGACCTGCTGCGCGCAAATCAGCGCTTGATCGGCATTCTCGGTTCGATCGATGATCTGATCTTCGTTCTGGATGAGAGTGGCCACTATATCGAGTACTTCCAGCCTG
>CAZFMD010000104.1:0-7209 GCA_964520025.1 uncultured Spirochaetaceae bacterium
CGAGCCCTGGCATACCGATCCCTTGTACCGCTACCGTAGCTTCGTGGAGATGGCGAAGATGCTGAACCACGCGTTTCCCGATTTGAATCTGGGGGGAGAGATCTCCGAGATCAGGGGGAGCATCTCAGGGGTGCAATCCTGCGCCCTGCCGGCGGCGTTTTTCGGCCAGAAAATTCTCTACGATCCTGGGGGATGGCCCGTCAACGAAGGGCGGCTGCTGACCGACAGAGAGACGGAGGAACTGGAGGTTCCGGATTTTCGCGCTCATCCCTCCTTCGAGAACCTGATGCTGCAGATGGATCAGATCGAACGTGAGTGGGGCGCAATCGAGGGGGAGCTCAATTTCCAGAGCGTGATGAACACCGCCTTTCGCCTGCGGGGCACAAATCTGTACCTCGATATGTACGATAATCCCCAGCGGGTCCACCATCTGTTCGAGGTAATCTACCGCATGCAGGTCGAGCTGATCGATGAGGTTCACGGCCGCCAAACCCGCTCCGGGGCCGAGCGATCGTTTTTCATTACCGCCAACTGCGTGGTGAATATGATCTCGGACCAACATTACAGGCAGTTCCTGCTGCCCTTCGACAAGAGGCTCTCCGCGCATTTTCCATATTTCGGAGTTCACAACTGCAACTGGAGCGTGGATGAGTACGTGGACAGCTATGCCGAAATCGAGAAGGTCCTCTATCTCGACTTCGGCATGGATTCCGACCTGGTACGCTTGAAGCGGATCTTTCCCGACACCACCCTGACCGTGTTCTATCGCCTGACCGGCAAAGATCCCCAGGCGGTGGAGCAGGATCTGCGCCTCATCCGAGGCAGCAATTCCTGCTCCAGAATCTACCTGTCGGCGATCGGTGCTGACACGCCGATTTCCCTGGTACGCCATTTTTTCGACACAGCGTCCCGCCTGTGGAACAAGCCGCTGCGGGAGCTGCTCAGCGAACCCCCGAATTACTGAGGCAAAACCCGCTCAACCGCCATTGCGCATTGCCACCGTTTCGGCATATACTATGAGAGAACCTGATTGGGAGGGGACACTATTTCTCACATTTCAACTGTCGCCGAGTGTAGTAGCCCTGGTATCGTACAACCTCAGAATCGCAAGTACCTGGGATCGAAGTATCGGCTGATCGGTTTTCTCACGGAAACGATCCTCTCACGGGCGGAGCAGATCGATGTATTTGCCGATCTGTTTGCCGGTACCGGAGTGGTGGCCGCCGCTTTTCGCGCCCACAGCTCGAAGATCGTCGTCAATGATCTTCTGTACTCCAACTACGTTGTGAATCGAGCCTTTCTCAGTTCTACGGAGAATAACGTAGACCCGATCAGGGTGGCCGACCTGATAGAGGAGCTGAACGGGTGCGCTCCGGTGCGGGGATACGCCCACGCCAATTACTCGGGCACCTACTTCACCGAACAGAACGCGGCCCGGATCGACGGGATCCGGGAGGCAATCGATCTGATGGTTGCCCAACAGCGCTGCAGCGAGCAGGAGCGATATATTCTGCTCACCAGCCTTCTGTTTGCCGTGGACAAGGCGGCCAACACGGTCGGCCAGTACGATGCCTTCCTCAAGCACATAGACGTGAAGCCGGGCAGCCTTGGCTCTTCGGTCGCTGACAGACACCTCATCGACAGCAATGTTCACAAGGTGCTGCGCCTGCGGGTTCCTCAGCTCGATCTGGCCGGAAACTCCGCCAATGAGGTCTTCAACCTGGATGCCAACCGTCTGGTAAACCAGGTGGAGGCGGATGTTCTGTACCTCGATCCCCCGTACAACACCCGCCAGTACGTAGACTGTTATCACGTGTTGGAGAACATCCTCCGCTGGGACAAACCGGAGCTGATCGGCAAGACCAGAAAGTTCCCCAGAGACCACCTGAAGAGCCGCTACTCGCGGAAGGCCGAAGCCGCCGCCGCATTGGAGCAGCTGGTCGGGACTGCCCGGGCGAAACACATATTCCTCAGCTACAACAACGAGGGGATCATTCCCGCATCCCGGATCCGGGAGATCCTCGGCCGGCGCGGAGCCGTAGAGGTCTTCTCCCGGGAGTACCCCGTGTTCGGAAACGGGGCCGGTAGTGCCCGCAAGCGTTCCCTGGAGGAGCGGCTTTTCTACTGCCGCACCGACTCCAGCCCCGGTTCGGCGGTCCAGCGGCCAATGAAGTCCCAAAAAATCGAGTTGTTCGATGAACAGGGACAGAGCAGAGGCTTCTACTCCCCCAGGAACCGGCTCAATGACCTGACCGGCAAAGAGTGGGTGTACTGGAGCAAGAGCGTCATCAACAAGCCCTATCCCCCCAATCTGCAGCACAAGCTGCGTTCCAGCCATGGCGGGCAGAAGCCCCCGGATCTGTGCGGGGACCTGATCCGGGCATTCACCAAGCGCGGGCAGTGGGTACTGGATCCTTTTGCCGGCGTGGGCGGAACCCTCCTGGGGGCCAGCCTGCGGGACCGCAACGCAGTGGGGATCGAGGTCAATCCGCAGTGGATCCAGATCTACCGGGAGGTCTGTTCCCTGGAGAGCATCCCCGAGCAGCGTATGATCTGCGGGGACAGCCGCACCGTGCTCGAAGAGCTTGCCCCGGAGGGGCGTGCCTTCGATCTGATTCTCACGGATGTGCCTTACTGGGCAATGGACAAAGCCCGCAGGAGCAAGGGGAGCTACAAACGGGTAGGGCAGGAGCAGAGGCAGGCTCGTCAATCCAAGCTGGCCGCCTTCAATCGCAGGTGCTACGGGAGCAAGGAGCAGTGGCTCAGCGAGATGGCCGGTATATTCGCCTCGGCCTCCAACCTGCTCAAGCAACGGGGCTACCTGGTCGTGTTTATCGGGGACATGTACAACGGCGGTCGCTATCACTTCCTCAGCTCCGATCTGGCGGCGATCTTGACGGAGCTCGGGTTGATCCCCAAGGCCAACCTGATCTGGTATGACGTGAGCAAATCCCTTCACATCTACGGCTATCAGTACGAATACATTCCATCCATGATTCACCAGAATATCCTGGTGTTCCGCAAAGAGCCCTGACGTTGTAGAATGATGCCCGGAGGTAGCCATGGCCGGAGTATTCAAGACCTATGATATTCGAGGTATTTACGGAAAAGGCATAGATACAGCCCTGGCCTACAAGCTGGGCCGGGCCTTCGCCCGCTGGTCGAAGAAGGACAGCTTCATGGTCGGCTACGACGCCCGTACCTACTCGGAAGAGCTGTACCAGGCTGTCGGCCACGGGTTGGTGGCGGAGGGCAAGAGAGTCAGGGGCATCGGAATGGCCACCACCCCGCAGCTGCACTTCTATCAGATGCAGGAGGGATACGCGGCGGGGGTTATGGTTACCGCCTCCCACAATCCTCCCGAATACCACGGATTCAAGCTCTACGACGATCGGGGCGGGTCGGTCAGCTACGAAAAGGGCTTACAAGAGATCGAGACCCTGGTCGCCGCCATGGGTGAGGAATCCCCGCTACCCGGAGGCAGCTTCGAGGAGGTCGACCGCATCGAAGAGTATGTGGATTTCGTCTGCGCTCCTCTCCGAGGCGAGAAGATCACCAGCAAGGTGGTCATCGACGTGGGAAGCGGATCGGCGGGAAGGGTGTTCCGCAGCATCAGCGAAAGGTTGGCTCTGTCCAGCCACATCCTAAACGAACAGCCCGACGGATCGTTTCTCAACCGGGATCCCAATCCGCTGAAACCCGAAAGCCGGAGACACGCGGCGGCCAAGGTGCTGGAGCACGACGCGGATCTGGGAGCGCTTCTGGACGGCGACGGGGATCGGGTGGTGTTTCTGGATGAGCACGGGGAGAGCATTGCCAACTACTATATCGCGGCGTTGATAGCCGAAGAGCTGTTGAGCGATCAGCCGGGAGCGGCTATCGTCTACGATCTGATCTCATCCCGGGCACTCCCGCAGCGCATTTCCGAGTTGGGGGGCAAGCCTGTGGTTTCCAAGGTCGGCTACACCTTCCTCTACGACGCGATGATCGCCGAGGCGGCCGCCTTCGGGGCCGAGACCTCCGGGCACGTGTACTTCAAGGTCACCGACAGTTACTATACCGAATCCGCCGCCTACGCCCTGGTGGTCCTTTTGAAGCTGCTTCTCAAACGGCAAAAACCCCTCTCCGAGCTGCTGGCCCCCCTGCGCGGACGCTATCATCAGTCAGGGGAGATCAACATCGAGATCCCGGACAAGGAACAGGTGCTGAGGGAGATCGAGCGCAAGTATCGGGAAGCCGGAGGCACTATCGGCAAGATCGACGGTGTGAGCGTGGAGTTTCCCGAGTACTGGTTCAATGTGCGGCCCAGCAACACCGAGCCGTTGATTCGCCTGCGCCTGGAAGCGGTGAGCGCTCAGATAGCGGAGCAGAGGACCGCAGAGATGGTTGAGTTTTTGAAGGGATTTGCCCGGTAACGTGGTGACTGGCAAGCGCAACGGCCCGGACCGTACCGCCCTTCAGGAGCTGCAGCAACTCCTGAAAGCCTCCCTGGAGGCCACCGGGGACGGTATTCTGGTGGTAGACCACGACGGCCGGATCATCCTCTCCAATCGGAGATTTACGCAAATGTGGCGGGTTCCGCAGTCGATGATGCGGGAAAAGGATGATATCAAGCTGCGCGAATACGTCATGAGCCAGCTTGTGGATCCGCAAGCCTACCTGGAGAGAATCAATGTGCTCTACGGAAAGCGCGAGGAGTCTACCGATATCCTCGTTTTCAAGGATGGTCGGGTTTTCGAACGCTACTCCGCCCCTCTGCTGATATCGGGGCAGGACGTCGGCCGGGTGTGGAGCTTCCGGGATATTACCGCATACAGGGAGGCTCAGCGGCGGCTGGAGAGAAGTGAGCAGAAGTACCGGGATCTGGTGGAGAATGCCGGCAGCATCATCCTGCGCTGGGACAGTAGCGGAGCGATCACCTTCATCAACGATTATGGGCAGCGCTTTTTGGGCTACTCCCAGGAGGATCTGCTCGGAAAACCTATAGTGGGAACCATCGTGCCGAGCCGCGATTCGGCGGGGCGGGACCTGGAGCAGATGATCGAGGGAATCGCCGGCGATCCGGAGGAGTACAGCTACAACGAGAATGAGAACATCACCAAAGACGGGCGTTCGGTCTGGGTTTCCTGGTCGAACAAGCCGGTGTACGACGAGGCGGGGCAGCTGGCCGGTGTGCTCAGCATCGGTACGGACATAACCGAACGCAAGCGGCTGGAGCAGCAGCTGTTTCAGGCTCAGAAGATGGAAGCGGTGGGGCAGCTGGCCGGGGGGATCGCCCACGATTTCAACAACATGCTGATGGTCATCAACGGCTACTGCGAGCTGCTGATCGACGACATGGATGAGGCGAATGATCTGCGTCGGGATATCGAACAGATCAAGGGTACGGCCTCCAGAGCCGCGGCCCTGACCCGCCAGCTGCTGGCCTTCGGGCGTCGCCACGTCGCGCAGCCAAAGGTCGTGCAACTGAGCCAGCTGCTCGCCGACAGCCGGGAGATGATCGAAAAAATGGTCGGAGCCGGAGTGAGGATCCGGATGCAAACTCCGGATGACTCACTGCGCATCTACGCCGATCCGATCCAGATCGAGCAGGTGATTCTCAATCTGGCGGCCAACGCCCGGGACGCCATGCCGGAGGGCGGGGAGCTGACGATCGAGACCTCAAAAATCCGGATAGAGAATCCGGACTCCGGAGAACGGTACATGGTGCCGGTGGGAACCTACGTTCTCTGTTCGGTCCGGGATACGGGAAGCGGGATGTCAGCGGACACACTGGAACATATTTTCGAGCCCTTCTTCACCACGAAGGTTGCGGGAAAGGGCACGGGGCTGGGACTGTCCACCGTGTATGGAATCGTCAAGCAAAACGATGGATTTATCTTTGCCCAGAGCGAGCCGGGGGCGGGCAGCTGTTTCACACTGTACTTCCCCCTGGTCAGCGAGCGGGAGTTGATGCGCAGTGAGGAGCCCCAAGTACCGGAGGAGAAACTGCGGGGCGCAGAGAGGATTCTGCTGGTGGAGAGCGAGGCAAAGATTCGCCGCTATACCAAGACGGTGCTGCAGAAGTGCGGATACACCGTAATCACCGCGGCCAGCGCCACCGATGCTCTGGGCTTGGGCAAAACCGCGGAGGCGGATCTGCTTGTCTGTACGGGGGCGCTTTTACAGATGGGGGGAGTCGAACTGGCGCAGCGAGTGCAGCAGATGCAGCCGGGCTTGAAGGTGCTGATCATATCCGAAGCTGCCGAGCATGAATCGGAACACGGCTATGCTGTACTCAAGAAACCCTTCACCAGCGAAGCCCTGCTGCGCAAGATCAGAAAGATCCTGGTATGAGAATCCGCTACAACGCGCCGGTGATCCTCACCTTTACCCTGCTGGCCACCACGGTCCTGATACTCGATCAAATCCTGGGCGGGTTCACGGAGGCCTTCTTCGTTTCCTACCCGGCCTTCAGCGGCTCTGCCCTCGATTTTCTGCGGCTCTTTACCCATGTGATCGGGCATCAGAGCTGGCTGCACCTGATGAGCAACTTCAGTTTCATCCTGCTGATCGGTCCGGTGCTGGAGGAGAAGTATCGCTCCGCTGCCCTGCTGATGATGGTTCTGGTGACCGCCGTGGTCACCGGGATTCTGAATATACTCTTGTTCTCCACCGGTCTGATGGGGGCGAGCGGCATCGTGTTTATGCTCATCCTGCTCAGCTCGTTTACCAATATCCGCTCCGGAGAGATCCCCCTCACCTTTGTCCTGATCGTGGTCCTGTTCCTGGCCAAGGAGTTCATCAACGCCTTTGCCCAGGACAATATATCCCAGTTCGCCCATATCATCGGCGGTATCTGCGGGGGGCTGTTCGGATTTCTCTTTACCAAAGCGAAACGCCCACCCGCACCTGTCGAGTGAGCGCTCGGGCGTTTGCCCCGGCGGGCGGCCACCCTATCGTTGGACCGCCCTATCCTTCCTCCCGAAGACGCTGGAGCAGCGCCTCCACGTACTGCTCGTCCTGACCCGCGGGAACACTATCGGTGGGCGCACAGGATTGAATCTCTCCTCCCGCTCGGATGCTGGTTGCGTACACACAGGCTTCCTTGATGCCCAGCAGAAGCGCGGCCATGCGGCTCACGTTGGAACGCAGCTTGATATACTCGCTGATGAGAAAGGATATGGCGCTGATTACGGTCTTGGTGACCTTGTTGTTGTCACGAATAAT
>CAZFMD010000104.1:7309-10769 GCA_964520025.1 uncultured Spirochaetaceae bacterium
GTCAATAGCCAGAAGGCGACCCGTTTGTTGTTCTGCTCCAGGTGCAGATACTCGCCGAGCAGCTCGTGGATCAGATAGAGGATCGTATCCCCTTCGAAGAGCATCTGCTCTCTCTGTTTGCCGATCCATACGGCGCAGAATTGATCGACCACATCGTACACGGTCGCCAAGCCCTGAGTTGCGGATTGCAGGCTCTCCACCGCATGCAGTACCGGTTGGATGACCGACTTATCCTGCAGTTCCATGATACGGTATGATAGTCGATCGAACGGAGTTTGTCAGCAATTGCAAGGGGAACGGATTTATAGTATTTTTCACTTGATATGACTGACAAGCTAGAACAGATGACCGAACGCTACCAGGAAATCCAGACCCTGGTCTCCGACCCGGCGATCATGAAGGATCAGAATCGTTACAGGGAGCTGATGCGCGAGTTGGCCGGCCTGGAGGAGGTCGTCGCACAGTACGGTAAGTTCAAAAAACTCAAATCGGAGATTGAAGATACAGAGGCCCTTCTGGAAGAGGGGGGTGAGGGGGAGCTGGCAAAGCTGGCCCGGGAGGAGTTGGAGGCCTTGAGGGAGCAGGAAGAACAGCTGGAGAACGAGCTGAAACTCCTGCTCATTCCCAAGGATCCCCTGGATCTGAAAAACATCATCATGGAGATCCGAGCCGGAACCGGCGGGGAGGAGGCCGGCCTGTTCGCCGCCGATCTGTTCCGCATGTACTCCAAGTACGCCGAGTCTAATCGCTGGGCGATAGAGATTCTCTCCTCCCACGAGACCGAGATCGGGGGATTCAAAGAGGTCATCTACTCGATCAGCGGAAAGAGCGTCTATGCCAGCCTGCGCTATGAGAGCGGAGTTCATCGGGTACAGCGGGTCCCGGCAACCGAGGCTTCGGGGCGGATCCACACCTCGGCGGTGACCGTGGCCGTTTTGCCGGAGGCGGAGCAGACCGAAATCGAGGTCCGTGCGGAAGAACTGCGTATCGATGTGTACCGCTCCTCCGGTCCGGGGGGACAGAGCGTGAACACCACGGATTCGGCGGTGCGCATCACCCACATCCCCACCGGGCTGGTGGTGACCTGTCAGGATGAGAAATCCCAGCACAAGAACAAGGCAAAGGCCCTGCGGGTGCTCCGGGCCCGTCTTTTCGAGCAGGAGGAGGAGAAGAAACACGCCGAGCGCGCCGCCGCCCGCAGAACTCAGGTCGGGTCCGGCGACCGTTCGGAGCGGATTCGCACCTACAACTACCCTCAGAGCAGGGTTACCGATCACAGGATCAACCTGACCCTCTACCGCCTGGAAGAGGTGATGCTGGGGGATCTGCAGGAGGTCATCGACGCTCTGCGACTCAGCGCCCGGGAGGAGTACCTCAAGCGGCTGGCTGTATGACCGTCGGAGGTGCCCTGAATCAGGGCAAGGAACGTCTTTTTTACGCCGAAGTCGACACACCCATGCTGGATGCCACCCTGCTGCTCTCTGAAGCCCTGGAGACGAGCAAGGAGAGGCTGCTGGCCAGCCTTCCCGACCCCCTGGATCCCGAGCACTGGCGGCACTACAACGAGCTGTTGGATCTGCGCTGTGCGGGACAGCCGGTCTCCTACATCCGCAGGAAGAAGGAGTTTTTCAGCCTCGAGTACTACGTGGATCGCCGCGTACTGGTTCCCCGTCCGGATACCGAGGTGCTGGTGGAGGAAGCCCTACGCCTGTTGGAGGCGGACCCCCTGACCCAGCGGGTACACGACGCCTGTACCGGCAGCGGCTGCGTGGCCATCGCCTTGAAGCACAGCTTCCCCACGGTAAGGGTATCCGGTTCGGACATCAGCCGGGAGGCGCTTCAGGTGGCCGCCTTGAATGCCCGCCGGCTCCTGCCGGAATCCCGGATTCGACTGCATCGATCCGACCTGCTGGCCAGGGTTCCGGGCCGCTACGACCTGATCACGGCCAATCCGCCCTATCTGACCGACGGGGAGGTGGAAAACATGCGGAAGATCGGCTGGCCCGAACCGGCCCTGGCCCTAAAGGGCGGGATCGACGGTACGGACTTTCTTCGCCGCCTGATCCGCCAGGCTGCCCGCAAGCTTCGACGCAGAGGCTATCTGCTGTTGGAGGCCTCGCCAGCTCAGATGAGCCTGCTTCAGCGGGAGCTCGTCGACCGGGGATACGGAGAGATCGCGGTGATCCCGGATTTGGCCGGGCGGGATCGGGTCATTCGAGCCCGGCGCCTCCGAGTCCGAAGGTGAGGCCAAGATGGATGGTTCGGCCAAGGCTCTGATCCGCCAGTTCAAACAGAAGGTCGAGCGCTACCCCGAGGAGGAACGCAAGAGGATCATCTCCGCGTTACGCTGGGCCGAAGGCCTGCACCACAACCAGCTGCGGGCCAGCGGGGAGCCCTACATCGTCCACCCCCTGACCGTGGCTGAGATCCTGGTGGATGCCCACCTGGACTACCAGACGGTGATCGCCGCGGTCCTGCACGACGCCCTGGAGGACACGGGGCTGTCCTCCAAGGAGCTGCGCAAGGAGTGCGGCCGGGAGGTGGAAGCCCTGGTCCAGGGGGTGACCAAGATCTCGGTGATCCGCGGGCGCAGCAAGACCACCCAGGCGGCGGCCACCATCCGCAAGATGCTCTTCGCCATGGTCAAGGACATCCGGGTCATCATGATCAAGCTGGCCGACAAGCTGCACAACATGCGCACCCTCGAGTATCTGGACCCCAAGAGCCAGAAGCGCATCGCCGATGAATGTCTGGAGATCTACGCGCCCCTGGCCGGGCGCCTGGGCATGTCCCGGATCAAGAGCGAGCTGGAGGATCTTTGTTTGAGGGTGCTGCATCCCCGGGCCTACGAACAGATCGATCATTTCGTCCAGGAGAAGAAGGAGGATCTTCACGAGTTCCTCGACTCCATGGATAGTGCGATCCGTGCCCAGGCCAAAGCGGCCAAGATCCCCATCCAGATCGAGAGCCGCATCAAGCACTACTACTCGATGTACAGGAAGATCAAGAAGAAGGGCAGGATGGTGGACGAGATCTACGATCTGGCCGGCATCCGGCTGCTCTGCGACACCTCCAGCCAGTGCTACGAGCTGCTGGGAACCCTGCACAGCCTGTGGAAGCCGATCCAGGGGCGCTTCAAGGACTTCATCGCCATGCCCAAGAGCAATCTCTACCAGAGCCTGCACACCACGGTCATGGGACCGGGGGGCAAGATGCTGGAGATCCAGATCCGCACCCACCAGATGCACCGCACCGCCGAGGAGGGGATCGCCGCCCACTGGCTGTACAAGCAGGAGCTGGCCGGAGAGCGCATCAAGCCGGAGCAGCTGACCATCATCAACATGCTCAAGAGCTGGGATTCCTCCAGCGTCAGCTCCCCCGACTTCCTGGAGGAGATCAAGCGGGAGCTGCTGCGGGACTCGATCTACGTGTTCACCCCCCAGGGGGACATCATCGAGCT
>CAZFMD010000105.1:0-10752 GCA_964520025.1 uncultured Spirochaetaceae bacterium
CTCGTGGCTCATCCCCAGGGCGTCTTTCATCAGCATGTACGCTTCCCCTATGAGCTGCATATCCCCGTACTCGATGCCATTGTGCACCATCTTCACGTAGTGCCCCGCTCCGTCGGTCCCGATATAGGTACAGCAGGGCTGCCCATCCACTTTGGCGGCGATATCGAGGAAGATCTTCCCAACCTGCTGGTAGGCCGCTTGGGTTCCCCCGGGCATGATGCTGGGTCCGTGCAGGGCTCCTTCCTCTCCGCCGGATACGCCGGTGCCGATGTAGCGAAAACCCTTGGCCTCGGCCTCCCGGGTACGGCGAATCGTGTCTTGAAAGAAGGAATTGCCGCCGTCGATCAGGATATCCCCCTTTTCCAGAAACGGCACCAGCTGGTCGATCATCTGGTCCACCGGCTTGCCCGCTTTCACCATGATCATGATCGTACGGGGTTTCTTCAAAGCCCCGAGAAACTCCTCGATACTGTAGCCGGCAACGATCTTTTTACCGCCGGCCCGTTGCTCCATGAACTCCCGCGTGCGTTCGGCCGTGCGGTTGTACACGGCCACCGCATATCCCCTGCTCTCCATGTTGAGCACGAGGTTTTGCCCCATTACGGCCAATCCAACAAGCCCTATATCCGCTTGCATCATCTTACCCTCCACAAACTCAAGATTTTTTCATTTCCAGCGAGCTGCCCACCGGAGCTATGACCAATTCTATACCCAGGGCTGCCACGGCTTCTACGTCCCGCATCTCCGAATCCATGACAAGGACATCGATATCCCCGGCCCTGGCAAAAACACTGAAGGCCGTGCTTCCGAACTTGGAATGGTCGGCCAGCATCACCGCTGTCCTGGAAGCCTTTATCACGGCGCTCTTCAATTGACTCTCGATCACGTTTTGAGATGAGAAAGCCCCGTCCCGCGAGAAGCCTGTCGTGCCCATAAAGCAGGTGTCTATCTGGATATCTCGGATCGTCTCCAGCGCGCCCGGACCTATGAAGGAGCAGGCTTCCGGGCGGAAGCTTCCACCCGTGGAAAACAGGGAGATGCCCGGGGAATCGACAAGTTCGAGAATGGCATCCAGGGAGTTGGTAACCACCCGCAGCTCCATATCCCTGATCTCCCTGGCCAGGGCCGCACAGGTGCTTCCCGCATCAATGAATACGGTCTCACCGGACCGGATCAGCTCCCGGGCCTTGGAGGCGATGGCCCGCTTCTCTAGGGTATGTTCGGACTGGCGGATCGAAATGGTTCGCAGGCGTCCCTCATCTTCGGCGAGCATGGCCCCGCCGTGAATGCGGAAAAGCTTGCCCCTTTCTTCCAGAAAGCTCAGATCCTTGCGGATGGTCACCTCTGAAACTCCGAACCGTTGGGTCAGATCCTGAACGCTCACCTTCTTCAATCGATTGATTATGGCAAGAATGGCCCCATATCGCTCGTTTTGATAGATCTCCTGCTCCATCAAGCTACACTTTCGTTTGCTTTCTAAATTCGAACAATACCGAAAGATCGGGACGGGGTCAAGACGAAAAGCGGATTTCCTTTTCCCTGTTGACCCGCCACGGGGATGCGGGATTAAATGGTCCCATGACCGAAGTACTAGCCCAGCAAGACGCGTATCTCAAGAGTTTCGAGGCCACGATCACCGCTGTTCTACAGCAAGACCAGGGCGGTGAGTCGCCCCCGGCAATCGCCCTGGACAGAACGGCGTTCTTTCCCGGAGGCGGGGGCCAGCCCCACGATCTCGGCTGGATCGCCGAAATCCCCGTGATCCGGGTGAAACGGCAGGGAGAGTGGATCTGGCACTGGATGGAAGCGAATCCCTCAGGAACTCCTCTGGAACAGGGAGCGAAGGTACAGGGGCGGATCGATTGGCAACGTCGTTATCGGCTGATGCGTACCCACACGGCCTTTCACATCCTCTGCGGGGTGGTCTGGCGCGACTACCAGGCTCAGGTCACCGGCGGCAACATGGGGGAGCTTCACGGCCGGATGGACTTCGAGTTCGAAACCCTCAAGGCAGAGCTGGTCCAAGAGATCGAGGAAAAGATCAACGCCGAGGTACAGGCGGCCCGCCCCGTGCAGGTCCGCTTCCTCGCCCGGGAACAAGCCTTCAAAATTCCCGATTTGATTCGAACCAAGATCAATCTTCTTCCTCCACAGATCCAGGAGGTCCGCATCGTGGAGATCGAAGGATTGGACCTGCAGGCCGACGGCGGCACCCATGTGGCCAACACCCGGGAGGTGGGGAACATCCGCGTCAGCGGCTACAAGAGCAAGGGACGCATCAACAAGCGGATCGAGCTGACCCTTGAGCCCTGAGCTCTAGCCCAATTTTCGGATGTAGAGAAGCTCTTTTTCCCGCAGCCGCACGATCAAGGTTTCCGGGCGCTCTTCGACAACCAGGGCGTCTCTGTGCTCGGGCTTCAGAAAGCCCTCTGCAACCATGTGATCGACGAAATCCAGGAGCCTGTCGAAGTAACCATGCACGTTGAGCAGTCCGACCGGCTTGAGATGAATGCCCAGTTGATACCAGGTGAACACTTCGAAGAACTCCTCGACCGTTCCGATACCCCCGGGCAAGACGATGAAGGCATCGCTTAGATCGTACATCATCGCCTTGCGTTCGTGCATATTCTCCACCACGTGCAGCTCGGTCAATCGAAGTGCCTCGACCATTTCGTGGATCCGCTTGGGAATGACCCCGATCACCTGTCCGCCGCCGGCGAGCACGGAGCGGGCCAGCTCTCCCATCAAGCCCACACTGCCCCCGCCGTAGATCAGGGTCAGGCCGTTGGACACCAATACGGTACCGAGATTTCGTACAGCCTGCCCGTACTCCGGCTGCGTTCCGGAGCTGGAGCCGCAAAAAGCGCAGACCTGCCTCAACGGTTTTTTCATCACTTCCAACCTTAGTACGGGAGCTAACCGGATGTCGAGGCCGGATGTCCTCAGGCCCGAACCAGCCCCCGAAGCAGCTCTTGTAATGTTGGAGAATGCTGATAGAATAGCGCCAGGAAGCTATGATGGAGCGTTACGAAAAACTCTTCGATGCGGTTGGCTGGATCGGATTCGCCCTGCTTACCCCGGTGGCCCTGTACGTATTCGGCCTCCAGTCCGTGGTTGAAATCATGGATACGAAACTCGGATTTGCCGGCCGGCCCGAGTTCTGGGTGCTGCTGTGCTTCGCTCTTGTGCTGCTGAGAATATTTTTCGGAGGCGAACACATCATCCTGCCCCTGTTCCTCGGCTTTGCCGGGGGATTCTTCCTCCTGGCCCTGGTAGCCAGAGTCGGATTCATGGGCTGGTTCTGGCGTCCGGCAACCCGGCAGTTCTTCTTTCAGAACGACAGGCTTACCTTCTGCCTCGGGGCGGCGGTCCTGTTCTTCGGGTTGATCTTCAGTTACTTCCGAAGAATTAGTCTGCTCGTCCAGTTTCTCATCCTGATCCTGCTGCCCATGCTCATCCTCCTGGCCGTGAACGCTCTCACCCTGATCTAGCTGAAAGCCTCAGAGAGCATGCGCATCGCCGTAACAGCGGATATTCACCTGCGGGAATCCAATCCGGAACGTCTGCAGAACCTCGAAGCCCTCATCCGGCAGCTTCTGTCCCAGGAGGTTCACCACCTGGCGATCGCCGGTGACCTGTTCGACGGTGCCGACAACAGCTATGCCGGTTTCGATTCGTTGGCTCAGCGTTTCCCCAAGATTCAGTTCATTGTCATTGCGGGAAACCACGATCCGGATCTACGGCAAGATCTGTTCGCCTCCGGCAATATCCGGGTGATCGTGAAGCCAACCTTGAAACGCATCGATCGACTCGCCATTCTGTTTCTGCCCTACCGAGAGGGCTCCACCATCGGAGAAGCGATCTCGGCTTTTCGGAACTCCGAGCGACTCCGATCCTGTCGCTGGATCCTCGTTTCCCACGGCGATTTCCCCGCTCCCAGGCCAGAGGCAAACGGTGGAGAGAGGGGCTACTTTCCACTGACCCGGGAAGATCTGGCGCGCTTCCAGCCGCTCAAGACGATCCTGGGTCATATCCATGTCCCCAACGGCACTACCGCGGAGGTCCTCTACCCCGGTTCGCCCTACCCGATCACCTCGGATGAATACGGACAGCGTCGCCTCCTTGTCCTGGATACCAAGACCGCCGCGGTTACCGAGCTGGCCCTTACCCATCCGCCGGTGCGGGTACGCGCCGAAATCTTCCTGATTCCCGACGGCCGGGAGGAGGAGCAGATTGGCAGGCGGCTTCAGTCGATTCTCGCCGGGCAGGGGCCCCCGGAGAAGCTCGTGGTTCAGGCGTTTCTCAAGGGCTACAGCGTTTCCCGGCGCAAGGCCCGGGGATACCTGGAGGCCTTCCTCTCGGAAAAGGCAATCCCCTGCGCCGGCATCGATCTGCAGTCCTTGAGGGATAACGACCAGGAAAGCCTGGCGATCCTGGCCGAGACCGTCCGGCAGCGGGTCGCCGGCCTGAAGCTCAACTACCCGGAGGCGGAGCAGTTGAAGCAAGCGGTGCTGGAACAAGCCCTCGAAATCGTGTACGGAGCTTGAGAGCCGGTGAAAACGGATCCGGGAAAGATTCACCTCGAGAGTGTGGAGATCAACTCCGCCGGTCCGATCGGCAGCTTTCGTGAGCAGCTGTCTGCCCTGACCCTGATCTATGCCGGCAATGAGCGCGGCAAGACCACGATCGTCGAGAACCTGGTCGCCAGCCTGTTCGCACCGCGCAAAGAGAGGATGCAGCTGCGCCGGGATTTCCTCGGGGCCGCCCGGGTTACGGTACGGGGGATCTCGAAAAAACCTGCGGTATTCAGCTCCCTGGAGGGCAGCAAGAGGAAACTCGACGATCTGATCGAAACCCAGGGTTGGCTGTTTCCGCCGAGCCTGTTTGACCTGCTCGTGGTAAAGGGCGCGGAGCTGGAAGTGCTCAAGATCCGGGGCGGGCTGAGCCGCAGCTATCTGAAGTCTCTAGTTTCCCGGGAACGGCTGTACGAAACGCTTCGCGACAGGCTTCCCGGTGAAATCGGCTACACGGAGCTTCAGGACGGCCTGCTCATCGCGAAACGGCGCGTGGGCGCGTTCAAGAGCTGTGAAGAGATCCAATCGCGCCTGTCCTCCCTCGAGGCGGTGGCCGAACAGTTCTACGGCTCGCTGTCCAAGAGCGAGCTGTTGGCCAACCTCTCCCGAAAATCGGTCCTGCAGCGGGAACAGGAGCAGCTCCAGCTTGCCAAAAGACACCGCGCCTATCTGCTGTACCGCTCGACTGTGGAGCTCGCCACACAGCTGGAACGCTTCGACGAACAGCAGGCCGAAGCCCTGGCCGAGACGGTCAGGGAAGCTCTTCGCATCAAGGCGGAGCTTACCGAATTTCAGAGACAGAAGAACCGTCGCGAACAAACCGCAGCTGATTTAAGCTGGTTGGAGCAGGTGCGGCGCCGCTATCAGCAGGTGATGAGCAGACGGCGAAGCCCGCTCCAGGTGTTCTCGTTTCTGGCTGCCGGTTCCGCTATGGTGGGGACCCTGGCCGTGTACCTCTTGGCCCCCGGGCTTCTGCCGGTCTTCCTGATCGCCACACTTCTGTGTTTTGCCTTGGCCATGCTGTTTACCTTCGTGCTGCGCAGAGGCGTCAGCTCCGAGTACGCCCGCAGCGAAATACGGGAAATCAGAGGTGCCTTCCAGGAACGCTTCGCCGCGGACCTCGCGACCACCGCGGATTTCGACCTCATCAAGAGCCGGTTGGACCAGGAGATGGGCAAGGCCCAGGTGGTGGAGGAAAAGTGCGGCATCGCCCAAGCGAGCCTTCAGAACCTGCACGAGCAGATCCGGGCTCTCCTGCGCTCGGCGCAGCGGCTGGAGGTGCCGGAATCTCAGTGGGGAGAACTGGCGGAGGAGTTGAAAAAGGCAACCCGTCAGTTTCGGATGGATTACAACCTCGACCAACAGCGGCTCGGCGATCTGGGCATCGCTGAAGTCGACTACCTGGAACAGGCGGCCGAGGTACCGTACTCCCGCCAGAGGGAGGAGCAGTTGGCCGCTGAGCTCGAGGCGGCCGAGGCCGCGATCCGGAGGCTACAGGATGACAATCGCGAGATACGGGAGCAGTTGATCGAGTATCTGGGCAGAGACACGGCTCTCTCTCAGAGCATCGAGCGCCTGGCCGAAGCGGTCGAGGAGAAAAAGCGGGAGTATCGCCGGCAGATTCGGGAACACCTGGCCCGGATGATCGCCGGGCATGTCCTGAATGGAGTTCTCGAGAGTTTTCTCGAGCAGGAGGACCAACAGCTGAAATCCACGCTGAACGATCCTCGCATCACGGAGCTGATCAAGAGGTTCACAGCCGGAAGGTATGAGACGCTATCCCTGGAAGAGGGAGGGTTGTTCATCGAAAACGAAACCGAGAGCTACGCCCTGGAGCAGATGAGCAGCGGCGCCCGGGAACAGGTGTTGCTGGCTTTGCGTATGGGGCTGGCCTCGATTGTATCCGAAAGCCAGAGCCTGTTCCTCATTCTGGATGACGCTTTTCAATACTCGGACTGGCAGCGTCGGGAGCAACTGGTGGCCCAGGCAGTGCAGATAGTACAGTCCGGCTGGCAGGTGATCTATCTCACCATGGACGATGATATCCGGGATCGCTTTCAACGGGCCGCCGGTGCCCTTGATGAGGGAATGTTCCGGATGGTCGAGCTGTGAAACCCCTACCACCCCTCGAATGATGGAGGGGGTAACTTCCGGTCTATCTCGTCGATCCGGTAGCCGAATCCGGGACCGGTCAACGAATCCAGGTTGATCGCTCCATCCCGGCGTCTGTACAGACCCGGGTGAACCGTTGACTCCGGGTACGAGGCGGCGGGATAAAATTGGCATGCGTTCGTCTCTATGCCCATCACGGTACCGGCATGGGAACCCAGCAGCGCATGGGGAATCATGGCCAGCATGGGATTCGTCAGATCCTGAACCATCAGGGTCATTCCGTGAGCCCTGGCCCAGCAGAGGCTCAAGAGGGCGCCTGTCTGGGTCTTGCAGGTTTTCAGAGCCACTCCGGTCCACCCCAGCGATCTGCCCAATCGGATCATCGTCCAGTCATTGGCGCTTTCATCCATAAACAGAGGCTTGCGGGCGCTAATGCTGCGGACGTCGATCTGATGTTGCTCCAAGTCATAGGGGAAGGGCTGCTCCACGTAGAGGATCATCTGGTATATCCGGGGACGTTCAACGAGAAGCCTGTCGAGTACCTCGATAAGGTAAGCGGGGTCTTCCACCGTGCAGTTGAAGTCCGCCGACAGCCATAGAGCCCCGCTGTGCAGGGCAATCTCCCCGACCTCTACGATCCGCTGGTAGTCCCACTGAAGATCATTACCCCTAAGCTTGATTTTCAGGCAGGTCAGACCGTCTGTTTCGATCCACTGTTCCAGCACAACCGGATAACCATCCCGGGGCTCATCCCCTGTCTGCTCCGTTTCCCGCAGTAGATCCTGTCCCCCTACCAGGTGCCAGGCGGGGATGCGGTTTGGCCGCGGTTTTACCAGGAAGTCATTCGGAAAAAAACCGTGGAAACCGATTTTCGTCCCGTCAGCAGCCGAAAGATAGGAGCTCAGGTCCCGGCTCATGAACGACTCGCAGTAGGTATCGTATACGGGCAGCCCGTACAAATTTCCATAGGCGTCGTGAAGAGCAATATCGAAGGGGGAGCAACACAGCAAGGCGGTCAGCCGGGGCATCTGTTCTTCCGCTTCACCCTCTCCCGCGGCTTTCCGGTTGTGAGAAGCAAGCAGATCGGGCAGGAGATCGTGCTGGAATCTGTAGCCGATATCCAAAGGATGCCCCAGCTCATTATAACCCTGCCAGGCCCGGGCCAGTGTAAGGCTGAACTCCTGCACGGATCTGAGCCTCCGGGCAAACGGAAGGGCGCTCGGCCAGCTCCACTGAACCATGAGCGGAGTCTCGCCCCAACCCCAGGAGCTCTGGCCTGCGCGGTTTTCTATGAGCACGGCAGCTCGGGCGCAGGTAACCTCCGTGGTGACCTCCTGCCCGAACTTCAGCGGCACCCTCATGGTGATGGGTATCAAGTAAAGACGGACACCGTTAACCCGGATATCATATTCATTGTCCATACTTACTCCCGTTCGCCCAATACCGACGGCGGATGGCCATTGCCGCCGATAATCCGCTTGATCTCCAGAGTCAGCTTGAGCCGTTCGATCAGTTTTTCCAGCGCCGCCACCGCCTTGCGGATCCGCTCCCGGGTGGAGGTCATTTCCAAAAACGCCTGTCTTTCTTCGAGGGCGAATCCCTGACTGCCGGCCAGGAGGAAGGAAATCTCCCGTAACTCAATGGCTCCTGAATCGTCATGGGTTGTCTTTGAACCCAGGAGACGAGACAGCTCGTCATGGAGAATCAGCCCTTTGAGGGCCATTTCCCTGTCCCGGTCCTCCAACTCCTCCTCTTCGTCGTCGAAGAACTCGATCCGGCCCTGGAGATAGGATTTGCTCTCATCCTGCTCGAAGATCACGAATCGCCGTTCCCCGACTGTCATGATATCGAGCCTTCCATCTTCGTAACGTTTTAGGACATCGCTGACCCGCGCCGTACAACCGGTTGATTTGATCTGCGAGCCGGTGTAGGCAACCACGCCGAACGCTTGCTCCCGCTCCAGGCACTCCCCGATCATCTGCTTGTAGCGCTCCTCGAAGATATGCAATGGCAGAGGCAAGCCGGGGAGGAGTACCACCCCGAGAGGGAAAAGGGGTATCAGTTTTCTTTCCGGCATCTGCGGCTCCTGCAAAAAGGGTAACTGCAATGATAGCAGTTTTTTAGCGAAAAGGGGAATGGAGCTGCTCAGCCGGTCTCTGCGGAGGATCTACGATTCATGGTTGTCTCGCTGACAATCCGATTACGCCCCATCTGTTTGGCCTGGTACATCAGAGAATCGGCTCTGCGGATCAGCTGTTCGGCCTCACCGCCGCTGTACTCCGCCACTCCGCCGCTGATGGTAACGTGAAGCCGGGGCTCAGACCATTCCTGCTCCTCCACGTCCTTGCGAATGCGCTCCGCCACCAATGCGGCTTCCATGCAGTCAGTTTCCGGGAGCACGATGAGGAACTCCTCTCCCCCGTATCTGCCGATCAGATCCGACTCCCGCATGGTGTAGCGGAAAATCTGGGCAACCCGTTGAAGCACCGCATCCCCGATGTGATGGCCGTGGAAATCGTTCACCCGCTTGAAGTGATCCAGGTCGAACATGATTACCGACAGTTTCTTACGGTAGCGCTTGGCCTCGCTCACCTCCTGCTCAAAGCGCTCCAAAGCGTAGGTTCTGTTGTACACCCCGGTGAGTCCGTCGGTGATCGAGGTGATCTGGAGGGTGATCTTCTCCTCCCGAAGCTGCCGATTCGCCACCTCGAGCTGGCGCGTGCGCTCCCGCACTTTTTCTTCCAGGGACTGGTTCAGCGTGGTCAGTTCCGCCGACTGGCTCTGGAGCTTGGTGCTGTACTCCTCCAACCTGTATTGGAAGGAAACCAGGCGTCTGATCAGAATCACGGCCAAACCCAGGGAGAACTGGAACAGCAGCAGGTAGTTGATCTCATCGGTCCAGGGAAAGATCCCGTTGGTTACCAGGATGCTGTACAGGGCGAGCAGTCCAAAGATTATGAAGTTGAAGCAAACCAGGCGGGCCTCCGCGTTTCCCCCGGCGGCGGCCTTTACGCTCAGGACACCGAGAAATACCATCGTGCAGACCGCCACAATATCGAAGAGCAGGTAGGTATCGCAGAGTCTGATCAAACCGGTGGCACAGCCGATCATGGTTATTGCCAGCATCCCGAACACCACCACCGCCGCCGTGCGGGTCAGCCGCCGGTAACTCTCGCCGAGGATCTCCTGGAGGAAGAGGATGATAAACAGGGGCAGAACGAAATAACTCACTGCCTTCACGTACTCGAACAGCAGCGGCGCTTGAGCAACCAGTTGCTTGAGGTGGGTCTCACTGGCCACCCGGATCACCAGAGACAGGGTGATCAGACAGAGGTAGAGAAAGGATCTCTGGCGGTCCCGGAGAAAATACAGGAGCAGGAAGATCAGGCTCAGGGTCAGAGAGATCACGGCCACGGTGATTCGAACAATGTCGCGTTTGACGATTCTGCGCATGTGATCGGCCCCGGATCCGAGAATCACCTCCCCCCAGAGGCCGATGTCCCGATAATCGGAGAACACCCGCACATACAGCTGCTTTCCGGAAAAACCCTCCGGCAGGGCTATCAGGTGCCAGGGCCACCCCTGAAAAATCGCGCGATCCCGGGGTTCCAGATTCCCGTAGGCATAGATCCGTTTGCCGTCGAGATAGATCTCCGCAGCCAAATCGATGCTGTAGACAAAGATACGCGGGTCCGAGCCGGTGAACTCGGGCAGTCGAGTCCGGAACCAGACCCGGTTTCGTTCCCCCCGCTGCGGCGGATTGCTGGGGAAGTTTATTGTCCTCCACTGCTGTTCGCCTGCCTCATCATAGGTCCACACCGGAACGCCCCCGGCATTGAAGGGGGAATCGCCCCAGCGGTACTCCCAATCCCTGTCCAGGGCTATGAGTGCCTGGCTCAGCGGCGGGAAACCCGCTTGAGCGCATAGACGATGAACCGGAGATATCGAGAGAAAAACGAGGAACAAGATAGTAAAACGACGAATGCGCATCTTCGGTGGACCCAGTGCTGAATCGATACTACTCTATAGACTCTGCTATAGTCATCGACAGGGCGGTGTTAACTGT
>CAZFMD010000106.1:0-10617 GCA_964520025.1 uncultured Spirochaetaceae bacterium
AGCGGACCGATCCGTTGGACAATCCGGCCCTGGAGCGGCTCATCACCCGCCTTTCGGAAAATCCCGAGGATACGGAGCTGCGGGAGCAGATCCGGGCTCTGGATCTGCTGGCCCGCCGCGCCTATTTCAGCCGGCTCTGGCAGATCCGTACGGCGGCGTTGATGCTCCTGATCAGCGTTGCCGTTCTCCTGCTCAGCCTGAAGGCTCTAACCAGGGGACGGCAGAAGCTCCCCGAAGAGAACAGAAAGCTGCCTGCCTGGCGGAGCGCCTTCCTGGCTCGCATCGGCTTGATCACCGCCGGAGCCGTGATTCTGGTCGGGGGACTGGCGACCGCGGGATTGAGTCACAGCGCCCTGAGCGGGGTATATCGGCAAGCGCCTGCGCCCGGCCCGGAAGCCGCGGCGATCGAAACGGCGGAGCAGACCGAGACCAAGGAGAACATCCTGGGCAGCGAGCGCTTGCGAAGCAACTGGCCCGGGTTCAGGGGATCCGGGGGAGTCGGCATCGCCTACGTGGAGGAGGCCCCAACCCTGTGGGACGGCACCACCGGGCAGGGGGTCCTCTGGAAGACGGAGATTCCCAAACCCGGATTCAACTCACCGGTTATCTGGGACGATCGGATATGTCTCTCCGGAGCGGACGAGCAGACCCAGGAGGTGTACTGTCTGGACCGAAACACAGGAGCGATGCTCTGGCGGCAGACGGTCACGGATGTGCCCGGTTCTCCGGCGGAGCCTCCCGATGTGACCCCGGACACCGGGTACGCGGCCCCCACCATGGCTACGGACGGAACCAGTGTGTTCGCCATCTTCGCCACCGGGGACGTAGCCGGATTCGATCTGGAGGGCAACCGCCTCTGGCAGCGCAACCTCGGCCTGCCGGAAAATCACTACGGCCACTCCTCCTCTCTTGCGATCTACAGGGATCTGTTGATCGTCCAGTACGACCACGACGGAGGATCCCGGCTGCTGGCCCTGGACACGAGCACGGGTGAAACGGTGTGGGAGACCCCGCGGCAGGTGCTGACCACCTGGTCCTCCCCGATCGTGGTCTACACGGGCAGGCGTCCGGAGATCATCATCAACGCCAATCCCTTCGTGGGCTCCTACGATCCGGACACGGGCCGGGAGCTGTGGCAGGTGGAATGCATGTACGGGGAAGTCGGTTCCTCCCCAACCTACCTGGAGGGGCTGGTCTACGCGGCCAACCAATTCGCCCAACTGGTGGCCATCGACGTAGATACCCGGGAGATCCTCTGGGCGGTCTACGACGATCTGCCCGACGCCTCCAGCCTCCTGGCCGTGGAAGGGTGCTTGTACGTGCCCACGAGTTTCGGCTACCTCAGCTGTCTGGATGCGGCGACCGGGGAAATTTACTGGGCCCATGACTACGGGGGAGACTCCTACTCATCCCCGATCTATGCGGCCGGCAGGGTGTACTGGATGGACAAAAGCGGGGTGATGCATATCCTGCAGGCGGGCAAGGAGTTTGTTCCGGTCTCCGATCCCCCTCTCGGGGAACCCTCCTGGGCCGTGCCGGCCTTTGCGGACGGCCGGATCTATATCCGGGGGGAGCAACACCTGTACGGCATCGGTGGGTAGCATGCAAGAAAAACCGGATCGACCCGAGCAGCAGCGAACCCACAACCCCGGGGGGGGCGGGATCGACGGGGCAGCGTTCGTGGATTGCCTGGTCGCAGCCAAGGGAACCACCCGTCGCGCCCTGGTTCCGATCCTGCAGGCGTTGCAGAGGCACTACCACTATCTGCCGGAGGAGATCCTTCGCAGGATCAGCGAAAAAACAGAGATCACCCCTGCCGATATTGCCGGGGTTTCCACGTTCTTCTCTCAGTTCCGTCACCGCCCGGCCGGCGCCCACAGGATCAAGGTCTGCGTAGGCACCGCCTGCCATATCAAAGGGGCGGATCGGGTGTTTGATGCGTTCAAGCACCATCTGGGCATCCCCGAGCAGGAGGATACGGATGCCGATCGCCTGTTCACCGTGGAGAAGGTCGCCTGCATCGGCTGCTGCATGCTGGCTCCGGCCATTCAGATCGATGATCTGAAGTACGGCTTCCTGGACAGGGAAAAGGTTCCGGCGGTGTTGACGGATTTTCTCAAAAGCCAGGTGCGGGTTTCCGGCGCTAAAGGTGAATCGAAACGATCCGGGCGGGAGCGTGAAGATAAAGGGGAAATCCGGCTCTGCGTGTGCTCCAGCTGCAGCGCCGCCGGGGCGGGAAAGGTATATGAGGAGATCCAACGCCGGGTCGGGTCGCTCCGGCTGCCCGCCCGGGTCAAAACCGTGGGTTGTACCGGGGTCTCCTACGAGGCTCCCCTGGTAGAGGTTGCCCTTGCCGGCGGCCGGGTGTTCCGCTACGGCCGGGTGGGCCCCTCTCAGGTGTCGGGGATCCTGGCCCGTCACTTCAAGCCCCGGGGTATCGGCAAACGCGTGGCCGCTGCCGGGTACAGGATGCTGGAGAACCTGCTGACCGACGAGGTGTGGGAGCCTGTTACCCGCTACAGCGTGGACCCGGAAAGCGGGTCTGATTCCCTGTTCTGGGGCAAACAGCTGCACGTCGTAACCGAGCACTGCGGATCCCTCGATCCGCTGGATCTCCAGTCATACCGTGGGCACGAGGGCTTCGATGCTCTTGGAACCTGCCTGAACCGCTCCCCGGATGAAATCATCAGCCTGATTCGCTCCAGCGGCCTGCGCGGCCGGGGTGGGGCGGGCTACGCAACGGCCGACAAGTGGGAGAGCGTGCGTACAGCGGATTCGCGCGGACCGCGTGCCCCCGCGAAATCTTCCTCTGGACCGGACTCATCCGGGCCGGGCTCCTCTGGATCTGGGGACCGGCAGAAGTTCATCGTCTGCAACGGGGACGAGGGCGACCCCGGGGCGTTCATGGACCGGATGATCCTGGAGTCCTTTCCCTACCGGGTGATCGAGGGGATGGCCATCGCCGCCCTTGCCGTGGGCGCCGAACGGGGCTTCCTCTACATCAGGGCCGAGTATCCCCTGGCCATCGATCGGGTCGGTGCCGCCATCGATCTGTGCAGACAGCGGGGAATCCTGGGACAGGGCCTGATGGGATCCGGAAAATCCCTGGAGATGGAGGTGGTGGAGGGGGCCGGCGCCTTCGTGGCCGGAGAGGAGACGGCCCTCATGGCGGCGATCGAGGGGCGCCGGGCCGTTCCCCGCTACCGTCCCCCCTACCCGAGCGATCGGGGGCTTTGGGGCAGTCCCACCCTGATCAACAACGTGGAGACCTTCGCCAATGTTCCCTGGATCGTTCGAAACGGACCCGAATCCTTCTCCGCCCTGGGAACCCGGGGCAGCCGGGGGACCAAGACCTTCGCCCTGGCCGGCAAGGTCAATCGGGGGGGACTGATCGAAGTCCCCATGGGCCTGACCATCCGCCAGATCGTGGAGGAGATCGGCGGAGGCATCCAGGACGGATACCAGCTGAAGGCGGTCCAGGTCGGAGGACCTTCGGGCGGCTGCGTCCCCGCCGCCCTGGCGGACACCCCGATCGACTACGAGGCGCTTCAGGCAGCCGGCGCGATCATGGGCTCAGGCGGCATGGTCGTCCTGGACCAGAGGGACTGCATGGTGGACCTGGCCCGCTACTTCATGACCTTCACCCAGAACGAATCCTGCGGCAAGTGCACCTGCTGCCGCATCGGCACCAAGGGCATGCTGGAGATCCTGGAGCGCCTGTGCAGAGGCGAGGCCGCGCCGGAAGAAATCGACAGGCTCGAGGAGCTGGCCCACATCGTGCAGAGAGGCAGCCTGTGCGGCCTGGGCAGGACCGCCCCGAATCCGGTTCTGTCGACCCTGAAGCACTTCAGGGACGAGTACGAGGCCCACGCCCGCGGAAGGTGCCCGGCGGGCAAATGCAAGGCCCTGATCGTGTACGAGATCACCGATACCTGCATCGGCTGTACCCGCTGCGCCCAGCGCTGCCCCGCCGATGCGATCAGTGGTGAGCCCTACCAGCAACACACGATCGATCCCGAGAAATGCGTGCGCTGCGGCACCTGCCGGGACGTGTGTCCCACGGATTCGGTGCAGGTGAGATAGGGAGAGGCTGAGCCGTGCCCAAGATGCAGATCGATGGAATCGAGGTGCAGGTAAAGAGGGGGCAAACCGTTCTCGAAGCGGCGGAGAGCCTCGGCATCCCCATCCCCACCCTGTGCAGTTTAAACGGTTCCGGGCCGTTCACCTCCTGCATGCTCTGCGTGGTGGAAGAAACCGCCACGGGAAAGCTGCTTCCCGCCTGTTCCGCCCCGGCTGTTGACGGCATGGAGGTTCGCACAGACACCGAGTCGGTTCGGGCGGCCCGGCGAGCCGCTCTGGAGCTGTTGCTGGCCGAACACGTCGGCGACTGCGAGGCGCCCTGCACCCTGGCCTGCCCGCTTGAGATCGACATCCCGGGGGAGATCCGGCTGCTGGAGCAGGGAGAGATCCGGGAAGCCGAGCGCAGGATCCGCACCGCCACCACCCTTCCCGCCCTGGCGTGCCTTCTCTGCCCCGCCCCCTGTGAGAAGGCCTGTCGCCGCGGCAGGCACGACCAGCCCGTGGCCATCCGCCTGTTGATGCGCCATGTCGTTGAGGCTGAGCACGGGGCGGCACCGGCGCCCCTTCCGGCGATGCCGGCGCCGGGTGCGCAGACACCCGCAAAAACGGTGGCGGTGATCGGAGCCGGACCGGCCGGGCTTTCCGCCGCCTACCACCTCGCCCTGCTGGGCCACGGCTGCACCCTCTTCGAAGCCCGGGGCGCCCCCGGCGGTTCGCTCCGCGACTCTGCCGCCGGTGATGCCGCCGCAGGTCAGGACACGCAGCAGCTCGTGGAACGGGAAGTGGCCCGGGAGATGCAGATCCTGCAGGACCTCGGTGTTCGTGTCGAGTTGAACACACCGGTCGCTGAGGCCCAAACCTTTGAGAAAATCATGGGCATATACGATGCGGTGATCGCGGCCGCAGGCCCGGGCATCCGCCCGCTTCTGGACAAGGCCTCCATCCGCATCCCCGAGGGCAGCGCGGGAGCATCCGGGGCATCCCGCTTTCAGAGCTCGAACGCCAAGGTGTTCGCGGCGGGAAGCCTGCTGAGGCCCGGGTGCTCCTTCATCCAGGCCCTTGCTCAGGGAAAATCAGCGGCGTCCTGCACCCACCGGTACCTCCTGGGCCAGACGGTCACCGGGACGCACAATCGCTTTCAGTCCCGCATCGGCAGGCTCCGGGAGGGGGAGATCGAAGAGTTCCTCAAAGACGCCGCGGATATTCCCCGAATCGCTCCCAGGGACGGCCGGGCCGATCCGCAGGCCGGCTACAGCGGCGAAGAAGCACAGGCTGAAGCATCCCGCTGTCTCCAATGCGACTGCGCGGCCAAAGACAGCTGCCGCCTTAGGATCTATGCGGAACAGTACGAAGCGCGGGGGCGCCGTTTTCGAATCGGAGAACGCCGACCGTTCCGACGCGTCCTCCAGCACCCCGAAGTCGCGTACGAGCCGGGCAAGTGCATCAAGTGCGGTATCTGCGTGCGCATCACCGCCCGGGAGAACGAGCGGCTGGGGCTTGCCTTCCTCAACAGGGGGTACGATCTTGAGGTAGGGACACCCTTCGGGGAGTTGCTTTCCCGGGCACTGGAGCAATCGGCGGAGCATTGCGTGCGCTCATGCCCAACCGGCGCATTGGCTTTCAGACGGCGTACCCGCGAGAAACCGGGTACCGGAAGGACCGAACCATGAACCATAGAACCATGAGTCACTGTCGAACAACCAGCCTGCGGATCATCCCGGCGCTGCTGATGGCTCTGTTGATCGCCGGGACCGCGGCGGCGGATGATTCAACGGCCGCCTGGCCGATCTACCGGGGCAATCCCTCCCTGTCCGGCCTGGCTTCGGGAAGCCTCCCCGAGCGGTTGAGGCTGCTGTGGACCTTTCGCAGCGAGGATCAGATTCGCTCCTCCCCGGTCGCGGGCCGGGACACGGTGTTCATCGGCTCCTACGACGGAAAGGTGTACGCCCTGGATCTTGCAACCGGAACCGAGCGGTGGAGTTTCGACACGGGAAGCGCCGTGGAAGCTCCGGCCCTGCTGGTCGAAGACACTCTCTACGTCGGCTCCCTGGACGGCACCCTCTACGCCCTGCGGGCCAAAAACGGCAGGCAGCGTTGGAGTTACGCCACCGAGAACAGGATCATGGGCTCGGCCAACTGGGCGCGCACCCGGGATGGAGAGCGAATCCTGGTGGGCGGCTACGACAATCGCCTGCACTGCCTGGATGCGGGCAGCGGCAAGGTCGCCTGGACCTTCCTCACGGATCACTACATCAACGGCGCCCCGGCGATCTACAGCTCCGGAGCTCAGCCCCTGGCCGTGTTCGGGGGCTGTGACATGCTGCTGCACCTCGTGTCCGTGGAAAACGGCCTGGAGCTCACGGCGGTGCAGGCGGGATCCTACATCGCCGCCTCGGCGGCCGTGTCCGGCTACCAGGCCTTCTTCGGCAACTACGACGGCGCCCTGATCTGTGTCGACCTCTCTAAGTCGCGGATCCTCTGGGAGTACGCCGATGAAGAGATGCCGGCGCCCTTCTTCTCATCCCCTGCTGTGAACGACGACCGGGTGGTGGCCGGCTCCCGGGACGGGAGACTTCACTGCGTGGACAGGAGCAGCGGAAAACCGTTGTGGACCTTTGCCACCGGCGGGGAGGTCGACAGCTCTCCGGTCATCTGCGGGGACAAGGTCATCTTCGGCTCTGCGGACGGGCGGATCTACCTGCTCAGCCTGTCCGACGGCAAAGAGCTGTGGTCCTACGAGATCGGGGCGGGCATCACCGGCTCTCCCGCGGTTGTCGGAGACAGGGTGATCATCGGCGCCGAGGATGGGCTGGTGTACGCCTTCGGACCATAGCCATGAGGATTGCCTATATCGTGCCCAGCTCGGGGGGTTCCTTCTACTGCGGCAACTGCATCCGGGACCTGAACCTGATCGAGGGCTTGAGGCAGCTGGGTGAGGAGGTCGTGGTCGTGCCGATGTACCTGCCCCTGGACGAGTCCGAGCTGCAGGCGGACACGCAGGTGTTCTACGGAGCGGTGGGTCTGTACCTGCGGCAGCGGCTGCCCTGGCTGCGCCGGGCGCCGGATTGGGTCGACAGGGCCCTGGACTCCGGCCCGCTGCTGAACATCGCCGCCGGTCTGACCGGGTCGACCCGGGCTTCCGGACTGGGGGAGATGACCCTCTCCATGCTGCGGGGCGAAACCGGAGGCCAGGCGCAGGAGCTGGAACAGCTGGTCACGGCGCTCAAAGACGAGGTGAAACCGGAGGTGGTTCACCTGTCCAACGCCCTGCTGCTGGGAACGGTACGGCGGGTCAAGGCGGAGACCTCCGCCGCCGTGGTCTGTACCCTTGAGGACGAGGATACCTGGATCGATGCCCTGAACCCGGAGCAGGCTCGGGAGGCGCGCCGGCTGATGGTCGAAGCGTCGGCGCATGTGGAGATCATGCTCCCGGTGAGCAGGTACTACGCCGATTTCTTCAGCAGCTACGCACCCCTCAAGGCCAAGCGTACCGAGGTGACCCCCGTGGGCCTGGATATCGGCGACGCCGCTCCCGAGCCTGTGCCCGACGATCCGCCCACTGTCGGCTTTCTGTCCCGGATGTGCGCGGAATCGGGACTGGGCATCCTGGTCGACGCCGTGGCGGAGGTGAGAAGGGACCCGGCCCTGGGAGAATTGAGGCTGTGGATCACCGGGGGCAGCACGGGGGATGACAGGGCCTTCCTGCGCCGCCTCCGCGGCAAGATCCGCAAAGCCGGCATGGACCGGGATGTCCGCTTCGTCGCTGATTTCAGCACATCCGCCAGAGGGCGCTTCATCCGGGGATTGACTCTGCTGTCCGTACCTTCTACCAGACCCACGGCCTTCGGCCTGTACCTGTTGGAGGCCATGGCCGCCGGTGTGCCGGTGGTACAGCCGGACATCGGATCCTATCCGGAAATCATTCAAGCCACGGGCGGGGGAATCCTGTACCGGCCCAACGATTCCCCCACCCTGGCCGCCCATATACGCTCCCTGCTGCTCGATCGGGAGAAAATGGCGGCGCTGTCAACGAGCGGCCGGAGATCCGTGGGGAAAATATACAGCCTGGAAGCCGTTGCACGGAAACTGGCGATTGTCTATCGAAAGAGCATGGAGCTGCGATGATCGAATTGAAAGAGATCTCCAAGAGCTACCCCCAGCCCGGGGGCGGTGAAATCCCGATCCTGCGGGAAATCTCGCTGAAGGTACAGGCCGGCGAGTCCCTGGTGGTCACCGGCCCCTCGGGTTCAGGCAAGAGCACCCTGCTGAACATCATCGGCGCCCTGGACCGGCCCTCCTCCGGAACCGTCAGGTTCGACGGTCAGGAACTTTCCGATCTGACCGAACGGCAGCTGGCCCGCCTGCGCAACCGGCGCATAGGCTTCGTGTTCCAGCTCCACCACCTGCTCCCACAGTGTACGGTCCTGGAGAACGTGCTCCTGCCCACCCTGCCGTTGCAGGGCGAATCCGCCCGGGCTGGATTTGCAGAGAGGGCGAGCATGCTGCTGGAGAAGGTCGGATTGGCCGAACGCTGTCATCACCGGCCCGGACAGCTTTCAGGCGGCGAGTGCCAGCGGGTCGCCGTGGCCCGTTCCCTGATCAACGCACCGGCTCTGGTCCTGGCCGACGAGCCCACCGGCTCCCTGGATGGGGAGAACGCGGAGCAGCTGGCCGAGCTGCTGATCGAACTGAACAAGAGGGAAGGCACCACCCTGATCGTGGTGACCCACTCCGAGCACCTTGCCGGCAGGATGGCCCGGCGCTACAGGCTCCGGGATGGAAGGCTCACACAGGTGTAACGGCACGGATGAACGGATACATGCGAACCTGGAAGCTGATCACCCGCAGTCTCGTCTTTTTCCGAAGGACCCACCTGGCCGTGCTCCTGGCCACGGCGGTCTGCACGGCCGTGCTGGTCGGCGCCCTGGTGGTGGGGGATTCGGTCCCCTACAGCCTCACGCGGATCGCCGAAAGCCGGCTGGGCTCCAGCGAGTACGCCATTGTCTCCCGCACCCGCACCTTTCGCTCGCGTCTGGCGGATCAACTGTCCCTCCGGCTCGGCGTTCCCGTAGCCCCGGTGCTCAATATCTCCGGTCTGGCCGTTCAATCCGAGCGCGGCCTCAGGATCGGCGGGGTCGAGATTCTGGGAGTGGACCGGCGCTTCTGGGCGATCGGCGGGTCGTCAGTCAGGAAAGCGGCAGGCCTGGACATGACCGCAGCGCCGGCTTTCGACCTGGAACCGGGGCAGGCGGTCATCAACGCCCGGCTGGCCCGAAGGCTCGGCGCGAAGGTGGGCGAGCGGATCCTGATCCGCCTGCGGCGCCCCGAGGTCATCCCGGCGGAGATGCCCTTCGCCCTGGAGCGGGAGCGCACAAGAGCCGCCCGGGTGGAAGTCATCGGCATCGCCGGGGAGGAGCAGTTCGGCCGCTTCAGCTTGAGCGCGAACCAGGTTTCTCCCTTCAACCTCTTCGTTTCCATCGACTGGCTGTCTCAAATCCTGGATCTGGCAGAGGAACCCCAACCGGGTGCGAACGGCAGGGGTCTCTCCAGGGCCAATATCCTGCTGGTACCGGAGGTCAGCGGGAGAGATGCCAACGGCATCGGCTCCGAACTGCAGGCTGTTTGGCAGCTTGGCGACATCGGCCTGACCCTCGCTGTTCTGCCGGAAACCGGCGGGGTGGAGCTGCGCTCTCAGCGTGTATTCCTGGAGCAGGCCCTGAGTCAAGCCGCCCTGGCCATAGGAGAGAGACCCGCCGGAGTTTTCACCTACCTGGTCAACAGCATGCGCGCGGCAGGCGGGAGCGCGGCACAACCGGCGGCCGACTCTCGCAGCGATTCTCCTTCGGAACCACGATCCACCCCCTATTCGTTCGTATCCGCACCGGGGCCATCTATCCTCCCGCCGGACATGAAGGATGAGCAGATCGTGATCAACGACTGGCTGGCCGAAGATCTCCAGCTCTCGGTGGGGGATCGCTTGGAGCTGGAGTACTTCGTGCTCGGTGCGGAGCAGGAGCTGAGTCAGGCCGTCTCGACCTTCACGGTGAGAGCGATCACGCCAATCAACGGTGCGGCGGGAGATCGGGGCCTGATGCCGGATTTTCCCGGCGTAGCCGAGGTGGAGAGCAGCTTCGACTGGCAACCCGGTATCCCCGTGGATCTGGGCAGGATCCGGGACAAGGACGAGCGCTACTGGGAACGCTACCGGGGCACGCCCAAGGCCTTCGTGACCCTGGAGGCGGCCCGCAGCATGTGGGCAAACCGCTTCGGCGATCTCACGGCGGTTCGCTACCCTGTGGGCGGAGGCGGCGCTCAGGCGCTGGAATCGATCGCCCGCCGGCTCCTCGATACCCTGGATCCGGAGGCCGTTGACATCCGGGTACTCCCCGTTAAGGAGGAGGGGCTGCAAGCCGGCTCCGGAGCCGTGGATTTCGGGCAGCTGTTTCTGGGTTTGAGTTTCTTCCTCCTGGCCGCGGCCGTGCTCCTGACCGCCCTGCTGTACGCCCTGGGCATCGAGCAGCGCCGCGAAGAGACGGG
>CAZFMD010000107.1:0-7538 GCA_964520025.1 uncultured Spirochaetaceae bacterium
CCACGATCCGGGCGCAAGGTTCCTGCCCGCCGGCGGCGCGACAGTAGGAAAAGTGGATGCAGTCACCCAGGCTTCTGCAGTAGGTCTGGTAGTGGTCATACCGGTTCATCTGTGTTTATCCTTAATGTGGTCGTCTGGAAACCCACGGACGCTATAAAAAACAGGTCCGTGGGATCCAAACTGAACCTGTGCAGCGCTTTGCGACGCACTAAGCTCATGCAATTTGGGGCTTGGGAAAATTCTTGATCTGTTCGAGGGCCTTGTGGATATCCTCCTCCGGGTACTCGTAGTCGTGGAGTTTTCCTTTGAAGTACAGATCGTAACCCCGCAGGTCCATTAATCCATGTCCGCTCATATTGAACAGGATCACCTTCTCCTTGCCCTCCTCCTTGGCCTTCTTGGCTTCCTGAATGGCAACCGCCACCGCATGGCTCGTCTCCGGAGCGATGATGATGCCTTCGGTACGGGCAAATGTGATAGCCGATTCATAACACTCCAGCTGGTGTACGGCCGTGGGCTTCATTAGGCCTTCCGCCACCGCCTGGGACACCTGTGGAGCCATTCCGTGGTAGCGCAGCCCGCCGGCATGGATGGGGGGCGGCACGAATGTATGCCCAAGCGAGTGCATGGGCGCGATCGGAGCCACCTGAGCCGTGTCGCCGTAGTCATAGACGTAGGGCGCCTTGGTCAGGGTAGGACAGGAGTGCGGTTCCACTGGTATGATCTCGATCTGGGCTCCATTGATCTTGTCGTGGAGATAGGGGAAGGCCAGACCGGCGAAGTTGCTGCCGCCGCCTGCACAGCCGATCACCACGTCCACCTGCTTCTCCCCGATTTTCTCCATCTGCTTCTTGGCCTCCAGGCCGATGATGGTCTGATGCAGCAGTACGTGGGGCAGCACACTGCCCAGGGAGTACTTGGTCTTTCCGCTCTCATCGGCCAACGTCGCCTCGATCGCCTCGCTGATGGCGATCCCCAAACTTCCCGGCGAATCCGGGTGCACCGCCAGGATGTCCCTGCCCGCCTGTGTCTCTTCGCTCGGACTGGGAACGCAGTTCGCACCCCAGGTCTGCATCATGGTCTTACGGAAGGGTTTTTGATCGAAACTCACCCGCACCATGAATACCTTGCACTCCAATCCGATGAGGGCACTGGCGAAAGCCAAAGCGCTTCCCCACTGACCGGCCCCGGTTTCGGTGGTCAACCGCTCGACCCCGAACTGCTTGGCAAAGAACGCCTGGGGAACCGCGGTGTTGGGCTTATGACTGCCCGGGGGCGATACCCCTTCATTCTTGAAGTAGATTTTGGCCGGCGTGTCCAGGGCTTTCTCCAGTCTTGTGGCCCGGTGCAGGGGTGAGGGCCGCCACCTGTACAGTATGTCGAGCACCTCCTCCGGTATATCGATCCAACGATCCGTGCTCATGGATTGGCCCAGAAGATTCATGGGGAAAATCTTGCCCAGCCACTCCGGGGTCGCCGGTTTCAAATCCAGGCCCAGAATCGGGTTCTTGAGAGGTAGATCCGCATTCAAGTTGTACCACTGCCTGGGGATCTCATCTTCATTCAGGACTACTTTGATAGGCATAATATCCTCCTCCGATTGTAGTTTACTCGTCCGCACCGTCTTCTACGTAACTGTCCAGGACCGTCTTGAAAGCAGAGCCCCGTTTTTTCAGCTCTTTCGATCCCCTAGTGATCTTGCAGAGACTCATCCCCAGTTGCTCGGCGATGCGCCGCTGACTCATTCCGTCGTACAACAGCTTCACCAGTTCCCAACGGCCGGCAATCTCCTTGATCTCGTACTCCGTCAGGATGCAGATCAGAAATTCACAGATCAACTTTCGATCCCCGATCCCCGCCAGTATCCCGGCGATTTGATCAAGGGCTTGCATTTCTTTCCTTTTGTTACTATCCATAGAAACGTTACTTTAGGGAAGAACGTTACTTCATAAAGAAACGTATGTCAAGAGAAATGCGGGAAAAAAAATAAAAAAGGTGGATTATCCGTCGATCAGCTGTCGCAGCTTGCTGAGAAGATCGGCCGGGGAAAAGGGTTTCTGCAGCAACTCCGCCGACTGATCCCCGGAAAGTTCCGCGCCGGTGACATCCGCAGAATATCCGGATAGAAAGAGCACTTTCAAGCGGGGGAAAGCCTCTTTCAGCTTCCCGGCCAGAACTCTCCCGTTCATACCCGGCATGACCACGTCGGTGATCAGGACACGGGCATCCTCCAGTTCCGCTTCGGAGAGATTCAGCGCCTGCTCCGCGTTGGCGGCGGAGACAATCCGGTAGCCGCTTCGCCGTAAAATCGATTCGGTCAGACGCCGCACCTTTTCCTCGTCCTCGACAAGAAGGACCTTCTCCGTGCCCCGCAACTCCGGCGGGGAGCCTTCCTCCACGGAATCGGAAAGCACCTCACCGCCGCTGGATGGGAAGTACAGGGTGAAGCGTGCTCCCCGCTCAGGAGCATCATCTGCATAGATATAACCCAGACTCTGCTTCACGATACCGTACACGGTTGACAGGCCCAATCCGGTGCCCCGCCCCCGCTCCTTGGTCGTGAAGAAGGGCTCGAAGATCTGGGGCAGTATATCCTTGTCGATCCCGCTTCCCGTATCGGTCATGGCCAACAGCACGTAGGAACCCGGATTCACCTCCGGGCGCTTCGTCACGAAATCGGGTCCCAGGTAGGTGTTGGCGGTTTCCAGGCTCAGGGCGCCTCCCCCCGGCATGGCATCCCGGGCATTGACGGCCAGGTTCATGATCACCTGCTCGATCTGATGGGGATCGACCCGTATCGGGTCCAGGTCGGCTTCCAGACTCGTCTCTAACTCGATATCCTCCCCGATCACACGCTGGAGTATCTTCTCCATACCTCGCACCGTATCATTTATGTTTACGATCCGAGGCCGGCTCACCTGCTTGCGGCTGAAGGCCAGGAGATGTCCGGTCAGCTGGGAGGCCTGCTCCCCGGCTTTACTGATCTCCTCTACTATTTCCCGAACCGGAGGGTCCAGGTCGTACTCTTTCACCAGCAGTTCCCCGTAGCCTCGAATGACTGTCAACAGGTTGTTGAAGTCATGGGCGATGCCCCCGGCCAGCCTGCCCACCGCCTCCATCTTCTGCGCTTGAATCAACTGGGCCTGAGTCTGTTGAAGCTCTGTGAGGTTCTTCTCCAATTCGGCGATAAGCGAGATCTTCTGCCAAGACGCGGACAGCTGGTTTGCAAAGGCAGTGATAGTCGGGATATCCTCAGCGCTGAGACTCGGAGAGTGCACACCAAGAACACCTGCAATCCGATCCTCCTGCAGCAGGGGCGCTCCAATGATATTCGCAATCCCGAGTACTTGACCGATCCGTGCGGCCAGACCCTTCACCGGCCCGGGTAACATGGCACGAACCAGAGCTATGGAATCCTCTACGAACCGAGTTTCTCCCTTGCCGATAACAGCATAGAGGTCTTCATCACAGTCGATCGGAATCTTCACCTCCCGGGTCGACATGCCCACCAACCGGTCCACGGCCCGCACCAGCTGGGAGGCGAAACTCAGGTACTCCACCCTCAGCGTCTTTCCATCCTCATCGAGCAACAGGACGTTCCAGCTGTACCCGAGCTGCTCCAGTTGCGCGCCTACCGCGTCGATGATCTGCGGGTGGGTCAACGCCCCCTGCATGGCCACCGCAGCCCTGTTGAGGGCCTGGAACAACCGCTCTTTTCGCTTGCGTTCCGTTACATCCCGATAGATGCCGAAGATCGCCACCTGTCGCCCCTGAAAGAAAATCGGAGCCCCGAGGATTGAAACATCAACCAAGCCGCGATCCTTCCTCCTCCGTACCGTTTCAATGAGAAACTCTGCGCCTTCCCGGGCTTTTCGACTCAATCCTACACCTTCTGCCTCCAGATGCTTGGGCACGACCAGCTCATCGATCGATCTGCCCACAGCCTCTTGCTCGGTATAGCCGAATAGGCGGGTAAAGGCGTTGTTGATCCGCAAGACCCGCGTCTGGCTATCTGAAAGCACGATGGCTTCGGGGGTGCTTTCGAAGAACTGGGTCAGATAGGCCTCCTCTATGCGCAGAGCTCCCTCGCTGCGGCGTGTCAGACTCCTGGCCAGGATGAAGGCCAAGACCCCGGCAAGCAACAGCAGCAGGCTCTTGAACAGCTCGCTGGGAGCAATATCCTGATACCATGGCGAGCTGCCGAAGCCACGGGTAGCGGACGGGAGCTGGAAATAGCGGAAGGACAACACGATGCTCAGGTACTGGACAGCGGCCAGGACGCCGGTGAACAACCCATTTTGGGGATCATAATGGCGAATAGACAGGAGAATCGCCAAATGGAAGACGGAATAGGCTACGGTGAGATAGATCAAAGCCATCGAAGGCTCAGCCGCATACGTCAAGATCACGAGAATCGTCAGAGAGATAATGCTGACATCCACGGTAGAGGAAGCAAAGGAGATGACTCTGCGATAGCCATGGTGCTTGAGGTAGTAGAGCACGAAAAAGCAGTAGAGCACGAGCAGGCCTAGGGCGCAGATATATAAATACTGCAAAGACGTGCCGGTGAAAGCACCGGAGGCTAATTTTCGCGCAACAAAGCCCGCCAAGGCGCAAATGGCCAGGAAAACACGGATCAGGGCTGTGAGCCGTTCTCCCCGCATCCGATTTGCCCGAATCGTGGTGTGGAAACTGTGCTCTGTCGCGGAGTATTCAGCGTCAACCATAGGCTGCCAGAAAGACTCATGCTATGGGTTTGGATTTTATGTGTCAAGGCCGATGTACCGGCCGATGGATCGCCCGGTATTTCGATTAAGACTCCGGCTTTTTCAAGTCATGAACAGGAATTTCACCGGCCTTGTGCAAACCCAACTTGCAGAGAATCGGTCCTACGATTTCGAAGATGATGCTGGTCGCAGTGATGGTGGTGATGATCAGGGCGCCCAGTCGGGCTCCCCATGGTCCCAGAGGCGTCAGGGTCTGTTTCACCACCAGTGCCAATCCGATGGCCACACCGGCCTGAGAGAGGATACCCATTCCCAGGTATTTGCGGATCTTCGGTTCCGCCCGGCCGACAACTGCGCCGAACCAGGCTCCCCCCATGAGCCCCGCGGATCTACTGGCGATGTACACCACACCCAGCACTCCTAAAGCGGGAAGAAGCGCAATATGGAGATTCGCTCCGGCCAGCGCGAAGAACAGCACGAATAGAAGAGGCATCACCTCGGTCAGCTCATCCTTGATCTTCTGAGTGAGCGCCGGCGCCTGGGTGTTCGCCACTGCCAATCCGACGACCAGATTCGTCAGAATCAAGGACAGGTGCAGCACCTCGGATATGCCCACGCTGATGAGCACGGTAGCGAAGGTGAGGATGAACAGGTCTCTGCGCTCGGTGAGCTTTCGGGCCAACAGGCGGTACAGGACTGCCACGACCGCGCCGATCAGACAACTCAGGCCGATCTCCAGCAGTGGGGTAACGATAAGTCGCCATACCTGTTCCTGGTCCGCGCCGTGTTGATGCAGCAGCACGCTGCGGGCAACGGCAAAGGCGAAACCGAAGATGATGATAGCCAGTCCGTCGTCAAAACCGACGACCGCATAGAGGGCGTTGGTCAGTTTCCCCCGGGCCCTGTACTCCTGAATCACCGCTACGGTTCCGGCCGGCGCGCTGGCCGGGGCCAGCGAGCCGAAGATCAGTGCCAGGGCAAGATTGCGGGTCAAGAGGAACACCGCCGCAGTGACAACGGCGAAGGCCAGGAAGGATTCGGCGATGATGATGAGAATGATGCCGAGCCCCTGTCTCCTCAATGAGGAGAAGCTGAGCTCCAGGCCGATACTGATGGCCACGAAACCGAGGGCGATATCGGTGATAAACCCAATCGATGCTTTTAGCTGCTCCCCGAGCAAACCCAGCACAGAGGGGCCCAACAACACACCGACCAGCATAAACCCGATAATGGAGGGCAAGCGCACAAAGCGCATGGTTTTGCCCAAATAGAATCCGGCCAGGGTGATGATGCCCACAACCAGGAGTATCGGAAGGGGAAGAGAGTGGAAGAAACTCTGAACGGCCTGCAACACGCTTTTACTCCCGTTGTCCTAGAATTCGAGGGAACCGCTGGAGTAGAACAACTCCTGCACCGTGATCAGTACTCCGGGTTTGTCCTCCACATCTTCCACCACGGTGTGAATGCGCCGGATCACATCATTGCAGAGATCCTTGTCGACAACCGCCAGGATAAGTCTGTAAAACCCCTTCTGGCCCTCGGTCCAGTAGGCGGCGAACAGAGGCAGGCGGTGAAGATAGGCACCGGCGGCACTGGTCTCCAGCACGGCGATCGAACCGTCCACAACGGCGGAAAACACCTGGAGCAGCTCTTCGAAACACTCCTCACGCTGCACGAACACCTGGAACAGGCACCTGCCCTTCTGCTGCCCGGGAGTAATTCCAACATCGACGAGCCGAAACAGCTCCTCCACGATCTGGCGCACCTGCTTTTCATCGAAGGCTTCGAGAAAGCGCTGAATCACATCGGGATCCTTGAGAACCTTGGATATCGCCGAGAGCAGCTGGATATGCCGGTTTCTCTGGGAACTGGGCCCAACAATGAAGAAGAAAGTCGTTGTTTTTTTTCCGTCCAGGGAAGCGAAATCGATACCCTCCGGGACGATCAGCAATCCGACCACGAACTCATCGATACCCTCCAGGGCGCAGTGGGGAATGGCGATCCCGTTGCCGAATCCCGTAGTACCTACGCGTTCTCGCTCCTGCAGGGCATCGAGCAGACGCTTCTCCGGTATCTTGCCCAACACCTTGCTCTTCTTGGCCAGCCGGACAAGATCGGCAAGCAGCTCTCCTTTGTTCCGCGCCTCACTCCCGACCTGTATGCACTCGGGACGAAAACTCAAACCCATAGCTATACTCCTTCCTGGTCCGATTTGATGAGAACCCGCAAGACTTCCGCGGGTGAATCGGCACGAATAAGACGGGCCATCGCCTCTTTCCGGCCGGCGATCCGGTTGACTTTGGCAAGCACCCGCAGATGCACCACTTCACTGTCTGTACAGAGAAGGAAGAAAAGATGTGTTATTTCGCCATCCAGGGATTCGAAGTCCGTACCCTCTCTGCAGATCCCGACAACCAACACCGGGCCGCCCCCGGGATTCTCCTGGGGATGGCGAAGGTGGGGGATGGCGATTCCCCTGCCCACGGCTGTGGACACGATCTGTTCCCGTTCGAGCAGCTTGTCCACGAAGGGCTTCGCCCGATCGATGAATCGTGAGCGCAGGAGAGGTTGAACCAGCTGGTGAAGAACCTCTTCCTTGCTTCCCGGCCGGAGTCCCAGAACCACATGCTCGTCTTTGAGCAGTCGCGAAAGGGGTACAACCTCCGGGGAGCTTTCGATCAAACGGGCCAGGTCATTCTGCGGTACCACCCGCATCTTGGCGATCAACCAGTCATCGATCATCGCGCGTAGGAATCGCCACTGGCTGGCTACCTTGGCACAGGGGATCTGCCCCTTGTGGACCATGCGCAG